>JBBSPX010000088.1:0-10816 GCA_038258395.1 Gemmatimonadales bacterium | reverse complement strand
CTCGCGCCCGTGTCGGTCCCGTGCCCCGGTCTCTCCGCCCGGTCGGCCGAGGCTCTCGCCCGTGAGGACACCCCGCCGCGCGGCGGGAGCCGGGAATGCATCGCGACGGACGAGTCCGCATCATCTGGTGCGGCCCCCATCCCACCTACTGGCCTCGGGGCCGGAACGACTCGGGTCGTTCCATCCCGCACGAGACTTCCGTGAAGCGCGAGATCCTTGTATCGGGCACCCAACGCGAGACCCGGGTTGCCATCCTCGAGGACGATCGACTCGTCGAATTGCTGGTCGACCGCCCGGACAACCGCCGCAGCGTCGGTGACATTTACCTCGGACGCGTCGAGGCGGTCCTCCCGGGCCTTCAGGCAGCGTTCGTCGACATCGGACTGGAAAAATCGGCCTTCCTGCACGCTTCTGACCTCCTCGAGCCCGAGGACGACGAGGAGCCCGAGGTGTCGGCCGAGTCCGACGGCATCGAGCTCCCAGAAGCCGGCGACGAGGAGGACGATGAGCCCGCCGATGCCCCCACAGGCAAGCGTCGCGGCGATGGTGGGCGTCGGGAAGTCGGCGGTCGCCGAACCAACGTCCCCGATATCGCCGATCTGCTGAAGAAGGGGCAGACCCTTCCGGTCCAGGTCACCAAGGAGCCGATCTCCACCAAGGGCAGCCGGGTCACCGCGCAGATCTCCATCGCGGGCCGATTCTTGGTGTATATGCCGTACTCCAGCAAGGTCGGTGTCTCCCGCAAAATCGAGAGTCGCGAGCAACGCGTCCGGCTCCGCGAGATGGTCTCCAAGCACCTGCCTCCCGATGCGGGCGGCATGATCGTGCGGACCGTGGCCGAAGGCGTCACCGAGGATCACTTCCGCCGCGAGGTCGAGTCGCTGCTCGCGCTCTGGAGCAAGGTCAAAAAGAAGCAGCACTATGTCCGGAAGGCTCCCGCGCTGCTGCACCGCGAGGCCTCGCTCACTCGAGCCCTCGTGCGGGACGTGTTCTCGTCCAAGGTCGATGCGCTCTGGTGTGATTCCAAGGACCTGCTCAATGACATCACGCAGTACCTCGAGCAGATCGATCCGGAGCTCATGGAGCGGGTGCATTGGTACGACGAGCCGGTGCCGCTCTTCGATCATTTCAAGATCGAGTCAGAGATTCGGGGGCTCTTCACCCCCAGGGTCGATCTTCCGACCGGCGGCTACCTGATCATCCAGCCGACCGAGGCGCTGGTTTCGGTCGACGTGAATACGGGTCGGTACGTCGGCAAGAAGGACCCCGAGAAGACGATTCTCAGGACGAACATCGAGGCAGCCCGCGAGATTGCCCGGCAGATCCGTCTGCGCGACGTCGGCGGTATCATCGTGGCCGACTTCATCGATATGGACTCGCGTGGCAATCGGGAGCGGGTGATCTCGGAACTGCGGACCCATCTCGGGCGGGATCGAGCCAGGACCCGGGCGTACGCCGTCTCCGAACTTGGCCTTGTCGAGATGACCCGGCAGCGTGTCCGCACGTCACTCTGGGCGTCCATGACCCGAGAATGCCCGACCTGCCATGGTACGGGACGGGTCTTCTCGCCGGAGGTGGTCACCCGGCGCCTGGAGCGGGCGCTCATGCGGGTCGGTCACGAGAAGAAGGAACGGCGGCTTGCCATCCGGCTCCATCCGGAGGTGGCGATCTACCTGCTCGAGGAGGAGCCGAAGCTGGTTCCGAGCCTCGGACGGTCGGGCGGTCTGGAACTGGAAATTCGGGATGATCCGATGATCGGACTCGACGAGTTTCGCCTCACCTCCAGGCCGGCTGGCCGGGATGTCACGGACCTCTATTCCGTGGCGTAGCCATGACTTGCGATCACCGAGAACCCTGGCTATCCTTGGGGGCTACGGTCCCGAATAACGAGACGAGAGAATCATGTACGTGATCATCAAGGCCCTCGGCAAGCAGTTCCGCGCGGAGAAGGACGGCACGCTGCAACTCCCCTACATGGAGGAGAAGCAGCCCGGTGACGTCCTGACCTTCGACGAGGTGCTGCTCGCGTCCAACGGCGACACGATCACCGCCGGCACCCCGACGGTCGCGGGCGCCTCGGTGACGGTCGAGGTCGTGAAGCACGGCAAGGAAGACAAGATCTACGTCTTCAAGTTCAAGCGTCGGAAGAACTACCGCCGCAAGACCGGCCATCGGCAGAAGTACACCGAGGTCCGGATCACCGACGTCGCACTGGGTTGAGGTAATAGATGGCACATAAAAAAGGCGTCGGCTCCAGCCGCAACGGTCGCGATTCGAATCCACAGTACCTGGGCGTCAAGCGCTTCGGGGGCGAGGCGGTCACGGCCGGCTCCATCCTGGTCAAACAGCGCGGCACCAAGTTCCACCCGGGGAAGAACGTCTTCCTCGCCAAGGACGATTCGCTGCATACCTACATCGATGGCGTCGTGAAGTTCGAGCGCAAGGACAAGAAGCGACTCAAGGTGTCGGTGTATCCCGTCGAGGCGTAGTAGGCGAGAAACGAGATGCGAGAAACGAGAACAGCTGAAACGGCCGGCTCCCTCATTGGGACGCCGGCCGCTTGATTTCAGGCCTCGTCACTCGTTTCTCGTTTCGCGTTCAGTCGCTCCGGCCAATTCCCGCACAACCCTGCCACCCCCATCCCAGCCAGCTGACTCGCCCTGCGAGCGTCGTTCACTGTCCAGGCGATGACCGACACCCCCACGGCCCCAGCGCGCTCGATCAGCTCGACGTCGATCAGGTCGGCCTCTTGCCAGAGCACGCGGGCGCCGGCCGCCAGCACCGGGCCAATCGGGTCGAGGGGATAGCTGCTCGACAGCACGCCAGTCGTGAGCTCGGGCGCTTGGGCCCCGATGCGGGCAACCACCCGGTGATCGAAGCCGTGGATCTGGCATCGCTCGGGGTGGGGCGCCGCTCGGATCTGGGAGAGGAGGATCGCGTCATAGCGCTCCGCCACTCCCTTGACCTCGATATGGACAGTCAAACGCCCAGAAATCGCCAAAACCTCGGCCAAGGTAGGTATCGGACTGCCGTCTTTGAGCAGTTCTCGGCGAACCTCGACGGCCGTTGATGTGGATATCATCCTTCCGGAGGCCAGAATCGAGTCGTGATGGACCAGAATATCCCCATCTCGAGTGGTGTGGACATCCAGCTCGATCGCGTCACAGTGACCCCAGGGGTTTTCCACGGCCAGTTCAAAGGCTCGCCTTGAGTTCTCGATCGCCCGCGAGGAAACCCCACGATGCGCGATGACGGCCGGGTGGTGGTGTGGAAAACTAGTGTTCATCAGATGTTGACTCTCTGTTGACATTGTAGAAGTAACGTGATGTGGTAGTTCCCAACTTCAATGTACATAACAGGTTGTGGAAAGTGTTCACATCCTGTCCTTGAAGCGCCGGAAGAGTTACCGTGACTTCCGCCCCACTCAATTCCTGCTCGCCGGACCAACGATAGTGCCCGGTCGAGGCTCATCCGGGTTGTCGCGTTGCTTAACATTCTGACCCAGCAGGCGTCCTCTCACCGTGAATGATATGGCCACCATGCATCCAACCGACCAGGAGTATGTGTCTCGTTGGCGTCGTGGCGATGAGGTGGCCGCGTTGGAGCTGGTGCGGCGTCACGCACCCCCGCTCGGGAGGTACCTGCGGTCTCGCGGTGCGCTGGATGCCGACCTCGATGACCTGGTGCAGGAAGTCTTCTTCCGCGCTTTCCAGGCCCTGGACAGTTGGCGAGGCGATGCTCCGCTCAGGGGATGGCTGTTTCGGATTGCGGTGAACCACTTGCGGGACCAGCATCGGCGGCGGGGTGGTCGTGTGATGCTCGCCTTGGTGGACGACGATCGCATCGACCCGGCCGACCCAGTGCTGGAATTGGAGGCTCGAGAGTCGTTCGACCTTCTCCAGTCGGGAATGGCGGCACTCTCGCCGATGCAACGCGAGGTGTTTCGGCTCCGAGTCGAGCAGGGCTTGGACTACGCCGAGGTGGCCGAAGCACTGGAAACCACCACCGGAGCAGCGCGGGTTCACTATCACCATGCGGTCAAGCGGCTGAAGGAGCTTCTGAAGTGACGACATCACATCTCATCGACCGCATGCCTGAGGTCGCGCGATTCGAGAGTGAATGGACGCGAGAGGACGCGTCGCACCTCGCGGTCTGCGAGGAATGCATGGCGGATTGGCAGCTCGTCCTGCTCGCGCTACGTCGCCGGCTACCACTCCCCGACCTCGATGCCGAGCGGATCACCAAAACGGTGATCGCTCGCTTGCAGGCGCATCCTCAGACTTCGGCGCTGGGCATGGAGTCTCGTCGTCCGCGGTGGTGGCGACCGGTGGTTGGTCTCGCCGCCGCGGCGGCTGTGATGCTGACCGTGACGCTGGTCCGGTCGCGAATCGACGAGCCGGTCGTTGCCACGGCCCCCGTCCATGCGGCGACGATGCTGCCCGAACTCGATGAGCTCCTGCCGGGTGAGATGGAGGTGCTGCTGGCATCGATGGAGACGGAACAGGCGAGTCAGGAACCGATCGGGCCGCTACCGCGGCTTGGTGATTTGACGGATGTCGAGTTGGAACAGCTTCTCAAGGAGGTCGAGGGATGAGGTCATTCATGCGCTGGGCGGCGTTGGTGTTGGGAGCAGTCCTCCTTGGGACCCCGGCCTTGAGTGCGCAGGTCGGCCGCAACGCCGGCCGGGTCGAGGGGAAACCCGTTCGAGAACAGCTCGAGGCGGTATTCCTGAAGCGTGTGCAGTCGGAACTTGGCTTGAACGAGGCGGTATCGCTCAAATTCACCGGCATTCTCCGTGCATCTGCCGTCGATCGCCGCCGGGTCGAGCAGGCTGAGCGCGAGCTCAAGACCCAGCTTCAGGCACAATTACGTCCTGGCGTTGCCGCCAATCCCGGCGTGGTGAGTGAGGTGCTCGGCAAGCTCCTCGCCAACCGCGTCGAGTTCGCCGAGAGTTTCCGCTCGGAAATGCGGCAACTTCAGGAGATCCTCACTCCGGTCCAGCAGGGGCAGTACTTCCTGATGCGTGATCAACTCATGCGCAGGGCGCAGGAATTGATCGAGACCAGGCAGGGCACGCCCGTGCGAGGTCGCCCAGCGGGGAACTGAGCCGGCTGTTGCGGGCGATGCCGCTAGATTCCGGGGATGACAATCCAGTGGACCGGGACCCTCCTACGCGTGTGCGCCGTGCCCTCGCCGGCGGAGCCGTGATCCAGCTTCAAAGCCCTGAGTGGGCCGCGCTTATGGTGCGATTGGTCACCAACCCGATCGTGGCTCCCGTGCTGATCTCCCTGGGGGTCCTCGGCTTGATGCTGGAGTTGAAGGCGGGTGCGTATGGGGTGGGTGCATTGATCTCCCTCGCGTCCCTTGGCGTCTTCTTCGGTTCGGCGTTTGCGCTCGGACTCGCTGGTTGGCAAGAGATCATCTTCCTCGGCGCGGGCCTGATTGCCTTGGGGGTTGAGGTGTTCGTGCTTCCCGGTTTCGGGGTTGCGGGCATCCTCGGCATTGGCTTGATAGGCAGCGCCATGGTGATGGCGATGCTCGGCACGGCCCCGACCGGAGGAGATGTGATGAGTGCACTGGCGGTCCTTGGCACCTCCGTCGTGATCACCGCCGCCGTTTTCATCGCGTGGATCAGGCACCTGCCGAATTCGACACGCTGGCGCGGACTGCTCTTGCATGACAGTGTGCCGCGTGGCGATGGCTACCTTTCCGCGCCGATGCGCGACGAACTGATCGGCAAGCAGGCTCTCGCCCTTACCGATCTTCGGCCATCGGGTACCGCCGAAATCGATGGCGAACGGATCGATGTGGTCAGCGAAGGGGGCTACATCAAGTCCGGGGTGGAGGTCATCATCCTCCGCGCCGATGGATATCGTCATGTGGTGCGCGCCGTGCGCCCCCCGCCTCAGCTACCGTCCTAAGGGAGTTATTGCCTCATGGATCAGAATTCCGCAGGCTTGGCCACGCTGTTCGTGCTGTTCATCTTCGCCGTGCTCGTGCTGGTGGTCTTCTTTCGGTTCATTCCGATCGGGCTCTGGGTGCGAGCCGCGGCGAGCGGTGTGCGCGTCCCGTTCATGACGCTCTTCGGCATGGGGTTCCGAAAGGTCAACCCGTCACGCATCGTCGATCCGCTCATCACGGCGACCAAGGCGGGCCTGCACCTCAACATCAATGAACTTGAAGCGCACTACCTCTCCGGCGGCAATGTCGCGCGCGTGGTCAACGCCTTGATCTCTGCCGACAAGGCTGGCATCACCCTCAGCTTCAAGCAGGCCACGGCGATTGATCTCGCGGGTCGTGATGTGCTCGAGGCGGTGCAGGTGAGCGTGAACCCGAAGGTCATCACGACGCCGAAGGTTGCGGCGATGGCGCGTGACGGCATTCAGCTCCTGACACTCGCACGCGTCACGGTCCGTGCGAACGTTGATCGGCTGGTGGGTGGCGCGGGCGAGGAGACGATTCTCGCGCGTGTCGGCGAGGGCATCGTCAGCACCATCGGTTCGGCCAGCTCGCACAAGGCCGTGCTCGAGAATCCGGATATGATCTCGAAGACGGTCCTGGCCAAGGGACTTGATGCTGGCACCGCATTCGAGATTCTCTCGATCGACATCGCCGACATCGATGTCGGCAAGAACATCGGCGCCGAATTGCAGACCGACCAGGCCGAGGCCGACAAGCGGATCGCGCAGGCCAAGGCCGAGGAGCGGCGTGCGCTCGCGGTGGCGATGGAGCAGGAGTTCAAGGCCGAGGCGCAGAACCAGCGGGCCAAGCTGATCGCCGCCGAGGCGGCCATCCCGCTCGCGATGGCCGAGGCCTTCCGAAGTGGCAATCTCGGTGTGATGGACTATCAGAAGTACCGTAACATCGAGGCCGATACCGAGATGCGTCGTTCGCTCGCGTCGGGTGAGACGCCCAGTTCGCCCGAGAGCTGATCGATGGATCTCGGGGTTGTCCTCACACTGGGCGTGCTCTATGCGGTCCTCTCGTTCATCGGGAAGATCGCCAAGAGCGGGAAACCGTCAGACCCGACCGCGCCGCCGCGCGCGCGCGTACCGGGTCGGCCGGAGACGCTCGAAGATCTGCTCGCGGAGATGCGTGGGCAGGTCGAGCGAACACAGCACGTGGATCAGCCTGAGCCCGAGGCGGTCTCCCGTGAGTTGCCAGGGCGGGTCGTCGGTCGGGAGCTGCGCAGCTTCGATGACGGCGCGGAGGCCGTGGCCGCCAGTCGGATCAGGGAAGCCGCGTCACGAGATCATGCCCTGAACGCGGCCGACCACGCAGCATTTGATCGCAAGATTCGGCGCGTCGCGCCGGTGGTCGTGGTCGACACGCGTCGGCGCGACGCGCTGCGCAAGGCGGTGGTCTGGAGCGAGATTCTCGGAACGCCGAAGGGTTTGCAGGAGGAGTGAGGGTCAGCTCGCATTTTCGATCATGCGGTATCCCACACCTGGTTCCGTGAGCAGGAGTACCGGGTTGGAGGGATCGTCCTCAAGCTTGTTCCTGAGCTGTGCCATGTATACGCGCAGGTAGTGCGGATGCGCAGCCGCTGACTGGCCCCAGACCTCCGTGAGCAGGCTGCGGTGTGTCGCAACCCGTCCAGCCTGCCGCACCAGCGCGAGTAGCAACTTGTACTCCGTTGGCGTGAGGTGGATCGCCTCACCATCGCGGGAGACTGCTCGACGGACCGGATCGACGTGGACCCCCCCAGCAGCGAATGCCAGTCCGTTCTCACCACAGATCGGCGCGTCGGCATGACGCAATGCCACCCGGATTCGTGCGAGCAGCTCCTCGATGGAGAACGGCTTGGTGAGATAGTCATCGGCGCCCGCGTCCAGGGCAGCAACCTTGGCGCGATCCTCGCCGCGTGCCGAGAGCACGATGATGGGCGTGCGAATCGCGGGACGCAGGGTGGTCACCAGGCTTAGTCCCGGGCCGTCGGGGAGGCCGAGGTCGAGCAGGATCAAATCTGGCCGATGGCCGAGGGCATGCGAAAGCCCGAACCGCAGGGTCGGTGCTTCGATCGTGCGATATCCGGCGGCGTGGAGCGCCGCCGCCAGGACGCTGCGCACCGGCGCTTCGTCGTCGACAATCAGGATCAACGGTGCAGCGATCGCCATGCTCAGTCCGCGTCCAGCCCAGTGGGGGGGGGAGCCGGTGGATCACCGAGTGGCAATCGGAGGTTCAAGGCGGCGCCGCCGCCGGCGCGTGATCGTATCCGGATCGTCCCACCATGCGCGATCATGATACCTTGGCAAATTGAGAGGCCGAGGCCGAGCCCGGCGGTCGAAGGCCTGTCCTCGTGCATCCCCCCGCGTGCAAAGCTGCTGAAATCCGTCCCGAGCGCGGTGGGCGTGAATCCTTGTCCGCGGTCCGCGACCTCGAGCTCCAATTGCTTGTCCGCCACGCGCCCGCGAATGTCGATCCTGGTGCCGACTGGCGTGTGGCGAATGGCGTTGTCGAGCAGGTTGACGAGCACCTGCTCGAAGAGAAGCTCATCGATGAACACCAGCGGAAGGTCGTGGGCGAGCGCCACCGTGAGTGGATGACTCGCGATCCGCTCCGCAACCCGATGTCGCGCCGTCCCCACCACCTCCTCGACCGGTTGCCAGGTGGCATGGACGGGGACCACACCGCTCTCGAGGCGGACCATCTCCAGCAGGTTGCCAATCAGTCGGTTCATCCGGTCTGCCTCGTCATGAATGGTGCGCAAGAGGCGGACTCGCACGTCGGTTGGAATGTCGCTGGCCGGCTCCAGCAGCAGGGTGCCGGCCGCGCCCTCAATCGCGGCGAGGGGCGTGCGCAGGTCGTGCGATACACTGCTGAGCAACGCCGTTCGGAGGCGCTCGGCTGCAATCTCGATCTGGGCTCGCTCGTGCCGCACCAGCAGGCGATTTCGGTCGACGTGAAGCCCGAGGCGCTCGGCGAGCGCATTGAGCATGTCCATCGGCAGCAGCTCACCCTCCGGATCGGACGCGGGCGAAATGACGACAATCCCCCGTGGCGGGCTGCCGACGCCAATGGCCTGGACGAACCAACCATCCACACTCGTGCCGTGGTCAGATGTCTCCGCAAGGATCGGGAGGAGGGCATCTCGGATCCCGTGATCCGACGCCTCAATGGGGATCGTGGCCGCCACCTCCTCAATGTCCAGCACCTCGTCCGCCAGAAGCACGCGGGTCTCGCGACCGATCGCATCCGCCAGGATGCGGGCCGCCGCCCCGACCATCACAAGGGGGTCACGGATGTCGCTGAGCTCATCAGTGAGCGCGAGCGCGGCATCTGTGACGATCGACCGACGGCGACGTGCCAGCGCCTCCTCCCGCAGCCGAGCCGTCAATTGGCCCACCGCCAATCCCACCGCAAGCATCACGACAAAAGTCAGCAGGTATGACGCATCGTCAACCGAAAAGGTGTAGTACGGAGGCACGAACAGGATGTCGAAGGCGGCGATCGCGAGGAGTGCAGCCAGCGCAGCAAGGAACGGTCCCGTCCGGCTCGATGCCACGACCACCGCCAAGAGCATCAACATCGCCAGGTCGACCGTCCGGAGATGGGTCCGCAACGCCAAGCCGAGGACGCCTGCAAGGACCAGGGGCCAGAACAACCAGGCACCCACGAGGAGGTGCCGTTCGCTGGAGGAAGGAGTGGATCCAGCCGTCGTTGCGTGTCCGAGGTGAATCATGGTGTGCGCTTTCCCCACTGGGTGAACGATAGGGACCAATCCCCTCCTCCGAAAGTACGCGTGGTCGCCTCAAGATTCCGTCAGGATCCGCGCCGGCAGGTTCCGCCAGGGAGGGTCACGGTCAACCTTGATGGCTTACATCAATCCTGGATGGGGTTTCATGAGGGCTGTACCCGCGAGTCGACGTCGCCTGGCCTTGCTGTCCCTTGGCGCGCTCGGAGTGGTCTACGGCGACATAGCCACGAGCCCGATCTACGCGGTGCGCGAATCGTTCAGCACAGGCCATGGACTCCTGCTGAGCCATGCAAACATTCTGGGTGTGCTCTCCCTGATCCTCTGGTCTCTCATCATCGTGATCACCCTGAAGTATCTCGTCTTCATCCTTCGGGCCGACAACGAGGGGGAAGGCGGCATCCTGGCCCTCGCGGCCCTCGCGACTCCCATGGGGGTGCGCGACTCCGGAGCACGGCAGGCGCTGGTCGTGCTGGGTCTGGTTGGCACGGCACTCCTCTTTGGCGATGGCGCGATTACTCCGGCGATCTCCGTGCTCAGTGCCGTCGAGGGGCTCCGAGTGGTTACCCCGACCTTTGCCCCGTATGTGGTCTGGATCACGGTCGCGATTCTCATTGCCCTGTTCAGAGTCCAGCGCGTCGGTACCGGACACGTGGGCCGACTCTTCGGACCGTTGGTGCTGCTCTGGCTCTCGGCGTTGTTCGCGCTCGGGCTGCACCAGCTGATTCGAGAACCTTCTGTGCTCAAGGCCTTTGATCCACGGTGTGGTTGGGCCTTCTTCGAGACGAACCGCCTTCGCGCATTCGGCGTGCTCGGTTCGGTCTTCCTGGTCGTGACGGGGGGAGAGGCGCTCTATGCCGACCTGGGGCACTTCGGACGATGTCCCATCCGGGTCAGCTGGGCCACCTTGGTGCTTCCTGCTCTGATGATGAATTATCTCGGGCAGGGGGCGTTGCTGATCCGGAATCCGGCCGCCGCCCGCGATCCCTTCTTCCTGATGATGCCAAGCTGGTCGGTGGTTCCGATGGTGCTCCTCGCCACGGTCGCCACGGTCATCGCCTCGCAGGCGTTGATCTCCGGGGCCTTCTCGCTCACAATGCAAGCGGTCCAGCTTGGACTGCT
>JBBSPX010000087.1:0-10943 GCA_038258395.1 Gemmatimonadales bacterium | reverse complement strand
CGTTCCACACCGCGGGTGGCATCTCGACCATGCCCTTCTCGTACAAGGACAAGGTCCGGGAGATGGAGTACAAGACACTCCGTTACCCCGGACACGTCGCGATCATGCACCCGATCCGCGAACTCGGCCTGCTCGACATGACACCGGTGCTGGTGCGGGGACACAAGGTCGTGCCGCGTGATGCGTTCATCGCCACCGTCTCGCCAAAGCTGACCAATCCGAAGGGCGAGGACCTCGTGGCCCTCCGGGTGATCGCCAGCGGCACCAAGGACGGTGCGCCCCACAGCACCACCTTCGATCTGATCGACTACTACGATGCCACCCACGGCATCTCGGCGATGATGCGCACCACCGGCTACTCACTCGCGATCACCGGCCTGATCCAGAGCCGCCGCCAGGTGATCCGGTTCGGCGTGACTACCCCCGACGAGGGGATGCCCTACGATCGCTACGTCGCGGCGCTCGGCAAGCGGGGAGTGAACATTCGGGAGTCGTGAAGCGAGAAGCGATGAATACCTTAGGCGCGACCGTCAGGTCGTGCGGCACGGCGCGTTGAAGCCGGCTCTCGCTTCTCGTTTCTCGTCGCGCCCCCTACCAGCTCCACCCACTGCCGACATACCAGCGCGTGTCGTGGTTCGCACGCGCCGCGGTGATGGTGAGCGTCGCGGCGCGCAACACGCGTAGCGCAACGCCACCGCCGGCCGCCCAGGTCCAGTCAAGTGCGGGATTCCGTGGGCAGACCCCCTCGCATGGGATGGTCAGATCGTCGTGCCGGAGGGCCCGTCCGCCGTCCGCGAAACCGATCAACGTGACGGCGCCGATCTCTCCGATGTTGATGACATCGAAGCGCGCCTCGACGCCGGCGATCTGGAGTCCCGAGCCGGACACCTGCCCCTCACCGAGACCACGGTGCGAGTGGTACCCACCCACCGCCACGACATCACCCTCCCACCCGGGGATCTCGAAGGTCGACGCGATGGAACCCTTGCTGACCGGTTCGCGCCACGCGAATCGACCCGTGAGGCGCAGGTACTGTAGTGGGTTGTACCAGCCCCGCAGGTGAGTGTAGAGCGCTCGATAGCCTTTGCGTCCACCATTCCCAACGATGACACCGCCTTCGAGCAGCGCACCACGATTGACCTCGAACTCACGATCACGCAGGTCGACGACGAACGCACCACGGAGCGTAGCGTCGGTGTCTTTCCGGACATCAGCTCCATCAGCGATTTCTTCGCGCCGAAGCCCTCCACGCACCGCAAAGTGCAAGGGGCCTTCGAGATGACGCGTGACATCAACCCACGCGAGCGCCCGATCGCGAACCACCGGCAAGTCCGGATTCCCGAACCGCGGTTGGTGCCCGATCTCCGCATGCGCCATCAGGCGCCAATCGTCGGTGAGTCGCGGGGCACCATACGTGATGCTCGCCTGCCACGCATCACGCGTCGAGTAACCGGCCTCGACCGCCACATATTGGGCGAGTGTCACGCGTTCGCCCCAGCCGGCCTGCTGGAACCAGATCGCGCGCGCGATCCCCATCACACCATCGTTGGGGCTCGCGGTGAGGTACGGGAAGTAGGAGAGTCGCCACGGGACGTTGTCCTGGGCGCTCACGGGAGCGGTCGGGAGCGCGCCAGCCACGAAGGCCAGCAGCAGCGCGGTTCGGAAGTGTCGCATCATGAATAGAGGACGGCGCAGTCCTCGACGCGCGCACCATTCTCGTCGGCGACCGCAAAGTCCGACGGCGTGATCGAGGCAGCGCCGTACGCGCCCTTCTTGTCGACGGCGTAGAAGTTGAGCTGGAAGTTCGGGCGCCCCGTCTCGTTCATCAGTCGAGGTGGCGTCATCGCGACGACCCGCTTGAGGGTGGCCAGCGCCGCGTCCTTCGGATGCATCCCTTGCCGCATGTGCTCGACCGTGAGGAATGCCCCACAGACCATGATGTTGCTCTCGCCCCGACCGGTCGATCCGGCCGCCCCGACACTGTTGTCGGTGTACTGGCCGGCACCGATGATCGGCGAATCGCCGACTCGACCAGGAATCTTGTAACTCAGCCCGCTGGTGGTGGTGATCGAGGAGATGTCGCCGCTCGGCGCCACGATATCCATGTTGATGGTCCCCGTCGTGTACATCAGCTTCTCGTCGTTCTTGACATCGATCCAGTCGTCGCCGGCCCCACGATTGGCCCGCCAATGCAGCCACGCCTCGCGGGCTCGCGGTGTGAGCAAGTCCTCGATCGGGTACCCGTAGGACGCCGCAAATCGCTGTGCGTCCTTTCCCACCAACATGATGTGATTGGTGTACTTGAGCACCAGTCGGGCGATCTCACTCGGCGTCTTGATCCCCTCGAGCGCGCCGACCGCACCGGCCCGCATGGTCGGGCCATGCATACACGAGGCATCGAGCTGGACGATGCCCTCTTCGTTGGGCAATCCGCCGTAGCCCACTGACATGTCGTTCGGATCGAGTTCCTGGATCTTGACGCCCTCCACGATCGCATCGAGCGTGTCGGTCCCCTTCCCCACCAGCTCGATGGCCCGTGCCAGCCCACGCAGGCCATTGGTGCTCGACACGGCCACCGGTCCCGCCAACGGCGTGCGGCGCACCCATGGCGCCGCCGAGGCGGCGGCAGGCAGGGTCGTGGCACCGGCCACGACTGCGCCAGCGGTACCAAGGAATCGGCGGCGGGAGAACGACGAATCGGACACGGAGGCTCCTGGGTGGGTGGTGGCCCCTAATCTAAGGCCGAACGTCGGCCCGCCTTACGCCAGACCTCGTGCCGGGCCAGATTCCCGGACATGTCACGCACACGGCTCGACCCCGAGATCTTCAATCTCCCCATCGAAAAGATGCGGGCCGGCTACTACTCGGACAAATACTTTGTCCGCACCCGCGAAGTACTCCGACGCGACGGTGCCTCCCCACATGTCACCGTCCAAGTCTATACCAAGCACGATGCGCTCTTGGGTGGGATCGACGAGGCGATCGCAATCCTCAAGCTCTGCGCCGACGATTGGTCAGCACTCGAGGTCCGCGCCCTCCACGACGGCGACCCGATCACCCCGTGGGAGGTCGTCCTCGAAGTCGAGGGACCCTACGATCAGTTTGCCCACCTCGAGACGCTCTACCTGGGCGTGCTGGCCAGGCGAACCCGGGTCGGAACCAATACGCGCCGTGTGGTCGAGGCCGCCAAGCCGAAGGATGTGATGTTCTTTCCCGCGCGCCATGACCACTGGATGGTGCAGACTGGCGATGGCTATGCAGCGCACATGGCGGGTGCGATCGGCGTTTCCACCGATGCCCAAGCATCGTGGTGGGGCAGCGAAGGGGTCGGCACGGTGCCGCATGGTCTGATCGCGGCGTATGGCGGTGACACGATCCTCGCGAGCCGGAAATATCTCGAACACATGCCCGACGAGATGCGCCTCGTGACTCTCGTCGACTTCGAGAACGATTGCGTCCGTACTTCACTTGCACTCGCCGATGCGCTAGGGCCTCGACTCTACGGCGTCCGCATCGACACCAGTGAAACGATGGTCGATACCTCGGTGATCCCGATGATGGGCGGCTTCCGGCCGACTGGCGTCAATCAACAGTTGGTCGAGAATGTGCGCACGGCCCTTGACGCAGCCGGCCATGACCAGGTTCGCATCGTGGTCTCCGGCGGCTTCACCGTCGACAAGATCCGTGAATTCGAGGCGCTCGGCGTCCCGGTGGATGCCTACGGCGTGGGTTCCTCGCTCTTCGGGGGCCGCTTCGACTTCACCGCCGATGTCGTGCGCTACGAAGGTCGTCCGTGTGCCAAGGTCGGACGCGGCTACCGCGACGCCAGCCGCCTGGATCCCGTCACGTGAGCACTTCCGGACGGTGTTGGCTGCCGGGGCCCGTCGAGGCCGACTCCGACGTGATGGCGGCCATGCTCCACGCGCCCATCAGCCATCGATCAAGGGAGGGCCGAGCCCTCGCGGAACGATTGCAGGTCGGCCTGCGCAAGCTGTTCCAGACCTCGCGGCCGGTCATCCAGACCACCGGCAGCGCCACGGCCATGATGGAAGCGGCCATCCGGTCCGGTGTGCGCGACCGCGTCCTGGCGATCGTGCACGGCACATTCGGCGAACGATTCGCGCGGATCGCCGAAGCGTGTGACAAGGAAGTGATCCGCCTGCACACCGCCCACGATCGGGTGATGGAACCAGCCGATCTCGAAGCGATGCTTGATGGTCCACCGATTGATGCCATCACGATGGTCCATGTCGAGACCAGCACAGGTGCCGTCGCACCGATTGCGGCGTTGTTGCCGATCTGTCGACAACTCGAGGATGCCGTCACGATCGTCGATGTGGTCGGTTCGCTCGGTGGCATGCCGGTGAAGACCAGCGAGTGGAACGCCGACTTCGTGCTCGCCTCGTCGCAGAAGGCGGTGGGTGCACCGCCCGGCATCACGATGGCCGTCGCGAGCGATCAGTTCCTGATGCGCGCCAGCGAACTCGATGATCGCGGCCGGTATCTCGATGTCGTGTCGCTGCACCGCGACGCCCGCGAGGGTCGGTTTCCGCAGACGCCAGCACTCCCGATTGCCTGGGCGCTCGATGCCCAGCTGCAGCGGATCAGTCAGGAAGGCCTGCCCGCGCGGTTCGTTCGCCACCAGGCGATGCAGGCGCGCGTGGAGGCGTGGATGGAGGGCCGGGGCGATGTGCACTGGTTCATGCCGAGCGAGCGACGCAGCAGCACGGTATCGGTGTTGCGGCTGCCCGAGGATCGTCCGGCGACCACCTTGGTGGAGTCGCTGGCCGAGGACGGCTGGCTCGTCGCCACCGGCATGGATAACGAGACAGACCAGCTGCTTCGGATCGGCCATCTTGGCGATGCGACACCCGAGCAGCTCGACGGCCTGCTGGCCGCCCTCGACCGGCAGCTCGCGTCATGACACTCCCCCCCCCGATATCCGAGGAACCATCACCATTCCGTCGCGCGGCAACGTTCTTCCTGCGCGGCGCGGTGATCACCGTGCCCGTCGTGCTGACGGTCTGGACCGCGTGGTCCGCGGTGACCTGGATCGACGGATTGCTCGGCCTGCCGATCCCCGGGGTCGGGCTCTTGATCGTCATCGTCGGGATCGGCCTGATTGGGGTACTCGCGACCAATGTCGTGACCCGTGCCGCGATCGGAACAGTGGATGCGATTCTCGAACGATTGCCGTTGGTTCGCCTGCTCTACACTGCGGCCAAGGATCTGATGCAGGCGTTCGCCGGCGAGAAGCGTCGTTTCAATCGTGCGGTACGCGTGCAACCCGATCCGAAACTCGAACTCTGGTTCCTCGGTTTCGTCACCGATGACGACCTCGAGCGAATGGGGTTGCCCGGCTGGGTCGCGGTCTACCTGCCGCAGTCGTACAACATCGCCGGCAACCTCGTGCTGGTCCCCACCGACCGCATTGTGCCGGTCGCAGTCGATTCAGCCGACCTCATGGCCTTCATCGTCTCCGGTGGCGTCGCCAAGGGGAAGGCCATGGGGGAAGTGCTCCCCTAACACCCCGGGCCAGCCCGCGTCATCCCTGCCGAACCCGACCACCGGGACTCCTCGACTCGTTTCACAAGGCAGGGCACCATGCGCCACCTCACTAGCATTGCGATCTTCGCCGCGGTCGGTCTTGCCGCGGCATGCAGCGACTCCCCAACCAGCCCGGGCTCTGGCGTCCCAGCCACCCTCAACGGCGACGTTGCCTCGGTGGCCGCGGCGGCTGTCTCCGAGGATATCGAGATCATGGCCGGCATGAACGGCCTCCCCCGGTCCGCGATCCTGGCGTTTCGACTCCCCCCGACCGACCCGGGCAACCTCGAAGGCTGCACCTTCGGCGGTGAGAGCTGGACCTGCCCCAGGACCCGTATTAACGGGCTCGACGTGGTCCGGACCATCACCTTCCGGAACGCCGATGGTGCTGGCCAGGAGCAGTACGACGCCGAGAATACGGCGAGCATCGACGTGAGCGTCACGGTGGATGGCGAGCTCGCCATGGAGCACTGGACCGCGACAATCGACCGCGATCGTGCGCTGACCTGGACCGGACTGGCCGGCACGGAGACCACGCGGACCGTCAATGGCAGCGGAACCGAGGCTGTGACCCGCGCCCGCTTCAATGACTCGGGAACGTCACGCAGCTACGACATCGATGGCACCTTCACGATTGCCGATGTGATCATGCCGGTGCGGGGTGAAGGGATAGACCCGTGGCCGATCTCGGGCACGGTCACCCGGACCTACACCGTGACGCGTTCCACCGGCGAGACGATCACTCGGATCGTGGTCATCACCTTCAATGGCACCAGCATGCCCACGGCCACCGTCAACGGCGAGGCATTCCAGATCGACCTCGCCAACCGTACCGCGCATCGGCGGTAACGGCTGCTGCGCGATGCGAACCTAACCGCGGCCAGATGGCCGCGGCTCGGCCGAGCTGCGGGCGTCAGCCCGCGGTTAGGTTCGCCACGCGAGGAGCCCTATTTCAATCCGATGGTCAATCCGGCGCGGAGCACGAAGTTCTTCCCGCTGCCACCGCTGCCATCAATCGTGGCCGTTTGCCCCTGGTAGCTCACCTCGACATCATCGAAGTCGATCGCGCCGTAGGTGGCGCCCAGGTCGAGATTGATCCGTGACGTGAGCCGGAGCAGCACGCCACCACCGAGGTTGAGCTGGGTTCCGCTGGCGCTCGCCTTGAGACCCTCGACGTCGACCGACTGTGAGAGCAACGCGAGTCGCGCTGCGATGTAGGGCGCGTAGGACATGCTGCCGACATCGATCACGTAGCGCGGCTCGAGGAACACGCCGGAGATGGTTGCGGTCTCGTTGGTGAACCCTTCGAGATCGATGTCGTGCGATGAGCTCTGGTATCCAATGCCGAGTGAGAACGCGCTCGGCGTGTACCGGAGTTGGGCTTCGAAGCCCACGCCGGCGCCGAGGCCCTCGTAGACATCGCCGGACGGCGAGACGTAGATGATCGATCCCTGCGCCGAGAGGCGCTGGGCCGATTGGGCTTCGAGTGGAGCCGCCGAGGGCAGCACCAGAGCGAGAGCGGTGACAGCGAGAACGAAACGCATGCGGAACGGCTCCTGGCTTGGGTTACTTGAACACGCGTCGAATCGGACCAGATCGGCTCATCGAGCCTGCCCCTCGTCAGGTCCACCATTCGGACGTACCTTCTCCTGTACTGCTCCCCACATCCGGCACTCTTTGAACCCCATCCTATCGAGAGGTTCATGCCCGACGCACCCGAGCATGAAGTTACCCGAATTCTGGCCGACCTGAGCCAGGGAAACGCCGACGCAGCCGAGGAGCTCGCACCGCTCGTCTATGCCGAGCTGCATCGACTGGCCACCTTCGCCATGCAGCGCGAGTCGGACGGGCACACCCTGCAGCCGACCGAACTGGTCCACGAGGCGTTCCTTCGGACGGTGGGGGAGCGTCACGCCAACTGGCAGAATCGCTCGCACTTCTACGGTATTGCCTCACAGGCGATCCGTCGGATCCTCATTGATCATGCCCGGAAGCGTCACACGGCCAAGCGCGATCATGGCCTCCGGGTCACGCTCGACGAGTCGATCGATGGGAGCAGTGACAATGCCTTGGACCTGCTTGCGTTGAACGATGCGCTGGAGCGCCTCGAGGCTCTCGATCCCCGACAGGCGCGCATGGTCGAGCTGCGTTTCTTCGGTGGCCTCTCGATCGAGGAGACCGCCCTGGCGCTCGAGATCTCTCCCGCGACGGTCAAGCGGGACTGGACCTTCGCGCGCGCCTTCCTCTTGCGTGCCCTCGGTGGCACCACGCCGCCAACAAGGTGAGTTATGCCGCACCTTCCTGGCTCGGAGCCTGACGTGGCCCACGCCGACGAGTGGACACCCGCGCGATTCGCCGAAGTCCGCGCCCTCTTCGAACGTGCCATCGACGAGGAACCGTCCAGACTCGAGACCTTCCTCGTCGCGGCGGCGCCTGACGACCCTGAACTGCGTCAGGCCGTGCACGATTTGCTCGAGGCCCACCGCCAAACCGGTGCGACCCTGCAGGCCCCGATCTCGCACGAGTCGCTGCCTCGGCACGGGCTGGAAAGTGATCGCACCGGCACCCGCGTCGGTCCCTACGAGGTCACCCGGCAGATCGGCGTCGGCGGAATGGGGGCGGTCTACGAGGGGATCCGGGCCGACGAGGTCTTCGAGAAGCGGGTCGCGATCAAGTTCCTGCGCCGAGGCGTCGAGAGCGATCTCGCCATGCGGCGCTTCCGGTATGAACGGCAGATCCTCGCCAACCTGAGCCACCCGAACATCGCGGCACTGCTCGATGGTGGTCTGACGTCCGATGGCCAGCCCTGGTTCGCGATGGAGTATGTCCCTGGCATCCCCATCACCCGGTGGTGCGTGGACCAGCAGCTCGACATCCGAGCACGACTGGTGCTGTTCCATCAGGTCTGCGCGGCGGTGCAGCATGCCCATCAGAACCTGGTGGTGCATCGAGATCTCAAGCCCGGCAATATCCTCGTCACCGAGGATGGCACGGTCAAGCTGCTCGATTTCGGCATCGCCAAGCTCCTCCGCGAGGAAGAAGGGATCGACCAACTCCCGGCGACACAGGGGGGAGCGAGAATCTTCACGCCGGAGTACGCGTCGCCCGAGCAGGTGCGCGGCCTGCCAGTCGGCACCGCGTCGGACGTATACGCCCTCGGTGTCGTGCTCTCGGAACTGCTGAGCGGCCACCGACCGTTTGATCTGCACGGCAAGCTCATCGTCGAGATCGAGGCGATGGTCTGCTCCACTCCCCCCCCTCCACCAAGCACATTGCTCACCGCAGACGCCGCCCGCAGTCTCGGACGATCGCTGACCTCGGCGCGCCACAAGCTCGAGGGTGATCTCGACGCGATCATCCTCACCGCGCTGCGCAAGGAGCCCGAACGCCGCTATGGGTCGGCGGAGCAGTTGTTGCGCGATGTGGATGCCTATCTCGATGGCATGCCGGTGAGCGCTGGCCCGGAACGCGTCTCGTATCGCGTGGGCAAGTTTGTGAGGCGCCGACGGATCGAGGTCGGTGCCGCTGCCCTGCTGCTGCTTTTCCTCGTTGGCGGGATCGTTGCCACCTCGCATCAGGCGAAGGCCGCCGAGAGCGAACGCCAACGGGCCGAGCAGATCAGCGGATTTCTCACGACGATGCTGGGCGCCGCAGATCCGGGCGCGCTTGGGCGCGATGTGACCGTCCGTGAGGTGCTCGACTCGGCGTCGGTCACGGCCGACCACAGCAACGGCAATCCGGACCTGATGGCCGACATCCAGGAAGTGATCGGCGAGACCTACCTGGCGTTGGGAGAGTACGAGACGGCCCGCGACCGCTTCACGCGGGCCGTCAAGTTCCGCGAGGGCGCGCACCCCGGCGGGAGCCGTCGTTCGGCGTTCGCACTCACGAAGCTGAGCGGCTCCTACGTGGCGCTGGGCGAATACCCGATTGCCGATTCGATCCTACGAGTGGCCGATGCCATGCTCGATCGCACCACATCGGCCGACGACCCGTCCCGCGCAGACGTCCTCTCCGCTCGATCGGCCCTGCAGCAGGAACTGGGCGACCTGCCATCGGCCGAGAAGTTGCAGCGTGCCGCCCTCACCTTCCGCCTCCGCGTGACGCCCGGCAACGACAGCACGCTGGCCAACGAATACAACGATCTCGCCATCATTCTTGGTCAACAGGGGCAGGTCGAGCAAGCCGAGTCGCTCCATGTACTGGCCGTCACGCACGCGCGGCTCGCCTACGGCGACGAGCACCCTGTCGTGGCCTCGGTGCTGAGCCAGCAGGCATTTGCGCTCGAAATGGTCGGCCGCCTGGCCGAGTCGGATTCGCTCTTCAAGGTCGCGATCGCGATGCGGCGAAAGCTGCTCGGCCCCGAGCATCCGGACTATGCCTGGAGCCTCTTCCAGTACGCGCAGTTCCTGCAACGAAGGCACGATTGGGCTGGAGCACTCGCCCGAGGCCGCGAGGTCCTGGCACTCCGGGGCCGCACCCTCCCCGAGTCCCATCCGGCGGTGTCCACCGCCCTGCAGGTCGTCGGCGTGGCACTCAGCAACCTGGATTCACTTCCCGAGGCCGAGCGATACCTGCGCGAGAGCCTCGCGCTTCGCCGCACCACCTTTGGGCCCGACCATTGGCTGACGGCCAGTGGCGAGGCAGTCCTCGGCGAACACCTCACCAAAGCCGGTCACTTCGAGGAGGCCGAGAAGCTGCTGCTCAAGGCCGAGGCACGGCTCACCGAAGTGCGGGGGGCGGACTCCCCGCAGGCAATCGAGACCCGCAAGCGCCTCGCGAAGCTGTACGAGGCGTGGCATCGCCCGACCGATGCGGCACGCTGGCTGGAGGTGTCGGGAGACACCATCGCCAGTCCGTGACCGGATGAGCCGTTTCCGGGGGTGATGACGCGTGTGAAGTGAAGCCGCCGATTTCCGGCATATCCCATCCACTGGAGGTTCGTCATCATGGAACGTGTGATCCTGCGACACCTGAAGGGATCAAAGGCCGGTTCGGTCGAGGAATTCCCGCTCGCCGACGTCTCGGAACTCACCCTCGGTCGCGATCCGATCGCTCAGGTCCGCTTCGACGCCGACAAGGACGATCTCGTCGGCCGGCAGCATGCCCGCATCCTGCGTGATCCGAAGGATCCCGTCCGGTTCTCACTGACTGACCTCAACAGCCGCAACGGCACCTTCCTCAACAAAGTCCGGATTGTCGGTAGTGTCCCGCTGGCCCCGGGGGACGTGATCCAGCTCGGCGCGGGCGGGCCCGAGATCGGGTTCGAGATCGACCCCCTCCCGGCGGCCTATGTGAAGGCGACTCGACTCGGCGGCGTTGCCGCGCCACCCGCAGAGACCCGGGTTGGCGAAGCAGTTGTGGCGACCTCCGCCGCGGCCGCCGCGCCGCGACCT
>JBBSPX010000086.1:0-10968 GCA_038258395.1 Gemmatimonadales bacterium | reverse complement strand
TACTGCTCTAGCGCGGCGATCGCCTTCTCGTGCTGACCATCACGCTGGTACATCGCACCGAGGTTGAACGTCGCGGCGTTGCGGTCCTTGGTGAAGTGCTTGAGGTCTGCCTCGGCGACGGCCTTCGCCTTCTCGAAGTAGAACACGGCACTGTCGGTCTGGGCCGCATTCGCGAAGATCACACCCATGTTATAGAACCCCATGGGGATAGCGCGCGAGATGGTGCCGGCCTGTCGAAAGAGTGCCAGCGCCGAATCCGCATTCCCCTTCTGGACGAATTCGGTCGCAGGAGTCGCAATGCTCAGCCAAGCCAGCTGGCGCCACGCCTTCATGTCCTCGGCACATTCGGGGATGAGCGCGGCGGCCTTGGTGAACGCCGAGTCGGCCATGGTGATGTCGCCGAGCTGGAGCGCGTTCCGACCGAGGAAGTACCAGGCGGCGCCGTTATCACCCTGACTGCTCTCGGTGATCGCGCGCGAGGCCACCTCCACGCCCTTCTCGAGCATGCTGGTTCGCTTGATGGCGTCCTTCGCCTCTCCGGCACTCTTGAGGTACGTCGCGGCGCTGGAAACCAGGAAATGGCCATTCTTGATGTCGCAGGTGGCCTCCCTATAGGTGGATGGCAACGCCTTGGCGACGCGCGCCACACGATTGTCCTGGGCCACGATGATCTGTGGCAGGGCGAGCACGCTCACCAGCGCGAACAAACCTGTCTTCCTCATTGCTGCTCCTCGTTCGGTCCTGCACCGGCCACGGCCCGTGCAAGATCATGAGCCCGCTGCGCCACCGCCAACGCAGACATCTGGGATCGACGCGCGACTGCGGTGACGTCGTCATACTCCGGCTTGAATCGTGGTCCCTCGGGTCCGTCCAGCACTTTCACACGCACTGGCTGACCCTCAATCTCTACCATCATCTCGCGGCGCGGAAGCACCAAGCGGTCGGCCATGTAGTGACGGACGCCGGCTGTGGTCCCGTGTCTGAAGAACGCATCGGAGACGGCGCTGAGTTCCGGAGCCGCACATTGGGCCTCGATCCGGAGGCCGGTCCGACCCTTCTTCATCTGGGTTGCCCAGACCTGGACGTCGACTGCTCCAGCCGCAAACAACGCCTCCCGCAGGGGTTCAAGGTACTCCAGGGACATGTCGTCCATGTCAGCCACCACGACCTGCACCCGCTCCGCTTCCCCGCCTGGTTCCGCCAGCCAGATCCGGAGCGCATTCGCATAGCCGCTCGGATTCCGAGTCCCCGCGCCCCAGCCCTGCCCGACCGGCCGCCAGCGGGCGGGTGGAGCACCCGAGGAGAGCACCCTCAGCAACGCCGCGCCGGTTGGGGTCACCGCCTCGCCCTCGATCGGCCCCTCGGTGACCAGCTCGAGACCCTCCAGCAGGATCCCTGTGGCGGGAGCGGGCACTGGCATCGCTCCGTGGGCTGCCTCGATCCAGCCACGTCCCACTGCGATCGGCGTATGATGGATCTCTGTGACGCCGAGTCGCTCGAAGCCTTCGACCGTTCCGACAATATCGATGAGCGCGTCCCATGCGCCGACCTCATGCAGGGTGACGCTGTCCGGCGCCATGCCATGCACGCGACCCTCCGCTTCGGCCAGCAGCTGGAAGACCCGTGTCGCGGTCACCTTGGTCGATGGGGTGAGGTCCCCTGCCTCAATCCGCGCGAGGATCTCGCGCACGTGTCGATGCGGTCCATGACTGTGATGGTGGCCATGCTCCTGATGATGATGGTGCGCGTGGGGACCGGCGCGCTCCTCCTCACCGTTGACGGTCACCGTCACCTTCGTTGCCGCCAGCGAGGCACGCTGTACGGCCCGGATGTCCACCACGACACTCTCGGCGAGGCCAAGACGACGTGGAAGGTCCCGGAGCCACTCCTCGCCGGCCCCGGCGGCAACCAGGGCGCCGAGGAACATGTCCCCCGAGGCGCCAGCCGAGGGATCGATAACTGCGCAACGCGGTGGCAAGGTCATGCCGCGAAGCTCCGCGGATCAATTTGTGGCGCGACCTCGCCGGGCTCGCGGTAGAGCCAACCGCCGCCGGTATTGAAGAGCACGACACGCTCCCCCGCCCCGAGCACACCGCGGTGTGAGAGCTCGAGCGCCGCCATGATCGTGGCGCCGCCCTCGGGCGACCAATCGATGCCCTCCTGTGCCGTCGCGAATCGTGCGACATCGAGCAGTGCCTGCTCGCCGACGGCGAGCGCCGCGCCACCGCTCTCCCGCAGCGCACGCAAGATCAGCGCATCACCAAGCGCGCCGGGCACTCGCAGGCCCGCCGCGGCTGTCACCGGATTCTCCCATGGCGTGGCCGTCTCGGCGCCGGCCTCCCATGCGCGAACAATCGGTGCGCACCCTTCGGCCTGCACGGAATACATGCGCGGCAGGTCGCCGACCACCCAGCCAGCATCGCGGAGCTCCTGGAACGCCTTCCACATGCCGATCAGGCCAGTCCCCCCCCCAGTCGGATAGATGATCGCATCGGGGAATTCCCAATTGAGCTGCATCGCGAGTTCAAGCCCGAGCGTCTTCTTTCCTTCGATGCGATACGGCTCGCGCAGGGTGCTCAGGTCCACGGCACCGTGTTCGTCCGCGTAGGCACGCGAGCGCTTGCCGCAGTCGCCGATGTGCCCGTCCACGAGGTGCAGGTCGCCACCGAAGGCGCGGATCTGTTGCAGGATGATCGAGGGGGTCGTCCGCGGTGCAAAGACGCGCACCGGACGTCCCGCCCGGGCGCCGTATGCCGACGCCGCCACCCCGGCGTTGCCGGCCGTGGGGAGGGTGAACCCGGTGGCCCCGGCATGCACCGCTCGGGTCACGGCCGCGCTCAGTCCACGCGCCTTGAACGAGCCGGTGGGGTTGGTCGATTCGTCCTTGACCCAGAGGTTGCCGAGGTTGAGCGCCGACGCGAGCCGCGGGACAGCCAGGAGCGGGGTGTCGCCTTCGCCGAGGGTCACCGGCTGCTCGTCGCCGTGGAGCGGAAGGAACGACCGGTATCGCCACATCCCCCAGCGCCGCCGCACCTCGGCGCGCTCGAGAATGCTGTGGTCGCGATTGGGATAGCGGACCAAGTAGGGTCGACCGCAGAGCGGACATACGCCCTTGAAACCCTCTGGCGATTCGGTGGCGCCGCATCCGGAACATTCGAGATGCCAATCCATGTCAGGTCCCCTTCCGTACGTGTTCGAGGACGCGTGTCGCCAGCGTCTCGGAGAATCCTGGCAGTGCCGCAATGTCGGCGACCGATGCCGCCCGAACCCCCGCCAGCGACCCGAATCCGGTGAGTAGTGCGGTGCGGCGTGACGGCCCGACACCCGGAATATCGAGCAGGGCCGAGGTGATCGTGCGAGCACTCCGCCGGACCCGACTGTAGGTGACTCCATACCGGTGCGCTTCGTCGCGTGCCCGTTGCAGCAGCCGGAGTGCGGGGTTCCGCCGTGGCAAGCGCAGCGGAGCCTCGCGGCCGGGAAGGTAGATCTCCTCCTCCCGCTTGGCGAGGGAGGCCAAGGGGAGGTTGCCCAGCCCCGCCTCCTGGAGGGCGGCGTGAGCGGCATTCAATTGCCCCTTGCCGCCATCAATGACGACCAGATCCGGAAGCGGCTTCTCCTCGGCGAGCCGCCGGGCCACATAGCGCGTGATGACTTCATGAATCGCCGCGAAGTCGTCCTGCTGCCCGGGCCCCTTGATCTTGAACTTGCGATACTCTGACTTGCGCGGTCGCCCGCCCTCAAAGGTCACGAGTGAGCCGACGGTATCGCGTCCCTGATTGGTGGAGATGTCGACGCAGATGAAGGTCCGCGGCACGATGGTCAGGCCGAGTTCGCGGCCGAGGGCATACACCGGATCTTCGGCACGCTCCTCGGTCTCGAAGGTCTCGAGCAGGAGGGATTCGAGCAGGTGCCGTGCGTTCTGCTCGGCGAGTTCTACCCAGCGCGCCGCGATCCCACGGGTCGGCACTGCCAACCGCGCATCGTCGAGCACCGCTTCGATGGTCTCGAGCTCGGGGATCGCGAACGGCAGGACGACGCGCCGGGTGCGTCCTTCGAGGAAGCGGTATGCGCCCATGATCCATGCCGTGAGCACGTCGGCGTCGGTCGCGTCAGGTTGGCATTCGAGGAAGCGATGATCGCGCCCGATGACACGGCCGTCGCGCACCCTGAGCAGCACGGCGACGGCCTCGTCGTCGTCGCGAGCGTAGCCGATCACATCGGCGTCGCCCGTGCCGATCACCTCCACCGACGCCGGACGTTCGACCTGCTCGAGCCACTTGAGGGTGTCGCGCAGATCCCGGGCACGTTCGAACTCCTCCCGGGCACTCGCCAGTTGCATCATCCCGCGGATGCGACTCTTGAGATCGACCGTCCGTCCGCTCAGGAACTCCACCACCTCGTCGATCATGGTGCGATACGATGCCTCGTCCTGGCGACCGACGCATGGGGCGAGACAGCGTCCAATGTGGAAGTCGAGACACGGGCGGTCGCGGCGTTCGCGGGGGATGTCATCGACGCAGGACCGGACCGTGAACATGCGACGGATGAGACCGAGGGTGCGGCGCATGTCGGCGACATCCGTATACGGCCCGAAATACCGTCCACCGGCGTGATCGCGTCGACGGGTCGCGAAGACGCGAGGAAACGGCTCACCGAGGGTCACGACGATCGACGGATAGCTCTTGTCGTCCTTGAGCCGGACGTTGTACCTGGGCAGGTATTCCTTGATGAGGTTGTTCTCGAGCAGCAACGACTGCTTCTCGTCGGGGACCACGATGGTCTCGACGTCGATGGCGCGTCGCATCATCTCATCGATGTTGTAGGCGGCGGGGCGGTCGGCGGCGAAGTAGGAGCGTACCCGTGATCGGAGATTCTTCGCCTTGCCGACATACAGCACGGCTCCGTCCCGATCCTTCCAGAGGTAGACCCCTGGTCCGTCGGGAAGCGTCTCGAGCTTGCGTGCGAGTTCGGGGGTCACGGGCGTCGTCGCAACCGGGCCAGCACCCGGCCGCCGAGCACCGCCGCTTCGGGGATGTCGAGCCAACTGGTGAGGATCATATAGGTCACACCAAATGCAGGCACGACCAGGAGCGCTTGGGCGATCGGTGCGAGTTCGGCTGTGCCGAGTCGGACCGCGGTGGCGACGCCCCCCGAGATGCCCGCTGCACCCCACAGCTTGAGGAGTTCCACTGTGGGGAGCGCAAACTGTCCGAGTCGCCGAATCAGGGCGCGTCGGAGCAGCATGAACTCCACCCAACCGGCCATCCCTGCACTGATGGTGAGCCCCGCGGCGCCTGCCCGCGCTGGCAACCCGAGGAGCGGGGGTAGGACGAGCCCCGCAAGCACGCCGAGGACGGCGGTCAGTGAGACGCGAACCAAGCCGGTCCTGAGCGGGGTGGTCGCGTCTCGCAGGGCGTAGAATGCCGATGAGTAGAGTCGCCCCAGGGTCGAGGCGAGCAGCCCTATCGCAGCACCCGCGAGTACCAACCAGACGTAGGCGGTGTCGTCCGCGGTGAAGCGTCCGCTCTGGTACACGGCACCGGCCATGACACCGCCGATCGCCACGAAGGCCATCGCACTCGGGACAATGTAGAACGCCAATCGCTGCGTGGCGGCATCGAGTCGGATCCGGAGGGCCATCGCCACCGTGGCATCGTCCCCCCGCTCCCTCGACATCTCCGGAAGTTCGGCGGCAGTGATCGCCATTCCGAAGAGCGACACCGGAAGGGTGTACAGGGTTTGTGCGGCGCCGATCGCCGCCATGGCACCGGTGGGCAAGTATGCCGCGATGCCGACATCGATGAACGCCGAGAGTTGGTTGGCCCCCCGCGATATCATGGTCGGGATGAAGGTGCGAATCACGACGGAGGCCTCACGGACGCCGCGCCAACTGCGGAGCACAATGCGACCACCGACCTGACGGACCACCGGCCACTGCACCGCGATCTGGAGGAACGACCCGATCACCGAGCCGACCGAGGCTGCCAACGTGACCCGGGCGGGAGATTCGCCACGTCCCACGGTGAGGATCGCCACGATCATTGCCGCGTTCCAGACGACCGGTGCGGCGTACGAGAGGAGGAACCGTCGGTGCGAGTTGAGGACGCCAAGACACCAGGCGGAGATCACCAACAGCCCGGCACCGGGGAAGAGAATGCGGACCAACCGTTCGGTGAGCGCGCGCTTCTCGCCGACCCAGTCGCCGACCAGCACATTCAGGAGCAGCGGTGTGACGAGCTCGCCGACCAGCACGAGGATGGCCATCGTGGTGGTGAGCAGCGCGAGCACCGCGCCGGCGAGTTGGCGGGCCTCCTCCTCGCGACCCTCCTCGATCAGGCGAGAATAACTCGGAATGAAGGACGCCGAGAGCGCGCCTTCGCCGAAGAGGTTCTGGAGGAGGTTCGGAATGCGAAAGGCGGCCGTGAACGCATCGGCAGCGTCGCCGAGCCCGACGTAGCGCGCCAACAGCGACTGGCGGACGAGCCCCGAGATCCGGCTGAGCAGGATCCCGGCGCCAACCAGATAGGAATTACGCCGACTCACCCACCATCCGATGGCAGTGCCGGCCGGTGGCGCGAATCCTCGAGGAGCCGTTGCAGGAATTGGTTCTCCTCGCGCAACTCCTGGACGGCATGCTGGAGCACTTCGACATCACCCTCGAGCAGGTCGAACCGGCGTTGCAAGTCATTGTCCAGGGGCTCCATTGGACTCTCCCTGCGCTCCAGCCGCTGCGCGAGTGCCCGTGCAATCGACGAGTCGAGCAGCAGGCCGATGATTGGAATGCAGAGGGCCACGAGGAGGGCAATACCGAGGAGACTCATCCCGGAATCCTAGGTACCCGGGGAGGATGGCTCAAGGAGCGTCCGGGCCCATGTATCGGTGGACTCGACCACCACGGTCAGCCAATCCGAGCCCCATCGACCCAACGCCGCCACCACACTGACGATGCGTTCCTGTGGTGCGTCGTCGGGCATGAGCCGCTGGCGGAGTCGCCGGTATTGGGACCAGGCGACGTCATCGCGACGCTTGAGGTGGCGTCGGAGGAGGTGCTCGAGGTCACGGGCGATGCCATGCATCTTGCCCGTTCGGCCCTGGATGGCCCGATCGAGCACGGCATCAATTGCCGCTCCGGCCACGCCGAGCGCCGTCGCGGTCTGATCGATGGTGCGTTCGAGTATCACGAGTGCCTCGGTCGCCTCGGGTGGCATGTCGCGCATGAGGATCTCGCGTTCGGTGGCATCCCCCCCCCGAATAACCGTCTCGGCCTCGAGTGCCACCCGACGCAGCAATCGGTCGCTGGTGGCATCGACGAGGGTCCCGGTCCACCGGGGGACCACGGCCTGGGGGGTGACCCCGAGCAGTGGATAGATGGCGCGGGCCTGTTCCCTGAGGTATCGGGCTTCGCCGGGTCCAGCCACGTAGGCTACGGTTGGCAGGAGTGCCGCCTCGACCACCGGGCGGAGCAACACATTGGCAGAAAAGCGTTCCGGGGCCGCGTCGAGCATCGTGCGCAGGTCAGCGGTCGTGAACGATTCACCACTCCGACGAGTCGTGAATCGCTCTGGCGCGACACGTACCAAACGATCACGCCCGCTGGTCGCCTCAAGGAAGACCAGTGTGACGCCATCACCCGCCGATATGCCGGTCCCACCATCGGGTATGGACGAGAGGGTCCGGTCGATCTCGGTGCTCTGTTCGAGTGCGGCGCGGATCCATGGTCGCTGCGCCTGCTTGAACGCATGATGGGTTGGGTCGAGCACCGCGACGCCGAGCGGCTCGAGCAGGTAGTGCATGGCACCGACGAATGCACTTGCCATCGTGGCGGTGCCCTGCCAATGCCGGTCGATCCAGTCGAGCGCCCGGTCACGCTCCGGTCCAGCCACGAGGTCGGCGGCGAGTGCGTCACGGGCCGCGACCAGTTCCGCCATAGGCACAGGCACCCCCGACATCGGCGATTGCGGATCGTTCTCTGCGCGTGCGTTGAGGTGCCAGTGGCGCACATCATCGTGTGGCGTCCACCACGCGGCGGTACTCGCCTCCGTCCAGTCGTGATCATCGCCCGCGACCCAGAACACCGGCACGACTGGACGGAGCCAGCGGCGTTCCAGCTCGGCGGCCAGCGCGCGTGCCGCGATCGCCTTGTGCACGGTGTAGAGCGGCCCGCCGAAGAGGCCGGGTTGCTGGCCGGTGGTGACGGCCACCGCATTCGGTTGGAAGAGTCGGTCGCACGAAGCGCCTGGCTGGAACGCGGATCGGAGATCAGCGGAGACACCTTCGAAGCGGATAGGTGGCTCCGGCAGCAAGCCCGACGGCAACGGGCACACGACACGCAGGGATGATGTCATGTTCCGCCCCGGTGGTATGGCGTACCCTGGAGGATGGTCGAGCCACGATACAGTTGCTCGAGCACGACGACGCGCGCCAATTCGTGCGGCAGTGTCATCGGCCCCAGACTCCACCGTTCGTCGGCGCAACGCTGGACTGCGTCCCCCACCCCGCTGGCGCCACCAATCACGACGGCGCGATCTCTCGCTGCGTGTCGCCACGCGTCGAGCCGGGACGCAATCTCCTCGCTGGAGAGTGGCGTTCCCCGGGGGTCCAGGAGTGTCACCGGCGTGCCGTCCGGGATCACGCGGAGGATGCGCCGGTCTTCTTCATCCTGCCGTTGCACGCCGGTCGGTTGTCGGCCAGCTTCACGCACTTCCTGCTCGTCGATGGCCACGCTCCGCGTGATCCGGCGCAGGTAGTCATCCGCCACCTCGCGCAGTGCCGGTCGGAGCTTGCCCACCGCGACGAGGAGAATCCGCATCAGGCATAGAGCCCGCGCAGCCGGTGCACGGCGGCGACGCGCTCGATCGCGAGCATGTAGGCGCCGATCCGCATACTGACGCCGTGCTTCTCGACCATCGCCAGTACTTCGTTGAATGCCTTCGACATGATCTTCTCGAGGCGTTCGTTGACGGTCTCCTCGTCCCAGAAGTAGCCACCGCGATCCTGGACCCACTCGAAGTAGGAGACGGTGACACCGCCGGCATTGGCGAGGATGTCCGGAATGACGAAGATCCCCTTCTTGTCGAGGATCGCATCGGCACGCGCCGTGGTTGGCCCGTTGGCTCCCTCGCAGATGATCTTGGCCTTGATCTGCGCGGCGTTCTTGCTGGTGATGACATTCTCGAGGGCGGCCGGCACGAGGACATCGCACTTGAGGGTGAGGAGTTCGTCGTTGGTGATCGCCTTTGCGCCGGGGAATCCCTCAAGGAACCGATTTGCCGTGACCCATTCGCGAGCCGCCACCACATCGATGCCGTCCGGATTGTAGATCCCGCCCTTCTTGTCGCTGACCGCGACGATCCGCATCCCCTCGGCGGCCATCAGGCGCGCGGCGGTGGAGCCGACATTCCCGAATCCCTGGACCGCGACGGTCGCCTTCCCCACCGGGATGCCGAGCCTGGCGAGCGCCTGCATGGTCACCACGAGACACCCCCGACCGGTCGCATCGCGACGTCCCAGCGAGCCGCCCATCTCGACCGGCTTGCCGGTCACCACGGCCGTGACGGTGTGACCGACGCGCATGGAGTAGGTGTCCATGATCCAGGCCATCACCCGTTCGTTGGTATTGACATCGGGCGCGGGAACATCGCTGTCGGGCCCGAGGGTCTCGATCAACTCTGCCGTGTATCGCCGGGTGAGTCGTTCGAGTTCACCCACCGACATGGTGGTCGGGTCACAGATCACGCCGCCCTTGCCGCCACCGAACGGGAGATTCACGACCGCGCACTTCCAGGTCATCCACGCCGAGAGCGCCTTGACCTCGTCGAGGGTGACGGCCATGTCGAACCGGATGCCGCCCTTGGCGGGGCCCCGGGAGGTGTTGTGCAGCACCCGGATGCCGGTGAAGACCTCGATCTCGCCGCTGTCACGAACGATCGGTACGGAGACGATGATCTGCTTTTCTGGCGAGCGCAGCACCTTGTACAACCCGGGCTCGAGGTTGAGCCGCCGGGCCGCATCATCAAATCGAGACATCATCGCCTCGTAGGGATTGTCCTCAGTCACGAATCGGCGATCCCGATCCGGCTTGATGATGGTCTGTGCGCGGCGCGTCTTGGGATTCGACATGCTTGAAAAGCTCCGGTCCGGCTCGGGACCTAGGGAAGTGAGAAGGAGACAGATTTCGGTGCGACCAGCGCATCGAGCGCCTCGACAATGGCTGCCTCGCCGGACTCGAAGGTCACGTCAAGGACTGCCACCAGCGGTTCCGGCACGCGTGCCGGCCAACGATCACGCAACTTCACGGCGTCTTTCGCCGTGATTACGACATGGTCGGCCCGCATCGCCGCGTGCGCGAGCCACGCCACATCCTCATCCCGGAAGGCGTGATGATCCTTCCAGGTCGCCACTTGCACCTGGGCTCCACCACGCTTGATCTGTGCCACGAAGGCGGCGGGATCGGCAATGGCGCATGCCACCACCACGCGCTGTCCGTCGAGGATGGCGAACGGGAGCTCTCGCCCGGACACCAGACCCACCAGGATACGGATCTCCAACCGTGCGATCGCGACTGGCCCCAGGACGTGTGCAGCCACGCTCGCTGCGAGCGACTCGGCGGTCGCGCGATCGGCACGCTTGCGCGTGACGATCACGGCGTCGGCCCGATCCAAGGCGTGCCATCCCTCGCGCCACGGTCCTGCAGGCAATGACCACCGCACGGCGCGAGACGTTTCGGCGCTCATCACGCAGATGTTGAGGTCGCGCTCGACGTCCAGCCGCTGGTACGCATCATCGAGCACGAGCACGTCTGCGCCGAGCGACGCTGCCTCGATCGCACCGGCGAGGCGGTCAGGGTCGGCGACGATGATGGCGTGGGGGACAGCCTCTTCGTGCACGAGCGCCTCGTCGCCCCCGACACCGCGCAGCAGTATGCCGGGGCGGTGCCCCTGCTCGACATATCGCGAGGCGATCCACCCG
>JBBSPX010000085.1:0-11161 GCA_038258395.1 Gemmatimonadales bacterium | reverse complement strand
TGGACCTGGTATACCGGGTCGGCAAGCTGGATGTACCGCGTCGGGCTTGAAGAGCTGCTCGGGTTTCGCCGCGAAGGAACGACGCTCAGGATCTCACCGGTGGTGCCAGAGGACTGGCCCGCGCTCACGATCACCTACCGGCACGGAGCGAGTGAATACCGAATCACGGTTGAGCACCCTGCGAAGGTCGGAACACAGGGTGGCGTGGCGACCGTCGATGGTCGGCGACTCGAGTCCGCCATACTCACCTTGGTCGATGACGGAGCGGTCCACGTGGTCACCATCACGCCGATAATCCCCGACCCCGCACAAGATTGACATAGGGGTGGGGGGTATGTACACTCCGTCACGCCGTGCTGCTGCGGCGTGACTGGAGACCGGAGTCCCCACCATGCATGCCGACGAACTGATAGTCCTCCTGGGCGGTGTCGCCCTGATCCTTTGGCTGGTGTGGTACTTCTTCCTCGCCGGGCGCGCGGCGGTGGTGGCCGCGCCAACGTCGTCGCCGACGTCCATGCCTGCCGGGAAGGTGGCCATTCCGGTCACTGGGATGACCTGTGCCGCGTGCTCGGCGCGGATCCAGCGCGTCCTCGAGAAGACACCTGGTGTCCAGGATGCCTCGGTCAACCTGATGTCCGGCGAGGCCATGGTCGCCTTCGACGGCGAGCAGACCGATCCGCAGGCGTTGGTCGAGGTGATCCGTGGGACCGGCTACGGCGCGGAGCTGCGCCGACCTGAGGTGAGTTCCCTCGACGAACAGGTGGCGCAGGATGCGGCTCAGGGCGCGGCCTACCGGACGGTTCGCCAGAAGGCGGTCGTCAGTCTGGTCGTGGCACTCCTCGGGATGCTGCTGTCGATGCCCGTCATGGCAGCGCACGCGAGGCACGCGGGCATAGCGGGGGGGGGGGTAGCGCTCGATCCCTTCATGCAGTGGAGCCATCGCGTGCTCGACCCGGCCTTGGCGGCCGCGCTGCCGTGGCTCTACCGGATCGACCCGTCGGTGCTCCTCCTCCTCCTGTTGGCCATGACCATGGCGATGATGGCATGGGCCGGCCGCGAGTTCTACACGCAGGCGTGGCGCGCGTTCCGTCATCATGCCGCCGACATGAACACCTTGATCGCGGTGGGCACCGGTGCGGCCTTCGGCTACTCCCTTCTGGCCACGGTGTGGCCAGGCTTCTTCGTGTCCCGGGGACTGGCGCCCGATGTGTACTACGAGGCTGTGCTGTTCATCGTCGCGCTCATCCTGGTCGGCAACACCTTCGAGGCTCGAGCCAAGGGACAGACCTCGCGCGCGCTCCGGGGGCTCGTCGACCTGCAGCCGCGAGAGGCGCGCGTCCTGCGCGACGGTGCCGAACTCGACGTGCCGGTGGAGCAGGTGATGACCGGCGATCTCGTGTTGGTGCGTCCGGGTGAGCGAGTGCCGGTCGATGGGATCATTGTCTCCGGGCGGAGTGCGCTTGACGAATCCATGCTCACTGGTGAGAGTCTCCCGGTCGAGCGATCGACCGGTGATCGAGTGATCGGCGGGACCATCAACCGCACCGGCGCGTTCCGGTTCGAGGCAACCGATCTCGGCGACGCCAGTGTGCTGGCACAGATTGTCCGCTTGATGCGTGATGCCCAGGGCGCCCGCGCCCCGATTCAGCGTCTCGCGGACCGCATCAGCGCGATCTTCGTTCCCGTGGTTCTGGCACTTGCGGTGGTGACCTTCGTCGCCTGGTATCTCCTCGCGCCGACCGCCTCCGGCATGCGCGCGTTCGCCGCCGCCGTCACCGTCCTGATCATCGCGTGCCCCTGCGCCATGGGTCTGGCCGTCCCAACAGCCGTCATGGTGGCCTCGGGGAAGGGCGCCCAAGCGGGTGTCCTGGTCAAGGGGGGGGGAGCACTCGAGCGGGCCGCCGGCATCGACACCGTGATTCTCGACAAGACCGGTACCGTCACCGTCGGCCGACCGACGGTCACCGATCTGGTGCTACGTGAGGGGACACCGCACTCCGCCGAGCGCGTCCTCTCGCTGGTCGCCTCACTGGAATCGGCGTCCGAACATCCGCTTGGGGAGGCCATCGCGGCCCATGCCGACGGGGAGGGCGTGCCACGCCACGAGCCGACCGAGTTCGAGTCCATCACCGGGCGAGGAGTGGCCGGGCTGATCGATGGCGTCCGGGTTCGGGTCGGCAACGCACGACTCCTGACGGAGGCTGGCGTCGATCTCCGACCCCTGGAGGAGACGCTCGCACGACTCGCCTCGGCCGGCCGAACCGCCATGTATGTGGCCCTCGATGACGACCTCGCGGCGGTGATCGCGGTCGCCGATCCGATCAAGCCGGATGCCGCGGCGGCGGTGGCTCGCCTCCAACGGATGGGCCTCACCGTCGTGATGCTGACCGGCGACACCGAGGCGACGGCGCAGGCGATCGCACGCGAGGCCGGGATCGACCGAGTGGTGGCCGGCGTGGAGCCCGAAGGGAAGGTGATGGAGGTGCGCCGCCTGCAGGCGAGTGGTGCGTCGGTCGGCATGGTCGGCGATGGCATCAACGATGCCCCGGCCCTGGCGCAGGCAGATGTCGGCATGGCGATGGGGACCGGGACCGACATCGCCGCCGAGGCGGCCGATGTGGTGCTCATGCGCGGGGAGCTCGGCGCCGTCGCCGACACGATCCAACTCGCGCGCCGCACCCTCACGATCATCCGGCAGAACCTCTTCTGGGCGTTCGGCTACAACGTGATCGGGATCCCGATCGCGGCGGGTGTCCTCTACCCGACCACCGGCCTGCTGCTGAGTCCGATCCTCGCGAGCGCCGCGATGGCGTTCAGCTCGGTGAGTGTGGTGAGCAACAGTCTGCGCCTCGCTCAGGTTCGACTTCGCCCCTGACCGTTGCCCCGAACCCAGGGGCCCGGGGACACCCGAAATGATGCCATGTCGGGTCCGGTCACGATTCCTCGTGTTTGAAGGTGAGGGGCAGAGGGTTGCCCCGTCATGTGCTCCGCCAGGCTGGGGGAGCGAGGACCAGTATCCGACTCCTTTATCCGATGAGGTTCCACAATGAGACTGTTCTCCCGCTCCTCTCTTGCCCTGCTCGCGCTGTTGGGCCTGATGCTGCCGGTGGCGGCCCATGCACAGATCGCTCCCGACCGGATCCCGCTGCAGACCAAGCTCAACGAGCTGGCGCACCTGCGCGAGGCCTACAACGACGCGCTCAACACCAAGGACGTGGCCAAGCTCGCGGGCATGTACGCCGACGATGCCATTCTGATCAGCCCCGACGGGATTATGCACAACGGTCACGCAGAAATTGCGAAGCATCTTGCGGACCAGATGCCGGCCTTTCCGCGGGCAGTGATCACCTCTGACTCGCTGTCGGTCTACGGCAACATGGCGATCGATGTCGGCACGGTCGCGCTGCACCCCGCTAACGCTGCCTCGACCAGGCAACGCTACATGACTGTCTCCGAGCGCGGGCTGCAGGGCGTCTGGAAGATCCAGCGTGTGGCACTGGTGCCCATGGGCAGTTGATGCCCGCACGGTAGCATGCATGCCCTGCGTCGGCCGGAGCCTCCCCCGTCGGCGCAGGGGTGCGAAGGGGAGCTGGTCAGCTACCGACACCCAGTGGCGGCAGCAAGTCGCTCGCACGCTGGGGTCGTCGGGCCGGGTCGATCTCGAGGCACCGATCGATCAGCTCGACCACGTCGTCCGGCACGTCGCTGCGGCAGTGGGCGAGCGGCCTCGGCCGTCCGGCTTGGCGCGCGGCCGTGACGTGGTGAGTCCCCGACTCCGCGAACGGCGGTACGCCGCTGAACAGCTCATAGGCGAGGCAACCGAACGCATAGATGTCGGTGCGGTGATCGATGGACGGATCGCCGACCCATTGCTCGGGCGACATATAGGCGGGAGTGCCGATCGCGCTGCCGACCATGGTGATGGCCGCTGACAGGTCCGTCGGACCGTCGCCCTCTGGGCGCTGAACGTCGGCCAGCGCCTTGGCGATCCCGAAATCAACCACCAGCGCGCCGCCGCCAGAGAGCAGGACATTGCCCGGTTTGATGTCGCGGTGCACCACACCGTGTTCGTGGGCGTGTACCAGCGCGCGCGCCACGTCGCCGAGATGCGCGAGCACCTCGGCCGTGGGCAGGGGACCATGTTCCGCAAGTCTCCTCTTGAGCGAAGGCCCCTCCTCGTACGGCATCACAAAATAGAGCAGGTCGGCGTCCTCCCCGGAGTCGAACAGCGGCATGATGTTCGGGTGTCGAAGCCGTGCCGCGATGCCGATCTCCCGCAGAAACCGCTCGCGTCCAGGGGTGGTGGCAATTCCAGCACGAATCACCTTCACCGCCACCGGGCGGTCGTGCTCGAGGTCGCGCGCCAGATGGACACGCGCCATCCCCCCCCGACCGATCTCGTGTTCCAACCGGTAGCGTCCGCCGAGCAGCGCGGGCAGCGCCGGCTCCGGGTCGGTGGCGACGAGTTGGTCGAACCGCTCTACGGCGGGGCGCTCCAGGAGCGGAAAGTCGCGTTGACACTCGATGAGCAGCGTCGCGAGGCTGGCGTGGCGGCCAAGGTCTCCGTCGGAAAGCGAGTCGAGCAGGATGGCCCGCTCGTCGTCCGGTGCCTCGAGGAGTTGGTCGACGAGTCCCGAGAGCTCAGCCCAGCCTTCGGGCAGGAGCGAACCGTGGGCCGGGGTCACGTGGCGAGTGCTCGACGCAGGAGCATTCGGGCCTTGGCCCAGTCGCGTTGCACGGTCCGCGTGGTGACGCCGAGTGCACTGGCGATCTCCTCCTCGCTCAGTCCACCGAAGAACCGGCAGTCGATTACCTCCGCGAGGCGGGGCTCGACGGTGGCGAGACGATCGATCGCATCACTCAGATCGAGGAGGGCATCGGCCTGTGCTTCGGCCGGGATGATTCGCTCGTCGAAGGTGACTTGCTGGCGTGCACCGCCCCGCTTTTCGGCGAGTCGAGCCTTCGCACGATCAACGAGTACGTGGCGCATCGCCAGGGCCGCGAGCGCTAGGAAGTGCCCCCGGTCGTTCCAGTGCATCCGCTCCTGATTGGCGAGCTTGAGGTAGGCCTCATGGACCAGCCCCGTGGTCGAGACGGTGCGATCCGCCGCGTGTCTGGCGAGTTGCCGATGCGCGATCACCCGGAGCTCCTGATAGACATCAGGTAGCACCCGATCGAGGGTCGGATGGGTCGGCTCATCGGCCTCGGGATTCGGGGATCGGTTCACCACGGCTCCTATGCAGGGTGCCTAGGTCAGGTCGAGCATGGCGTACGAGGAATACTTGACGATAACGCGGTTGGGGTCAGGAGGGCGGAATCACCCCGGGCTCGGAGTCAGCTTGCCAGGGCGGAGCAGACGTCGGATGTCGCGATGCGCACCGAGATCGACAAGAATCGCCCCTTCCACGGCACGGGCCTCCCGAAGATCACGGGTCAGCTCTCCCGGTGAGCCGGCCACCCCGCCAAGCCGCGTGACGAGCAGCCGGAGGCGCTCGAGTGCGCTCGTTGCCTCGGTCCGGCGTGCTTCGAGGCGCTCTCGTAGTGCTCGCGCATCGGCGCCTCGGTCCGCGCCGGATTCGTCGAGCCGGTCGAGCAGCGCACGAAGTTCACGAGTCCGATTTCGGAGACCGCGTGCCACGACCGGCACATCGTCGAATCCACGTCGGGTCTCGTCGGGAAGGGCGCGCCAGAGTTCCTCGATCTGCAGGTCGAGCATCAGCTCGGTGGGTCGGTGCAGGGTGTGCTCGGCGATGACCGTTCGCGGCAGGCCGATTCGCATTGCCCGGAACACCCATCCGGCAACTCGGCTGTTCCAGAATCGCTCGCGCAGGCGCGATCGACGGTCGGTCGGAGGGAGGACATGCCCCGGCACCAGGAAACCGATCCCGCGAGAGATCCAGAACAGCATCAGCCCCCACCGCATCACCGGGAATCCCACATCCCAGAGCAGGAAACGGAGGGACCATGGCAGGCTGCCACCCGTCTCCGCGAGCGCCAGCACCACCACAGCCGCCAATCCAGCCGCGGTTCCGCCGTACCGGATCACTCGTCCGCCGGCCGAGGGCAAAACGGGTCCGAGGCGGCGTCGTGCCACGAGATGCCGGTCGAGTGCGACCCGCATGTCCTCCAATCCAAAGCCACTCCGCGCGACGCGCCGAATGGCGCTGAGTGCGATGGTTGATTGGACGACCAGCGGCAGCATCAGCACGACGGCGCCGGCGACCAGCGTTGCACCAAGGAGACCAAACACAAGACTGCCACCGGCGATCCGGAGGGTGAACCCCGTTGCCATCGCCAGCAACGTCATGGCGAGTGCGTAGTACGGAGCGGAGGCGGCCCGGGTCTGCAGCCACGCGCGGAGTGGCTCTGCGAGCTGGACGGCTCGGGCTGGTTCCTCGAGCAGATCGAGCCACGCCTCGGCTGTTGCTGGGCGGGCACTCGGGTCGCGTGCCAGGAGGGCCTCGATGGCGCGACGGAGTCGAGACGGAGTCGCGGCGGCGGCGCGTTCAAGCGATGGGATGTTGTCGTGCAGATGTCGCAGGAGTACCGCCGCGGGATCCTCATCGGCGAACGGGAGGAAACCGGTCAGCGAGGTCCAACCGACGATCCCCAGGGCATAGAGATCGGACTGCGGGGACGGCGGATCGCCGCGAATGAGATCAGGTGCGAGATAGGCCGCGGTGCCAATCAGTGGACCGGCGTCGCCGCCGTCGATCGTTGCGGCGATGCCGAAGTCCGCCAGCATCGCCCGCCCGCTGCGTCGATCAATCAGGATGTTGTCGAGCGTCACGTCGCGGTGGAGGATGCCCCGAGCATGCGCATTGGCGAGCGCCCAGCCGATCTCACGCAGGACTCGCTCCACCTCGGCCGCCGGCAGCCCACCTTGCCGAGCCACCCGATGCCGGAGTGACTCACCATCGACCAGTCCCATCACGAACCAGACATGCTCGCCGGATTCGCCCACGTCATAGATCGGCACGATGTGTGGATGGGAGAGACGAGCCCCTGTCCGTGCCTCCCGAAGGAAGCGCGCACGCTGTTCCGGATCGCTGGCCTGGTCTTGGTGGAGCACCTTGAGTGCACACGGTCGATCGAGCGCCACATCGCGCGCGAGATACACAGTGCCCATGCCACCTCGACCGAGCTCACGTTCAATCGAGAGCACCCCCGCAAGCGCGTCCTGGAGATCTGCGAGCGATGCGTCGCTCATGCCGAGGCGGGGGTTGGGGTGGGACGCGGTGTCCGGGCGCTACTGCTGCGCAGGAACCGTCGGACCTCATCGTGCGCGGCCACCTCGATGAGCAGGCCGTGTTCCAGCGCCCGGGCCCGCTCCAGATGACCGGTCAGTTCCGCGGTACCGCGCCGCTCACTGGCGACACGCAGCAACTGCAGGCGGATCCGTTCGAGGGTTGCCACACTATCACGCTGGTGTGTCTCGACGCGCTCCCGCTCCACCACCAGTGCCCTGAACTCGGGATCGTCCGCCGTGAGACCGGACTCGGCCTCGCGCATGCGCTCCGCCAACGCACGGAGTTCTTCGGCGCCATGGCGAAGCGTGCCGGCGATCTGGGGGACATCCTCGCCGATCTCGAGCTGCAGTGCTCGCGGCAGTCCGCGCCAGACCTCCTCGATCGCCAGCCCCAGGACCAACTCGGTGTTGCGATGGAGGGTCCCGGCGGTGACGAGGCGCTCGCGCTGCCCGAGGCCGGCGAGCCACGTCACGGTGCCGGCAAGTCGGGTGTCCCACAGTCGGCGCAGGAACGAACGGAGCCTCCCGTTCGGCGCGATGCGCACCCCCGGGGAGAGAAACCCGACCCCGGCTCCGGTCATCGTCACCAGATACGCCCAACTCGCCATGTAGATCAACGCCCCGCGCGTCCCGGCGATCTCGCCACTCGCCACCAGGAGCGGGAGGAACGGTATGGCCACGAAGAAGGTGATGGCCAGGACCACCGTACCGACCACGGTCAGGTCAAAGATCACGCGCCCGGCGAGGGGGCGCAGGCCCTCACGTGCCCGGACCCGTTCGAGGTGTTCGGTCCAGTGTGGCCACGCGGCCCTGATGTCCTCGATGTCGAAACCATGATGACGCAGGCGTCGGAGGGCGGCCGCCTCCGCAAGCAGGTGGGCCGCAATCGGAATCGCCGTGAACGAGGCGACCGTGCTTAGGAGGGCCGCGATCAGGAGCCCGGTGCTTCCGCTGCCGAAGTAGCCCCAGACGAGCAGCCACGACTGCAACCCGAGCACCGGCGCCGCGATCGCATAGATCGGTCGAAAACGGCTCCACCGGGAGAACCACGTGGCAAGGGGGGGGGAGATGGTGATCGACTCCGGTGCGCGAGCCAGCCGTGCCAGGAGGGCGTCGGCATCGGCAGGCCGATCCGCGGGATCCTTCGCGAGACACGCCTCGATCAGTTCGATCAACCGTCGAGGGGCACCGGACGCCAAGGGGGCGAGGGGTGGCGGCGTAGCCACGAGGTGGCGCGCCAGCAGTTCGCCCGCGGACTCGGCGACGAACGGGGGTCGGCCGGCCAGCACGATGTAGCCAACCACGCCGAGGGCGTAGATGTCGCTTCCCGGGCCAGCCGACTCACCGCGGATCACCTCGGGGGCGAGGTAGCCCGGTGTGCCGAAGACCGGGGCAGCATCGAGGTGCTCGGTCACGGTCGCGAGGCCGAAGTCCGCAAGCAGGGCGCGCCCGGTGTCGGCCTCGAGCATGATATTGGCGGGCGTGATGTCCCGGTGGACAACTCCCGCCGCATGCGCATACCCGAGCGCCCACGCCATTTCGCGCAACAATCGATCAACCTGCGCGACCGGCATGGCCCCCCGTGTCGCGAGTCGCTCGGCGACGGACTCGCCATCGATCAATGCCATCACGATCAGGGGTGGATCGTGCTCGGCCTCGACGGCAAATACCGGCACGACATTGGGATGTGCGAGTCGCGCCGCGAGCCGGGCCTCGGTGACGAACCGCGCACGCGCGGCGGCATCCGCTGCGAGATGCGGGTGCAATACCTTGATCGCGACGAGGCGGTCGAGTCGAATGTCGCGCGCCAGCCAGACCGTACCCATGCCGCCGCGGCCGAGCTCTCGCTCGAGTGCATAGCGCCCGACGAGCGATTCCTGGAGCGCGAGGAAGTCGTTCAGGGCAACGTCACCGTGCAGGTCGTGAGGAACCCGCCCCGCACGTTGTACCGCGTCGTGACCGAGAGGCTCTGTGCCTCGAGCACGCGCTGCAGGTCCAGGGCGAGTCGAGCTGTCGCGTGTTCCTGGAAGATCCCGACATTCCGATAGCTCATCACGTAGTACTTGAGTGACTTGAGCTCGATGCAGTGGTCGCGTGGGACATAGCGCAGTGTGAGGCGTGCGACATCCGGCAGGCCACTGAAGGGGCAGACCGCCGAGAACTCGTCGGTTTCGGTCACGATCTCCTGATCGGGGCCCTCGTAACCGAAGGTCTCGAGGACAGCCACGTCGATGGCCTCCGGACCGGTGAACGAGATCGTACGTCCTTCGGCTGTCGCCATGATCGATTCCTCCCGAGTGAGCCCGAAAGATAGGATCGGCGCCGGTCGGCCGCACCATCAGGGTAGTTTTGGGCTCGACCAACTCCGGCATGAACCCGAGGCGCCTGAATGCCCGATACCGTGTGGATCAACGGCGAATACCGTGACCGCGACAATGCGACCATTTCAGTCTTCGATCACGGCCTCCTCTACGGCGACGGTGTGTTTGAGGGCATCCGGGCCTATGATGGCAAGATTTTCCGGCTGGAGGCCCATCTGCGTCGGTTGCGGGGCAGTGCCAAGGCGATTGCCCTCACCATCCCGATGACCCTCGACGAACTGACGGCCGCATGCACCGAGACGTTCCGTCGTTCCGAGCTGCGCGACGCCTACTTTCGGGTCGTGGTGACCCGCGGCGTGGGTGATCTGGGACTCAATCCGATGCTCTGCCCCACGCCGACCGTCATCATCATCGTCGCGACGATCCGACTCTTTCCGCCCGAAAAGTTGCGGGAGGGTGTCCGGCTCGTGACCGCCGCCACGCCGGTGCCCCACCGGGAGGCACTCTCGCCACGCGTCAAGTCGCTCAACTATCTGCCGCACGTGATGGCGAAGCTGGAAGGCATCACCGCCGGTGCCGACGACGTGCTGATGCTCGACTCGAGTGGGACGGTCGCCGAAGGGTCGGGTCAGAATCTCTTCGTCGTCACCGGTGGCGTGGTGCGGACTCCCCCCCCCAGTGCCGGGATCCTGAAGGGTGTCACCCGCGATGCCGTGCTCGAGATCGCGGCTGAGCTGGGCATCCCGGTGCGCGAGGAGCTGCTCAATCGCTATGACGTCTACACCGCCGACGAGGCGTTCCTCACCGGGACCGCGAGCGAGGTCGTCCCGGTGCGCTCGCTCGATGGCCGCGTGATCGGCGGCGACCTCCCCGGCCCGATCACGGCGCGATTGCTCGACGGTTTCCGCGCGCTGATTGGCCGCGATTAGCATCACACACTCGGGGAGCGGCGGCGATGCTCAGTCAGATGGTGGCCGCCGTCCCTGCACTAGGCGTCCTGGTCGAAGCGCATCGAACCCATAGCGTGCACGGACGGCGTCGAGTGCCTCGGTGACCTCACGCCTGCCGGGTGCCGCCGTGCTGGCGAAGAGATCACCCAGTGGGGCCTCGAGCAGGTTCACCGTTCCCACGCCGAGCAAACGGATCGGTGCACTGCGTGCCCGGGGTTCGTCACGCGCCGACGCGATGAGGGCCCGAGCGGTCTCGCGGATGAGCAGATCGTCTGCGCTCGCCTCGGGCAGGGTATGGCGGCGCGTGATGGTCCGGAAATCGGCGAAGCGCAGCTTGAGCACGACGGCACCCGCGACGAGGTGCTCCTCGCGCAGCTGTGCGCCGATCCGCGCGGTCAGCAGGACGAGGACGCGATCAAGTTCCTCCGGATCCGAGACGTCGTGGGAGAAGGTGGTCTCTCGGGAAACCGACTTGGCGCGCGTTCGGGGTCGGACAGAGGTGCCACCCGCTCCCGATGCACGGCGTGCGAGCGCCAGCGCTGCCTCGCGCCCAAGCACCTGAACCAGCGCATCCTCCGGCATCTCCTGCACCTGGACAACGTCGGTGAGCCCCAGCTCGGCGAGTCGCGCGGCGGTCTTCG
>JBBSPX010000084.1:0-11412 GCA_038258395.1 Gemmatimonadales bacterium | reverse complement strand
TCAGCACCTCGCCCGCCGTCGCCTCGACTGCGGCACGCGAGACGGAGTCTTCGGTGCCGGCACCGCGATAGACCTGCGAGGCAACCCCAGCCAGCAGATCGAATCCGTCCGCTTCCCAGCGGCCACGATTTCGAAGTGCATAGGTTCGGGCCACCACCGCCTGCGCCATCGCCGCGGCACGTTCATCGGGACGTCGTGCACCAAGCTCGGCGCTCACCACGCCGACGAGATAGTCCTCGAGTCCCACGACATTGACGATCCGGACGCCGTCCGCACCACGATCGAGCTCGACCGCGCCGCGGTACGGGCGACCATCGATCTCGACGAAGCCACCCTGCGAGGTGCTCTCCACCCGGAGCAATCGGCGACTTCGTGCGGACGACCGACCCGTGAGGGTGACCCGCTCACCGCGCGCCACCACGGTAACGGCCTCGCCGGGATCGAGCTGTTCGAGTACACCCTCATCGGGATCGATCAACGCAAGCCCGGTGGGGCCCGAGAGCTCGACCTCCGCCGCGCTGGTGACCAGACCAATCCGGATCGCGGGCTGCATGGTTTCGGGTGACTGTTCCGGAACCGGTTGGAGGCTCGGGTCTTCGAGCGGCATGCACGAGCCGAGCGCCAGCCAAATGGCGGCAACACGGACCGCGCTCCGGCTCATCCTCGGTAGTTGCCGAATTGGAGTTCGACGCCGAAGTCCTCGCTGCGCAGGAAGGCCATCACGGCCTGCAGCTCATCGCGTGAGGCTGAGGTGACCCGGAGCTCCTCGCCCTGGATCGCCGCCTGGACCTTCTTGAATCCCCCGTCCTTGATGGCGCGCTGGATCTTCTTGGCGGTCTCCTGCGGAATCCCCTGTGCCAACGTGAGCGTGCGACGAACCGTGCCGAGTGACGACTGGATCGGATCGCCCACGGTGAGGTTGCGGATCGGCACATTGCGCTTGATCAGCTTGCCCTTCATGATGTCGACGACGGCGTCCATCTTGAAGTCGTCGTCGGCATGCAAGGCGATCGTCGCCTTCTCGCGATCGAGTTCGATCGTGCAGTTGGTGCCCTTGAAGTCGTAGCGAGAGGCGATCTCCTTGATCGCCTGATTCACCGCATTGTCGACTTCCTGGATCTCCACGCCGGTGGAGATATCGAAGCTGGATGAAGTGGCCATGACAGCAGGGTATCGGAGCCACGCGCCCGGAGCAAGAGGGTGGGACGGATTAAGGATGAACGATGAACGATATAGGAACCCCCATCGTTAATCCTTGATCGTTAATCCTTGATCGTTCATCCTTCATCGTAGGGCTTGCCCCTCCACCCCACCCTGAGCATCTTCCTCGCACGGCGGTCTCTTTATGACTACTTGCACCCGCCGGGCACCCCGTGCCGAATCAAAGTGCTAAAGCGTCGAGGGAGATTCCGCCCCCGAGCGCACCAGCCCGGGGGCGTGCCTGTATCCGGTGCGCCGCCACTACCCGTGGAGGCGGGAATGTTGCCGCTACCCTCGTCCAGTCCCGACCGCGCACCGGCCCCGGCGCGCCCACTCCTGGTTCTCAAGCTCGGCGGCGACGCGCTCGCCACTCCGGAACGGATCGCGCACGCTGCGCGGCACGTGCGCGCTCACACCGCCGGTGCCGACGTGATCGTGGTGACCAGCGCCAGGCGCGGGGTCACCGACCAACTCACTCGGCTGGCGGCCGACGTCGGGGCGGCGCTTGGACTGAGCTCGGGTGAGATCGAGTCGGAGCGCGCGATCGCGGCCGGCGAGATCGTCACCGCGGCACTGGTGGCCGCGGCACTGACGCGGCTCGGATGTCCAGCGATCTCCCTCGATGCCCGCGAAGCGGGGCTCCGCGGTCGGCACCGCGCGGGCGCGGTCTCACTGACTCGTGTCCGGACCACGCGGATCCGTCGCGTACTCGAGACCGGGACGATTCCGGTGGTCGCAGGGTTCCAGGTGATCGAGGGCGCACGACTCCGCGTCCTCGGTCGCGGCGGGAGCGATATCACCGCCGTGGCACTCGCCGCCGCGCTGGGCGCAGCAGAGTGTCATTTTCTCAAGCAGTGTGGCCTTCGTGAGTCGGATCCGCGGATCGATCCGCACGCGCGATCCGTCGAGCAGATCGACTATCCGACGCTGTCACGCATCTTGTCGACATCGGCCCAGGTGCTGCACCCCGATGCGGCGCGGCTCGCCGATCGTCACGATGTGCCGCTCCATTTCGTGCCCTTCCCCGACCCGGGCCCCACCAGCCGAGTCTCGCCTCGGCCGCGATGTGCTACGTGAGGAACGAAGCCAGCGCGCTCACGTCGGCAGCTTCGCGCAGTCGCATGAGCGACTTCTCCTTGATCTGTCGAACGCGCTCGCGGGTGATCCCGAGACACGCGCCGATCTCCTCGAGGGTGAGCGGGTCAGTCCCGTCGAGGCCGAAGTAGAGCCGGAGAATCCTGGCCTCGCGAGCACCAAGTCCATCGATCGAGTGCGCGATCTGGGCGACGAGCGCGTGCTCGATTGTGTCCGCGTCCGGACCACGGCCGTGTGGGTCCGCGAGTTGGTCCCCGAGGCGGGTGTCGTTGTCGGCGGCCACCGGCGCATCGAAGGAGAGATGCCACTGACTGATCACCATCGTCTCCTCCACTACGCGGAGGTCCAGGTCCAGTCCCTCGGCGATCTCTGACGCCGTGGGATCGCGTCCCAACTCCTGCCTGAGCGTGGCCGCCTGCCGACCGATTCGATGGAACTCGCCAGCACGGTTGAGTGGCACCCGCACGATGCGCGACTGCTCGGCGAGGGCCTGCAGCATCGCCTGTCGAATCCACCAGACGGCGTACGAGATGAACTTGATGTCCCGCGACTCATCGAACTTCTGTGCGGCGCGGATCAGACCCAGGTTGCCTTCGTTGATGAGATCCGCGAGCGACACACCCTGGTTCTGGTAGCGCTTGGCGACGGAGACGACGAAGCGGAGGTTGCTGCGGACGAGCATGTCGAAGGCGTCCTCGTCACCGGCGCGACTCAGGGCGCTGAGGGTGCGTTCAGCGTCCCTGGAGAGGAGGGGGAACTGACCGATCTCGCGGAGATAGAGATCCAGTGAGCCTTCGTCGGCCGACATGACGGCCGACCGGGGTCCATCCACCCGCAGGGCGCGCATCGCACCGTCCCTTCACTCAATCGTCGTAGTTGTCGATCTGTGCCCGCTGCAATGTACCCGAGAAGTCGACGTAGTTCACCTTCGTCTCGCTGTAGAACTCGAAGACTTCCCAACCACCCTCGCGGTGTCCGTTGCCAGTCTGCTTCACCCCACCGAACGGCAGGTGCGCCTCGGCGCCGATCGTCGGGGCATTCACATAGGTGATGCCGTTCTGGAGATCGTCCATCGCGCGGAACGCCAAGTTCACATCGCGCGTGTAGATCGCCGAGGAGAGGCCGTACTTGACCTCATTGTTCACCTTGACCGCGTCTTCGTAGGAGTTGACGCGAATCACGCTCAGGACCGGGCCGAAGATCTCCTCCACCGCGAGACGGGATCCCTTCTTCACATTCGTGAAGACCGTCGGCTTGTAGAAGAAGCCGTTCGCGGTGCGGCTCCCGCGCGGCCGAGTGCCGCCCAGCGCCAGTTCCGCACCCTGTTCCTTGCCGATCTCAACGTACCGCTCGACCTTGTCGCGGGATGCCTCGTGAATCAGCGGGCCGACCTGCGTCTTGGCCTGCCGACCATCTCCGAGGGTGAGCTTGCTCGCGGCATCGACGACCATCCCCACCAGCTTGTCGTGCACCTTGCGGTGCACAATCAGCCGCGATGTCGCGGTGCAGCGCTGCCCGGTCGTCCCGAAGGCGCCCCAGAGCACGCCATCGAGTGCCAGTTCGAGGTCGGCGTCGTCCATGACGATCTGCGCGTTCTTGCCACCCATTTCGAGCGAGAGGCGCTTGTGCATTCGTCCGCATACCTCGCCGATCTTCGAACCCGTCTCGGTCGACCCGGTGAACGAGATCACCGGCACATCCGGATGCGCCACCAGCGTCCGACCCGCCTCTTCGGCGCCATGCACGAGCTGCACGACCTCGGGCGGCAGGCCTGCCTCGAGCAGGATCTCGACGAGAAGCGTCACCGTGTGCGGGACGTCTTCCGATGGCTTGAGGATGATGCTGTTGCCACAGAGCAGCGCCGGGAAGGCCTTCCAGGTCGGGATGGCGAGCGGGAAGTTGAACGGCATGATCAGGCCGGTGGGTCCGATCGGCCGACGCACGCTCATCGCAAATTTCTGCCGCAATTCGCTCGGCACCGTGTGCCCGAACAGCCGACGACCCTCGGTCGCGGCGTAGTACGCCGTATCAATCCCCTCCTGGACATCGCCGCGTGTTTCGGTGAGCACTTTCCCCATCTCGCGAGTCATGGCGTCGGCGAGCACTTCCTTCTGCGCCGTCATGAGGTCACCAACCCGCCGCAGCACATCACCGCGGGCCGGTGCGGGCACCTTCGACCACAGGTCGAAGCCGCGACGAGCCGAGGCGACGGCAGCCTCGACATCGGCCTTCCCGGACTCCGGGAAGCGACCGATCAGGTCGGTGGTGTCGGCAGGGTTTCGGTTCTGGATGTAGCGGCCGGTGGATGGTGCCACCCACTTGCCAGCGATGAAATTCTTGTAGGTCTTCGCCATGGGATCATTGACTCGGGTTCAGGTGGAACAAGTCCAGGTGAGGCTCACCGCCGCGTATCCGATGCGAGGGAGCACGATCATCGCCGCCAAGCCAAGTGCGGCGATGAGGGTCAGGACGCCGACAGCCATCGCGACCGGCCTCCGATGTTGCCATGCAGCGCGCATCGTCATGAGGGCGGCGCCGAAGACGGCGAGCACCCCGACAAGGTACACCCACAGCCACGTCCCGCAGGTGGTGCCGTACGGCCACATCAGAAGCCCCGCGATGCCAACGGGTCCAAGCAGCGTGGTCAGCCAGACCCGGAGCCCACCGCTAGCAACTGGCGCATGCGCGATCGGTGCACTGGCCTTCCGCTCCGGAGCACGCGATGCATTCGCAGCGTTGGGGACGGGGGGCCGGGAGGTCGGACTCGGCGCCGTTTGTGGCGGTGCTTCCTTGCCGATCAACCGGTCGATCTTGGCCATTTCGCGATCCCAGTCACGATCGTCCGCCATCAGTTCCTCCGTCCGAGACCAAGCCGGTCAAGTTTGGTGCTCAATGTCGACCTCGGGATCTCGAGTGCCCGGGCGGTCTCCGAGACATTCCCATCGTGCTCGGCGAGTCGGACGCTGAACAGGGCTCGCTCTGCCTCCGCGAGGAAAGTCTGATACGTCCCGCCAGGGCTCTCCTCCGCGATCCCGGCGAGGTCGATGCTCCGGCCTCGCTCGGGGGGGAGCACCCGCTCCACATCCTCAGGCGTGACCTCCGGGCCGGTCGAGAGGATCAGTAGGCGTTCGACGGCATTCCGCAACTCGCGCACGTTGCCGAACCAATGCCGCTCCTGCAGCGCCAGGATGGCGCCGTCGGTGAACGGTTTCCGTGTCATCCCCGGCCCCGAACCCAGCACGCGCACGAAATGGGCGACCAGGTCCAGGATGTCGCCCGGGCGCTTTCGAAGGGGGGGGACATCAATCGGCATGACGGCAAGGCGATAGTAGAGGTCCTCCCGGAAGCGCCCAGCCGCGATATCCAGGGCGAGATCCCGATTGGTCGCGGCCACGACGCGCACATCGACCTTGACCGTCCGGGCGGCCCCGACCCGGGTGATCACGCCCTCCTGCAGCGCCCGGAGGATCTTTGCCTGCGCCGCGAGGGCCAGATCACCGATCTCGTCGAGAAAGAGCGTCCCGCCATCCGCGGCATCGAACTTCCCCTCTTGGGCCGAGACCGCCCCGGTAAATGCGCCCTTCACGTGACCGAAGAGTTCGCTCTCGACCAGTTCACGCGGGATGGCGGCACAGTTGACCTCAATGAATGCGCGGCCCCGACGGGATGAGGCCTCATGAATCGCCCGCGCCACGAGTTCCTTGCCACTGCCATTCTCGCCGGTGATCAGCACGCGCGCGTCGGTCGGACCGATGCGTTCCACAAGTGAGCGGATCTCCTGGAGCTCGAGACTCTGACCCACCATGATGAATTGATCGTCGGTGGCCTTCGCCAGGCCCGCGCGGAGTCGGGCGTTCTCGCCGACCAACCGACGATGTTCCAGCGCACGATCCACGGTCACCAGCAAGCGATCGGCATCCAGCGGCTTCTCGAGAAAATCGAAGGCGCCATCCTTCACGGCCTGCACGGCGTTGCCGATCGTGGCGTGGCCGCTGATCATGATGACGCGCGCAGAAGGAACTTCCTTCCGCAGCTGCGCCAGTGTGTCGAGGCCGTCGATGCCCTGCATCTTGACGTCAAGAATCACGAGATCGAACATTTGGGCACGGTGCATCAGCAGCGCCTCGCCCCCGGACGACGCCGAGCTGACTTCGTAGCCCTCGTAACGGAGGATTTGCCGGAGGATGCCGCGAATCGATTCCTCGTCGTCGACCACGAGAATGTGCGCACTCACGACGAGGGGCTCCGGAAGAGTGCCACGCCTTCGGGGCGGACCCGGAATCCCTGCACATCCTTCGGGAGCGGCAGCGTGATTCGCCCATCACTCCCGTGTCCCGTCGCCTGCGACAGCAACCGACCCACGACATCACTCGGCAGCGGAATCCCCCGTACGATCACCCGCTCCAGCTGCCACTCCGCCACCCCCGGTCGCGCGGGCGTGAGTCCGCCCTCGGCGATCACTTCCTCGTAGGGCGCGGGTGTGCCGGGCCAGAGCTTCAGGACCCGGTCGGGGAGCATCGCCGTATTCACCATCGTCCGCACGCGGACGCGGCGGTCGCCGAGTTCGATGGTGATCGAGTCGAGGCCCGAAAAGCCGAGCACGCTGTTGCCATTGCCAAGGAGGGATGCCAACTCACTGGCGGTGAGCAGCACCGAGTCCGGCTGCTCTCGCAGCAGGACACCGACCTTCGCTTCGGCCGACGCGAGCGCGCCGGGTGATGGCGTGCCGGTGCGGCGCGCCATCGAGATCGGATCGACGATACCGCGAACATACCGTGTGATCTCGCTCCGGTAGAGCCAGCCGAAGGCGAGGAGCACGAGGACGAATAGCAGCGCGACGACGCGTCCGAGACAACGCACGCGTCAGGCCCCCAACGTGGTGAGGGCCCCGCGCCGATACCCATGCGGATCACGGCTGGTCTCGGCGAACCCGAGTGTCCCCAGGTGTGCAGTGATCGCGGGCCAATTGGTATCGAGCGTGTCGAACTGGTCCGGCAACACTTCGATGCGGGCCGATGTCCCGAGGTGGCGCACCCGAAGGTCGCCGACGATGCCAAGCGAGCGGAGGAATGCTTCGGACCGTCCGACCTGGGCCAGACGGTCGGCCGTCACCTCGAGGTGGGGCGTGAGGCGCGACGCGAGACAGGGTGCCGCTGGTGCGTCCCAACTTTCGATGCCCAGGTCAAGCGAGGCCGCCCTGATATCAGCCTTGGTCCAGCCGAGCTCGGCAAGCGGGGAGCGGATCGCAGCCTCGGCGCCGGCCCTGAGACCGGGTCGATGCTCGACGAGATCGTCGGCGTTGGTGCCGTCGAGGATCACCTGCCAGCCCTCGGTCGATCGGATCGCTTCCAAATGGCGCCAGAGGGTCTGCTTGCAGAAGTAGCAGCGATCAAGACGGTTGGCCCGATAGTCGGCGTTGTCGAGCTCGTCGGTCCCAATCTCACGGAGGGGGATGTGATGCACGGTCGCGACGCGACGGGCATGGGCGTACTGCGCATCTCCGAGCGATGGTGAGACGCCCATCACGGCGAGGAACTGCCCATCTCGGGCCGCCGTGGCGGCCACGACGGCGAGAAAGGTCGAATCGATCCCCCCGGAGAACCCGAGCAGCATCCGTCCGAGCGACGCGAGATGGGCGGAAAGTTCGGCCGTGTCTGGCATGCCGGAAGCTAATCGTGCCTCCCGGAGACGCGGGCGGGCGGCTACCATCCCATATGGCCATTACCGACCCACTCCAGATCACTGCCACGCTCGCGATCCCGCTGGCCGAGTTGACGGTGCGCGCGAGCCGGAGCAGCGGCCCCGGTGGCCAGCATGTCAACACCAGCTCGACCCGGATCGAAGTGGTGTACGACATCGCCAATTCGCCCGCATTGAGCGAAGCCGAGCGGGCCAGACTCCTGGAGAAGCTCGACGCCCGACTCCATGGCGAAGGCGTGCTTCGGGTGGTGGCACAATCGGAGCGGAGTCAGCTGCAGAACCGTGAAGCGGCGCTCACCCGGCTCGGCGGAATCCTGCGGCGGGCGCTTGCCGTTCCACGAGTCCGCCGACCCACCAAGCCCACTCGGGCCTCGAAGGAGCGCCGACTCAAGGAGAAGAAAGTTCGCGGGGCTCTCAAGCGCGACCGGAGGAAGGTCGATGACTAGCATCACGCGCCCGATGGCACTCGCGCTGGGCCTGCTCGCGCTCTCATGCAACAATCCGCCCGTGGACCCGATCATCCCCCCCCCACCGCCCCAGGCAGCCCGATTCACCCTCGTGCTGCGTGAGGGGACCGTTCAACGCATCAGTCAGGGCGAGGTGCTGGAACTCACACTCCTGGCCACGCGTGACCTCGACTACACTGGCACAATCGCGTTCTCCGCGACCACGCCCGTGGGCGTGGTGATGGTGTTCCGGCCGTCGACCATCCTGAGCAGCGAAGAGACCCAGATCAGGTTGGTGGTGGAAACCAGGGCGGAGCGGACGCTGCATCGGATCACCCTGCGCGGGACGGACAACGTCGGCGCCACTCGCGACGTGGTCCTCGAGCTCACGGTCGACGAGGGTAGCTGAGCTCGGATTTCGGGCGGCACAATGAAACGCAAACGGCACCCCAAGCGGGGTGCCGTTCGTTGTTGTGAAACCGAGAGAATCAGGCCGCGCGCTTCTTCCGACGCCGCGTCGCCGCGATCCCCATCAGGCCACTGGCAAGCAGCGTCATCGTGGCGGGTTCAGGGACCGTTTCCTGGGAAGACGTCGAGAGGTGAATGTTATCCACCACGCTGGCGTTCTCATTCTGATCCCACTGGAGCGAAACCAGATTGTCCCACCCAGCACCGAACAGGAAGGTGGTGAGCGAGGCTGTGACACCAGCGGTGGTCATGACCGACCCTCCGCCGTTCAAAATGCCGGTGAACATCACGTTGGCAGTCTCACCGAACGCATTGAAGAGATCGATTGAGGAAATCGAGAAGGCACCTCCACCTACACGTGTAAGCGTTCCGATGTCAGCAAAGAAATTGACACCGATCCCAGGGTTGTTCACTCCGGAACAGTTTTGGAACAACTCCTCGCCCACAGCCGCGGTGGGGCCGGCGCTAATTGAAAATCCAGCCTCGATGTAGGGAGCAGCGACTGGGATAAGATTGCAACCGAGCCCATCGAAGGTCAAGGTTTGCGCCGAGACGGGGCGGCCGAGGAGCATGGCGACGGCAAGTAGGCCGAATGTCGGGAGGAGCCGACGGACTGGATGCGTGGAGTTGAGCATTCGATGGGGCTCCGGGAGGTTGAGGCATGGACTGTCCAGGCGGGATGTCGACTGAAACTGCATTTCTCATGCCCACGGCTGAGGGCCGGCATCACTGATCTGCCGGGCGATCGCCGACCGAAAGTTGTGGTGAGGACTCGACAGAGTGTGGCGAATATTCAGCACTGGCGCACGCCCCAAGTCATCTGCCCGGTTCCAGCGGAATCCACGTACACGTGGAATCATCGAGCACAAACCCCCGTAGCCAGAGCGGTGCCCGATCGTCGACCCCGACCGTCCGGGCGACGAAGTACGCCGTGTCTCCCGCGAAGAGCGGGCGCGCGAAGACGTCGGTCTCGAGCGGAATCGGCGCGTCGACACACGCGGCGCTGAGATCGGGACGGACCAACGTGAGGTAGTACCGCAACGCGGTCGGACGGGTCCCGCCCGATCCCGACTCGAGATCCGGGTCGAGATGGACCAGCATGAGCGCGCCATCGCTCCGGCGGTGTACGCCCAGTGCCATCGAGGCGATCGGGGCGGTGGTTCGCTTGCCGCTCCGCTTGGCCTCCGCGATGGCGTTCGCTGCGGCGCCGTCTGGCTCCCCCTTCCGGCGCACCGCCGGCACAGGGATCAGTGCACCTCGTGAACCCGCGCCATCCAGTCGCAACAGTCCTGGCACCAGCGGGAGCATGGCGAGGTACCCGTCGGCGTCGGTGACAAGCGACGTGGCGCCGTGCGACATTGCCAGTCCCGGGGACCCGCCCCAATCAGCCGGGACATCACCGAACGGTGTGATGCTATCGGTCAGTCGATTCCATTTCAGGAAGGGATCGAGTGCGCCGAGCACCGGGATCACCGTGGTTCGCGGATCGCTCACCCAACCAGAGACGGGGATCACACCACCCGGAAACGGTAGCTCGCGACGGAACATCCCGTCGACGCTGTTGAATTCGATCAGCACGGCGCGGTTCGGATCGATGACGGCGAGCACGCTGTCGCCGTCCAGCAGCCCGATTCCCCCGGGTGCCTCGAGCTCCCCAGGGCCGGAGCCGGTCGTGCCGATCGTGCCACCGAACCGGCCGTCGGCCTCGAATCGCTGGATCGTTCGACCGCCGAAGTCGGCAAGGAAGACGCGGCCGTCGGCGGCGCGAACCACGATCCCGATCGATTCGCCGATCGGATGGTCGGGGTCTTCGAGGAGGCGGACGGAGTCGACCGCGACCACCCGGGCGGGCGGGGACACGGCGGCACCGCCGCAGGCGGCGAGGAGAAGCGCGAACGCGCAGGAGGGACGAATCATTGGGCGTGGGCTCCTTGAGTTGCGGACCAAACCGCGGGCTGACGCCCGCGGCTCGGCAGCTCGGCGACGCTGGCTAGGCGAGCATTGGCTCGATAACCGTGATCTCGGCGAACCGGTGGAAGTCCGCGTCGCGTGTCACAATGTGGGTGACCCCGTGCTCACGCATGAGTACCGCGGTGTGCACATCGTGCAGGATATTCCCACCCAGCAGAGGGACCTCCTCCAGCACTCCACGGAGCGTTCGGCCATGCTCCGAGCTCGCGACGAGCATCCGACAGCTGCTCGTCGCGCTGAGCGCTGCAAGCCAGTCGTAGGCATCGACCGCGCTGAGCGGGCGGTCGAGCACTCGACGGTGCGTAACGACGCGAAGGAATTCGTAGCAGATCCCCCATGTGAGACACCACGGCTCCCGCCCCGCACGCCACGATTCAACCAGCGGCCGGACCATGTTGTGTTCCGGCGCATCGGCATTCACGGCATACACCAGAACATTGGTGTCGACCACGAACACTCAGTCGCCCGCGTCCATGAGGTCATGGAGGGCGGCTCGATCAGACGGGTCCACGCGCATGCTCCCCAGATGATG
>JBBSPX010000083.1:0-11455 GCA_038258395.1 Gemmatimonadales bacterium | reverse complement strand
TTCGGGCTCACGGCGAGAAGGATCGAGGGACGCCCATGCTGAGCGACGGTGTGAACACCACAGGGTGAACGAGCTGCCCCTCGACCCGAAATCTTACGACGACTGGCCATCCTTGCTACCTCCGTGCTAGAGATACAAGGGTGACACAGACGTTTCTCGTCTCTCGTTTCTCGTCTCTCGTCTCTCGCTTTACAGCCGCGCCACCAACCAATCAGCCAACGCACCGAGCACCTCGGCTGTGACCTTGTTGTCGGTCAGTTGACTGTAGCCGCTCGGCAACCCACTCGGGTCCGGCAAGAACAGGTGGTTGAGCCCGGGGAAAACCCGGGTCGTCACGTCCGTGTTGCCGGCGGCCCTGAACGCCTCGGCGAGGAGTGGTGCCTGATCCGGAGTGATCTGGTGATCGGTGCCGCCCTGGAGAATCAGGATCGGCGTCGCGGTCACGCGCTGAGCCGTGGCGAGCGGATCGTGACGAATGAAGAACTCGAGCCAAGGGCTGAGGCCGGCCAGTGAGTCGGTAGCGATCTTCGCGACCTGGTACATCGAATCACGCGCCGTCACGGCAATGCTCGTGTCACCATCGATCGCCTGCTTCTGCTGGAACCGGAGGATTTGGGCGCCGGTCTCTGCGGGACCTGCCAACAACACCGCTCCTCGGAGCCGCGGATCGGTGGCGGCAATCATCGGCGCGATCATCCCGCCCTCGCTATGACCCACCAGCGCCAACCGGTCGCCGTCGATCGCCGGTTGGGCCCGGAGCCACGCCAGTGCCGCCCGAATGTCGTCGGCATAGTCGGCACTGGTGCCAAGCGGGCCACCCGATGCACCGACCATCCGATCGTCGAGACGAAGCACGGCGATCCCTCGACGACCGAGGGTATCCGCGACCTGACGGAAGAGGCGGTACCCACCCGCCACCGGGATGTACTCATCGCGGTCCTGCTGACCACTCCCGGTGATCGTCACCACCGCGGGCACCGGCCCCGTTGCCCCACTCGGCATGGTGAGCGTCCCGCCGAGAATGATGCCGCTGGGACTCTTCAGCGTGATCTCGATCGCCGTGTACGGCGCGCCAGACGGGGCGGAATAGTCCGGTCGTCCGAGTTCGAGCCGCGCGGCCACGGCGGCGGTGACCCGCGTGATGACGATGCCCGCTGAGGGAATGGATCCGCCGAGTATGCGGCCTGTTTCGTCGACGCGGAGCCGGTGGAGTTGCCCGGCCACCAGGAGCGTCATCGAATCCGTCCCCAGCGGGCGCACCGATACCGTCAGGGTTGTGCCGCCGCTCAGCGACCACCCCGGGATGTCGACCGAGTCGCCGTGGGTCCGGGCGTACCGGCTGAACAGTTCGGTGACCGCAATGGAATTGTTGAGCAGTGGCAGTGCGCCAGCCGTGGTCTGGTAGCCTCGATGCTGGCCGGCGACCTCGATGAACGCGCTGTCCCCCCGCAGGGTGGCCTTCACCTCCTGGAGCGGCGCGGCATCGGCGGCGGCGCCCAGTGGAAAGACCCGGAAAGTCATCGCATGGATCAGCTGATCGGCACCCTGCACGGCGTGATACTCGAGCCGTGGCTGGCCGAGAACCGAGACGGTGCCGGAGAGGGTGTCGCCCGCGTGGCTAAAGCGCTCGACCACCACCGTGTCGGCGCCGAGTTGCATGATGAAGCCGCCGCGAGCGGCGGGGGCCTGACCGGTGAGCGGCAGGGCCCATAGCATCGTCAGGAAGGCAACAGGGTAGCGGAGCAATGCGACCTCACGGAACAGGATGTCCAAAGATAGGGTCCAGACCAGAATCTCACCCTCACCGGCGGTCCTGAGGGTAGATTTGTGGTTCTCTCAGCTTCTCCTCTCGCGCCTGCCCGACCTCACGGTCGTGCCTAATGTTTCTGGAGCCCCCATGTCCACCGCCGCCTTCGCCGCCTTCGATGCCACGACCCCGCTCAAGGCCCATACCATCGACCGACGCGAGCCCGGCCCGACCGACATCGCCATCGAGATCCTCTACTGCGGCGTCTGCCACTCCGACCTGCACCTCGCCCGGAGTGAGTGGTTCCCAGGGGCCTATCCAATGGTGCCGGGCCACGAGATCGTCGGCCGAGTGACCCAGATCGGGATGGATGTGCAGAACCACAAGGTCGGCGACATGGTCGGTGTCGGCTGCCTGGTCGATTCGTGCGGCGAGTGCGCGAGCTGCCGCGAGCAGCTCGAGAACTACTGCAGCGGCGGCTTCACGATGACCTACGGGTCGCCAGATCCGATCAGCGGTGGCTTCACGTACGGCGGTTACTCCAAGGCGATCGTGGTCGACGAGCACTTCGTCGTGCGGATCCCCGAGAATCTCGACCCCGCCGGAGCGGCACCGCTCCTCTGCGCGGGCATCACCACCTACTCGCCGCTCAAGCACTGGAAGGTCGGTCCCGGCAGCAAGGTCGGCGTCGTCGGACTTGGCGGATTGGGGCACATGGCCGTGCAGCTCGCCGAGGCGATGGGCGCGGAGGTGACGGTATTCACCACCTCGAAGGGGAAGGTCGACGACGCCAAGGAACTCGGTGCCAAGCACGTGGTGATCTCGAAGGACGAAGATCAGATGACGGCTGTTGCCGGCACGCTCGACCTGATCATCAACACGGTCGCCGCGGCGCATGATCTCGATCAGTACATGCATACGCTGACGCGTGATGGCACGATGGTGCTGGTCGGCGTGCCGCCGACACCGCATGCCGGTCCATCGGTGATGCCGATGGTCTTCGGCCGGAAGTCGGTGGCCGGCTCGCTGATCGGTGGCCTCCAGGAGACCCAGGAGATGCTCGATTTCTGCGGGATGCACGGCATCACCGCCGACATCGAGATGATCCGCATGGACGAGATCAACGAGGCGTACGAGCGGATGCTGAAGGGCGACGTCAAGTATCGGTTTGTGATTGATATGGCGACGATGTAGCCGCGGCGGTCACGCCGCGGGATGTCCGCGCATTCGCAAGCTCCAGCCGCGGCCGTCAGGCCGCGGGATCTGCGGCAATGGTGGTCCCCATGAACGACGCGCCCGCTCTGCTCACCATCAACGCCGGGTCGTCGAGCATCCGGTTCGCCGTCTACCGCGCCGGAGCTGCTCCCGTCCGCGTGCTGGCGGGCATGATCGACGGCATCGGCTCCAAACGGATGGCGTTCTCGATCACCGAGCCTGCCGGTGCGGCGCCGCCTCCGGGTCGGCTGGCGGCTGGCGATCATCGTGTGGCAATCCGGGTCCTGCTCGATTGGCTTGCATCGCAGCCTGTCTACGCTGCCGTTGTCGCGGTGGGGCACAGGATCGTCTGCGGCACGGATCATGTCGGGCCGCAACCGATCACGGCGGCGCTGCTCAAGGAACTCCGCCGCCTGGCACCGTTCGATGCCGATCATCTTCCCCAGCAACTCGTGCTGATCACAGAGTTATCACGGCGGCGACCGGCGTTGCGCCAGGTGGCCTGCTTCGACACGTCGTTCCACCGCACCATGCCGCGCGTGGCCAAGTTGCTGCCGATTCCCCAACGGTATGCCGCCGGGGCGGAACGGTACGGCTTTCACGGTCTGTCGTATGCGTACCTCATGGAGGAGCTCGCGCGCCTCGACCCTGCGGCGGCGAAGGGCCGAGTGATTCTGGCCCATCTCGGCAGCGGCGCATCGATGGCTGCCGTGCATCGGGGTGTCAGCGTCGATACCAGCATGGGGTTCTCGCCGACGTCAGGGTTGATGATGAGCACGCGGCCGGGCGACCTCGATCCCGGTCTGGTGTACTACCTCGCCCGGTCCCAGCAGATGACCGCCGCGCAGTTCCAACGCATGGTGACCCACGAATCCGGGTTACTGGGCGTGTCCGGGACGAGCGCCGACCTGCGCGACCTGCTCGCGCGCGAAGCGCGCGATCCCCGCGCGGTCGACGCAATCGCGCTGTTCTGTTATCAGGCGAAGAAGCGGATCGGCGCCTACGCGGCCGTCCTCGGCGGCGTCGAGACGCTGGTCTTCGCGGGTGGCATAGGGGAGAATGCGTCCGTGATCCGCCAGCGCATCTGTGCCGGACTCGGATTCCTGGGCATTGCGATCGACCGGCGGCGCAAGAGCCGACACGCCCCGGTCATCTCGGAGACCGGGAGACGCGTGGCGGTCCGGATCATTCACACCGACGAGGAGCTGATGATCGCCCGGTCCGTGGTTCGCTTGCTCAAGCTCGCCGCCGACTAGGAGGAGTGCCGCCCCGCACGGCATGGTGAACGGTGGGCAATCCGGGTACTGTTCGTTGGAAGTGGGGACCGTATGACACAGCCGACCGTTGCAAGCGATCAACTGGCGCCGGAGCTCCTGCGCCGGATGGACGCCTATTGGCGCGCCGCCAACTATCTCTCCGTTGGCCAGATCTACCTCTACGACAATCCGCTGCTGAAGGAACCGCTGACGCTGGCGCACGTCAAACCGTTGCTGCTCGGCCATTGGGGCACGACGCCGGGCCAGAACTTCATCTACGTGCACCTCAATCGCGTGATCCAGCAATACGACCTCGACATGTTCTACGTCGCCGGTCCGGGCCACGGTGGTCCGGCGATCGTCGGCAACGTGTACCTGGAGGGCACCTGGAGCGAGGTCTATCCGGACATCACGCAGGACGAAGCCGGGCTCAAGAAGCTGTTCAAGCAGTTCTCGTTCCCTGGCGGGATCTCGAGCCACGTGGCGCCGACGACGCCGGGCTCGATCCATGAGGGCGGCGAGCTGGGGTATTCGCTCAGCCATGCCTTCGGCGCGGCGTTTGACAACCCCGAGCTGATCGTCGCCTGCGTCGTCGGCGACGGCGAATCGGAAACCGGACCGCTGGCAACCGCCTGGCACTCCAACAAGCTCCTCGATCCGGTGCATGACGGGGCGGTGCTGCCGATCCTGCATCTCAACGGCTACAAGATCAGCAACCCGACCATTCTCGCTCGCATCGAGCATGACGAACTGGAGCAATTCTTCCGCGGTTGTGGCTGGACGCCGTGGTTCGTCGAGGGCGATGATCCCGAGACGATGCACGCGTTGATGGCGGAGACCTTGGACAAGGTCATCGAGGCGATCCGGGTCATCCGGGCCAACGCGCGAAACGGGAGCGACACCACCCGGCCACGTTGGCCGATGATTGTGCTCCGGTCACCGAAGGGCTGGACGGGACCGAAGGTGGTCGACGGGCTGCAGAACGAGGGCACCTTCCGATCGCATCAGGTGCCGATCGCGATCGACGCGGACCATCCCGATCACGTCGCGCTGCTCGAAGCCTGGGTGAAGAGTTATCGACCCGAGGAGCTGTTCGACGACAGCGGACGGCTGATCCCGGACCTGGCCGAGTTGGCGCCGAAGGGGAATCGACGGATGGGCGCCAATCTCCATACCAACGGCGGCCTCCTGCTGCGCGACCTGCAGATGCCGGATTTCCGCAAGCACGCGGTGATCGTCCCGGCGCCGGGTGCAGTCAGTGCCCAGGATACCAAGGTGCTGGGACAGTTCCTCCGTGACGTCGTCGCGCTCAACCAGGAGCATCGCAACTTCCGGGTCTTCGGGCCCGACGAGACACTGTCCAACCAGCTCGGGGCGGTCTTCGAGACCACCAATCGCCAGTGGGACGCGCGCGAGGAACCGAACGACGAGTTCCTGGCGACGGCCGGGCGTGTCCACGACTCGATGCTGAGCGAGCATCAGTGCGAGGGATGGCTCGAAGGCTACCTGCTCACCGGCCGGCACGGCATCTTCAACTGCTACGAAGCGTTTGTGCGCATCGTCGATTCCATGTTCAGCCAGCACGCCAAATGGCTCAAGGTGACGCGGGAGTTGCCGTGGCGCCGGCCGATCGCGTCACTCAACTATCTGCTGGCGTCGCACGTCTGGCAGCAGGATCACAACGGCTTCACGCACCAGGATCCTGGCTTCCTCGACCACGTCATCACCAAGAAGGCCGACATCGTGCGGGTGTATCTCCCGCCCGATGCCAACTGCCTGTTGTCGGTGATCGACCACTGCCTGCGGAGCCGCCACTACGTCAACGTCGTCGTGGCGGGCAAGCACCCGATGCCCCAATGGCTGACGATGGACGCCGCAGTGGTGCACTGCACCGAAGGGATCGGCATCTGGCCCTGGGCCAGCAACGATCAGGGCGGGGAGCCCGATGTCGTGATGGCCTGCTGCGGTGACACGCCCACGCTGGAAATTCTCGCCGCCGTGTCGATTCTCCGCGAGCACCTCCCCGACCTCAAGATCCGGGTCATCAATGTCGTCGATCTGATGAGGCTGCAGCCCAAGTCCGAGCACCCGCACGGGTTGAGCGACACCGACTACGATTCGCTCTTCACGACCGACAAGCACATCGTCTTCGGATTCCACGGCTACCCGTGGCTGGTCCATCAGCTCACCTATCGCCGCACCAATCACAAGATGCATGTCCGGGGCTACAAGGAAGAGGGCACCATCACCACCGCCTTCGACATGCGAGTGCAGAACGATCTGGACCGCTTCCACCTGGTCCAGGACGTGGTCGACCGGCTGCCGCATCTCGGCAGTCCGGGAGCGTACCTGAAGCAGTTGATGGCCGACAAGCTCATTGCACACACGCAGTACATCAATGAGCACGGCCAGGACATGCCGGAGATCCGGAACTGGAAATGGGGCGGGTGACGAACCGTGGCGTGGTCGTCTCGGTGCGCGGCAGCGTGGTCGAGATGCGATTCGACGACCATCTGCCGCCGATCTACTCGTTGCTCCGCGCCGGGCCCGACCAGGCCATCATGATCGAGGTGCTCGAGCAACCCGGCCAGCACCTGGTTCGCGGCATCGCCCTGACGCCGACCCAGGGACTAGCGCGCGGGATGACCGTGGACGATACGGGCGGACCGCTCAAGGCGCCGGTGGGCCCGAGCCTTCTCTCGCGCATGCTCGACGTCTTCGGCAACCCAATTGATCGCGGGCCGGCCTTGTCGGGCGTCCAGTGGCGATCGGTCCATCAGGCGCCCCCCCCCTTGGCCGAGCGTGCCAACACCTCCGACGTCTTCGAGACCGGCATCAAGCTCATCGATGTTCTTGCGCCGCTGGAGCGCGGCGGCAAGGCAGGTCTCTTCGGCGGTGCCGGCGTCGGCAAGACCGTGCTCCTGACCGAGATGATCCACAACATGATCGGGCATCGGAAGGGGATGAGCATCTTCTGCGGCATCGGGGAGCGGTGTCGCGAGGGCGAGGAGCTCTATCAGGGCATGAAGGACGCCGGTGTCCTGCCGAAGATGGTGATGATCTTCGGCCAGATGAACGAGCCCGCAGGGAGTCGGTTCCGGGTCGGCCTCGCCGCGTTGACGATCGCGGAATACTTCCGCGACGATGAACAGCTCGACGTGCTGCTGCTGGTCGACAACATCTTCCGGTTCATCCAGGCCGGCATGGAGGTGTCCGGACTGATGGGCCAGATGCCGTCGCGCCTGGGATATCAGCCGACCATGGGGACGGAGCTGTCGGCGTTGGAGGAACGGATCGCCAATACGAGGACCGGCTCCATCACCTCGATCCAGGCCGTGTACGTGCCGGCCGACGACTTCACCGACCCGGCGGCCGTGCACGTCTTCTCCCACCTCTCGGCGTCGATCGTGTTGTCCCGCAAACGAGCCGGCGAGGGACTCTATCCCGCCATCGATCCGTTGCAATCGAATTCCACGATGGCCACGCCCGGCATTGTCGGCCAACGACACTACGAGCTGGCGCAGGAGATCCGGCGCACGCTCGCACGATACGCCGAACTGAAGGACGTCATCGCGATGCTGGGGCTCGAGCAACTGGCGACGGACGACCGCGCGGTGGTTGGACGTGCCCGTCGATTGGAGCGCTTTCTCACTCAGCCCTTCTTCACGACCGAGCAGTTCACCGGCCTCACCGGCAAGCTGGTCAGCCTCAAGGACTCGCTGGATGGCTGCGAGCGGATTCTCCGCGATGAATTCAAGGATTATCCGGAACGCGCACTCTACATGATCGGCGCGATCGACGAAGCGAAGAAACCGGACGCGCCCGCGCCCGCGCCAGCTTCGCCGCAACCGAAGCCGGCGTCGACATCCGCACCGGCACCGGCACCGAAACCAGCACCACCCGTCGAGGTGCCGGCGTGACGGCCGAGCTGATGCACCTCAAGGTGCTGCTGCCCTTCCAGGTCTTCGCCGACGAGGCGGGCGTGTCGCGCATCGTCGCCGAGACGGCGGTGGGATCGTTCGGACTGCTGCCGCACCGACTCGACTGCGTGGCGGCGATCAGTCCGGGCATCCTGACCTATCAGGCGGCCGCGGGAGAGGTCTTTGTCGCGGTCGACGAAGGCGTGCTGGTCAAGACCGGAATGAATGTCCTCGTCTCCGTGCGACGCGCGTTCGGCGGAACGGACCTTCACCGCCTGCGCGATGCGGTGGCGCAGGCGTTCCTGGCCCCGACCAAGGCCGACCAGGAGATGCGCTCGGCGATGGCGAGGCTTGAAGCCGGGTTCCTGCGCCGCTTGGCGAGTCTTTCCTCATGAATCGTCCGCCGACCGATCCGACGTCGCCCGCCGAGTCCGCGTTCGCCGACACGATCGAGCAGAAGGCGGCCCGCAAGTTGAGGGCGCAGCGGCATCCGGCACCCGGTGTCTGGTTCGGTCTGGGCATGATGGGACTGATCGGGTGGTCGGTGGTCGTGCCGACCTTGGTGGGTGCCTGGCTCGGCCACTGGCTCGATCAGCGCCACGCCGGGACGCATTCATGGACCCTGGCGCTCCTGATGGCAGGGCTTTCCCTTGGCTGCCTCAACGCGTGGCACTGGGTCGCGAAGGAAGAGGCCGACATGCGGGAGGAACAGCAGCATGACGATGCGTGATTCCCTCACGCTCGCACTGGCGTGCGTTGCCGGCGTCGGCCTTGGGGTGCTCTTCTTCGGCGGCCTGTGGTGGACCGTGCGCAAGGCGGTCTCATCACCGCAGCCGGCACTCTGGTTCCTGGGCAGCCTGCTGGTGCGGACCGGCGTCGCGCTGACCGGACTGTACTTCGTCTCGGGCGGTGACGGGAAGCGACTCGCGGCGTGTCTCGTGGGGTTCATCGCTGCCCGGTTGGCGGTGACACGGGTCGTTCGGTCCTCCGACAGACCCGCGCTCGGCCCGTTACGGGAGGGCAACCATGCACCTTAGCCCGGACGAACTGATCTACTGGCAACACGGCCCGTTCATGCTCAACGGCACCATCGTCTTCACCTGGGCGTTGATGCTGGTCCTGGCTGTCGGTGCGAAGCTGATCACGCGCAGGCTCTCCACGGGGCTGGAGCGCACACGCTGGCAGAACCTCCTGGAGATGATCGTCACCGGCATCGAGAAGCAGATCACCGAGGTCGGATTGGACGACCCGAGACCGTATCTCGCTTTCCTCGGTACGCTCTTCCTCTTCGTGGCCGCGGCGAGCCTGGCGACGATTCTCCCGGGCTACGAACCGCCGACGGCGTCGCTCTCGACCACCGTCGCGCTGGCGCTCTGCGTGTTCGTGTCGGTTCCGCTCTTCGGCATCCAGGCCGATGGACTGCGCGGCTACCTCGGTTCCTACCTGCGGCCGACGCCGTTCATGCTACCGTTCAACATCATCAGCGAACTCTCGCGCACGCTGGCGCTCTCGGTCCGGCTCTTCGGCAACATGATGAGCGGCGCGATGATCATCGGCATCCTGCTCACCATCACACCGTTCGTCTTTCCCATCGTCATGACCCTACTGGGCTTACTGACCGGCATGGTTCAGGCCTACATCTTCAGCATCCTGGCAGCGGTGTACATCGCGGCCGCCACTCGTGCGCGCCGGCCGAAGCCGTCGGATGCGCCCGCCACATGAGCACACGATTCCAGCCCAAGGACTCACCATGGACAGCTTGACACTGGTCGCCATCGCCTCGATCGTCACCGCCGGATTCACCACCGGCGTGGGATGCATGATACCGGCGCTGAGCGAAGGGCGGGCAGTGGCGACGGCGCTCACCGCGCTCGCCCAGCAACCCGACGCCTCGGCCACCATCACCCGCACGCTATTTGTCGGCCTCGCGATGATCGAGTCCACGGCCATCTATTGCTTCGTCGTATCGATGATCCTGATCTTCGCCAACCCCTTCTGGAATCACGTCATCGCCGGCGTCGCGGGCAAGTAGCCAATGCTCATCAACTGGTTCACCGTCGGCGCGCAGGCGCTCAACTTCCTGATCCTCGTCTGGTTGATGAAGCGGTTCCTGTACAAACCCATCCTCAGCGCCATCGACGCGCGGGAAAAGAAGATCGCGGCCGAGCTGGCGGATGCCGCCGCGAAGAAGGCGGACGCCAAGAAGGAACAGGACGACTTCCAGCACAAGAACGAGGCGTTCGATCAGCAACGCGCCGCGCTACTGACCAAGGCGACCGACGACGCGAACGCCGAACGGGAGCGGTTGCTGGACGCGGCCCGGAGTGCGGCAACAGCGCTCAGCGCCAAGCGCCTCGACGCGATGCGGAGCGAGGCGAAGACGCTACGCGAGTCGATCAGCCGGCGAACGGAGCAGGAAGTGTTCGCGATCGCGCGCAAGGCGCTGGCCGATCTCGCGACGGCCAGCCTGGAGGAACGGATCAGCGAGGTGTTCACCCGCCGACTGCGGATGATGGAGGAAGCGCCGAAGGCGAGCCTGGCTGCCGCGCTCAAGACGGCCACCGATCCCGCCATCGTGCGGAGCGCCTTCGAGCTGCCGCCGGAGCCGCGTGCGGCCATCCAGAATGCGCTCAACGAGACCTTCGCGATGGACGTTCCCCTTCGGTTCGAAACGTCGCCGGACCTGGTGAGTGGGATCGAGCTGACGACCAACGGCCAGAAGGTGGCGTGGAGCATCGCGGACTACCTCACGGCTGTCGAAAAGGACGTGGACCCGCTCCTCGGCGCGCCCGCCGCGGCCGACAGCGTGCCGCCACCATCGGCACCGGCCGAACCTGCGACGCCGAGCGCATGAGCGCGGTACCCGAGGACTTGGCGAGCGTCTTTGACCGCACCTTCGCCGGCCTCCGCGACGCGCGCGTGGCCTTCACGCCGAGCCTCGCCGGTCGTGAGATCGGGGTGATCACGAATGTCTCGACGGGTATCGCCAGGGTTGAAGGCCTCCCGAACGTCGGATTCGAGGAAGTGGTGGCCTTCCCGGGCGGCGTCTTCGGCATTGCGTTCAACGTGGACGCGGACGAGGTCGGCGTGGTATTGCTGGGCGACTATCAGCACTTGCAGGCGGGGGACGAGGTCGAGCGCACGGGCCGAGTGCTCGACGTGGCGGTGGGCGACGCGCTCCTGGGACGGGTGATCGATCCGCTCGGGCGGCCGCTCGATGATCGCGGGCCGATCACCTCGACCACGCGACTGCCGATTGAACGCCCGGCGCGGCCGATCATGGATCGCGCGCCGGTGACGGTCCCGCTCGCCACCGG
>JBBSPX010000082.1:0-12738 GCA_038258395.1 Gemmatimonadales bacterium | reverse complement strand
CGGCTTCCACATCGGCGACGAGTACCGCCTCGTCATGCATGATGGCGTAGCCCACCAGCGATCGCTCGATCGGAACCAGGGCACCCTCGGCGGCGCGCAGTGGCCCGGATCCGGCCACCAGTTTCGCGAAGCGTCCCTCCTCCACCATCAGCATGATCGCACCACCCTCGGCGTCCAAGAGGTCGGCGGCGGCCTTGGCCACCATCCCGTTGAGCGTCGGCAGGTCGGTGCCTTCGAGCAGGCGGGCCGCGAGTTCGCGCAGCCGCTCGAGCTCGCCGTTCCGACGCGACGCCGCAAGGAGCGCGCGCGACAGCGAGTCCTGCTGGGAAGCGGCGACGGCCGCACCGCGCCGAACCGCGAGGAGTGCGAACACCGACGAGAGCGCGGCCGCGATGAGACCGAGGTCCTTCTGATCCCCGTACAACAGCGCCACCGAGAGCCAACCGAGCACCAGGGTGGCCACGATCATGTTGGTAGTGCGAAGCAACCGGAAGCGGCGCGGTGCCGGTGGCGGGTTCGTGACCGGATGGGTCACGGTGTGGGTGTGATCGAAAGGCATCATGTGGAGCCCTCCTCCGGCTCGATCACGCTGTGAAAGACCGTGGTCCCATCGCGCAACATCCGACACAAATAGGGCAGGCACATCCCGCATTGATCGCCGCAGCCGGTCGCGTGCACCAAAGCATCAAGAGTCCACTGCGACGCCCGTGCCTCTGGCAACAGATCACGGAACCGCGTGCGCTGGCACACACACCGATCGATCGTGACGGGACGTGACCACGTCATCGCGAGTGCACCTGATACTGCAAGCATCACACCTTGTGGTGGAGCACGCGGCCGGCCATGGCACCATCCTCGGCCTCGTAGAGTTCGAAATCCGCGAAGAGGCTGACGGCCTGCTTGCGCAGCACGCCCAGCACCTCGACGGCCATCTGCCTGATCTCTCGCTCGGCGCCCTCACCCAGTCGAAGCTCGAGCATCGTGCGCCATGCACGGGCGTTCGCACTCACCACGATCTTGGTCTCGGTCGCGTTGGGGAGGAGCGAGCGCGCTGCTTCGCGCGCCATCTTGCGACGGTGGATCCGATCCTCGACCCACGCGTAGCGTTCCATCAGATGCTCGACCGCACTCACATAGGCGGCTTGCGCCGATTCGACCTGGGCCACCCACGCCGCCTCGAGCGGTTCGTCACCCTGGATCGCCGGGGGCACCACGAATGCGGCATCCGATTCGTCGACATAACGTTGCGAGAGCTGCGAATAGCCGAAGCCGGCCCGGTGACGCACCAGCTCGTGGGTCAGCGAACGCGATACGCCTTCGATCAGCACCACGTAGGTCGCGTGCTCGAACACCGAGCCGTGCCCTTGCCGGAGAATGTTCGTCAAGTACTCGCCCGTGGTGCGGCCGGCCGGATTGCGCTGGCTCATGTAGCAGAGGCGCCCCGCGAACTCGGCGAGTCGTTCGCCGTCGCTCGCGACATCCTGCCACTGGACCGGGAGATGCGCGGGCTCGAGGAATTCCGGGCGGGCAAGCAATGTGACGACAGGAGTGCGATAGAGCTTCATGGGTGACCGGGTTGGAGTAACTGGAGAATCTAGGGGAGCGCCGCGCCGCGTGCGACCGCCCACACTACCCAGGCCAGCGGGACTCCGCATAGTGGCGACCGATCTCGACCGCGGCCAGGCGCTTTGCCACCCCCGGCGGGAGCGCGACGGCGGCCGGTCCGTACTTGAGCTGATCGAATGGATCGCTCCCGCTTCCCACCATCACGCCGGGATTGAACCGACCAGCCGGATCGAAGGCCTGCTTCACGGCATGGAAGCAGGCGATCGCGTCCGGGCCGAGCAGACGCTCGAGGACATTGCTTCGGAGGCGACCGGCGCCGTGCTCACCAGCCGGTGTGCCACCCACCGCCAGCAACGCGTCGAAGACCTCCTCGTGGATCGCGCGCACTGCCGTGACCCAGTCGGGGCGCCCAAGGTCGGGAAGCAGGTTGACGTGCACATGCCCATCGCCTGCGTGCCCGAACATCACCACGTCCACACCGCGCTCCTCGGCGACCCGTTCCACCGTCTCGAGATATGCCGCGAGTGCCGACAACGGGACACAGCCGTCCTCGATCACCTGCAGCGAGACTCGACCGTCGTCGAGTGCCGCCAGCAGCGGCGAGGCGCGGTGACGAATCGACCAGAGGTGCTCGATCTCACCGGGTTCGATCGCAACCTCGAGGCCGACGTCCCGATCCCGGAGCAACTCACGGGCAACGGCCACCATCGACTCGAGTGCTGCGGCATCGTCACCCTCCAGATCGACCAACAGCAGCGCAGCCGCATCCGCGAGATCGTGGCCACCGATCTCGGAGATCGTCGGTGCGACGAACCGCAAGAAGGTCCGGTCGAGCAGTTCGATGGTGGTCGGATTGCACGTCGTGAGTATCTCGATGACCGAGACGAGGTCGCTGCGGTGTTCCAGACGGACCCGAAGTGACGCCCGCGCTGTCGGGCGCGCCTCGAGCCGGAGCGTTGCCGCCACGACTACACCGAGCGTCCCTTCCGCGCCGATCACGAGGTCGATCAGGTCGCCACTCTGCCAGTAGCGATGCAGGGCATAGCCCGCCGTGTTTTTCCGCGTCCGTGGCCAGCGTGCTAGCACGGCCTCGCGATGGTGTGCCAGGACCGGCAGGGCATCCAGGGTCCAACGCCGGCTGACCGGATGGGCGGGATCGGGCGCGTGCCCACGCACAAGTTCGAGCGGGCCGTCGTCAGTGATCAGGCTGAGCGCATCGACCCACGCAGCGACGGCACCGAGCTTGTAGCTCCGCGCACCGGCTGCGTTCGTCCCGACGACCCCGCCGACTGTGGCCCATGCGGCACTTGAGGGGTCGGGACCAAACCGAAGGCCGTGCTTGGAAGCGGCGCTGTCCAGCGCGCCGAGCGAGACGGCACACCCCACCCGAGCGGTCCGACAAAGTGGCTCGATCTCAAGGCGAAGGTCGAGGGCCGAGCAGTCGAGCACCAAGCCAGACCCGATGCTGCTGCCGTCCATCGCCGACCCGGCACCCCGTGGCGTGACCCCGAGTCCGCGTTCGGCGGCCCACACGAGCACCTCCCGGAGTTCCCGAGGATCCGTCGGGCGCGCAACGGCAGCCGGCAGAATTCGCTGGATTCCAGCGGCCTGACTGTACAAGGCCCGGGTTTCGAGGTCGGTGCGAACGGATGGCATGCTGAAAGATGGCGACATCGGCGCTGGTCGGGGGTTGACTCCCAGCAGCGTGTCCGGAGATTTCCGACCATGGCCACCAAGCGTGCGGAACTGATTCACATCGACGTCGATCGACGACTCGGCCACGAGTGGGACGAATGGAACGGCAAGCCACGTCCCAACGGCGGCAGTTTCGACTCACCGCCCAGCCTCTTCCTGCGTTGGGTCGGCGTCGCGCTCCTCGTGTCCGGTCTGATCACCGCCGCGGCGATGTACCTGTTGATTCCCCGCCTGATCGAGATTCACCCGCTCCTCGCCACGATCACGTGGGCGGCGCTCGGCGTTGGCAGCATGTTCGTGCTCTGGTGGTGGGCGATGCTGGGGCTCTCATTCTGGCTCAACCGTCCGCTGCTCCCCGCCTGGCTCGCCGAACGCGGGCTCTTCCTGCGGGTGATGGCGTTCACGTCACGCGTGGCAGGATGGTTCGGCCGTCGCGACTGGGTCGAGAACGCCGCCGTCAAGGTCTACAACGCGCTGGCGCTGCTTCGGGTCCGCCAGGTGACCTCGGGCGACATGCTGCTCCTTGTGCCGCGTTGTCTCTCGCGCGAGACACTCGATGGGGTGCTCACGCTGGCTGGGCGCCACGAGGTGGCGGTGTTCGTCGCCACACGCGGTCAACTTGCACGGCGCGTGATCCGCGAGCGCCGGCCACGCGCGGTGGTCGCCGTCGCCTGTGAACGCGACATGGTCACCGGACTCCATGATGTGGCGGGCAAGATTCCCGTCCTCGGTCTCACCATGACGCTGCCCAACGGACCCTGCAAGGACGCCGCGCTCGACTTGGTGCAACTGGAGCGGTACATGGAGGCGTTTGTGGGCGAGAAGCGATAGGCGAGAAACGAGAGGCGAGAAGCGAGAAGCGCCTGTCACCCCGAGCGTAGCGAGGGGGCGGCGCCATGACAGTCACTGGTTCTGGCCAGGCACGTCGGAGCCACCGCACGCCGCCGCCTCATTGCATTCGGCGTGACATCCTCGTTCTTTTTGAGATCCAGAGCGCGCCCTGACGGACGCGCCTACGGACGCGCGTCCGCCGTCATCCGCGCCACCGCACGCAACACCCTGAGCATCACCGGGTGTCCGCCATCGACCATCCGCTCAAGCTCACGTCCTGGCATGGCCGGGTTCGCGACCGGGCGTTCAACCACTTCGATCTGCACATTGCTGTGATTCGGGCTTCCCGGATCAATGAAGGCGCGCACCTTCACGGCGTCGGGGGCGATCGGCCGACCGCGCACGGTCTCGAGCGTGGTGGGGTTGAACCATTCAGTCTCGAGCCAGCCATCCTGGGGTTCGGTCCGCGAGACCGGGATCGAATCGGTGTCGAGTTCGAGGGCCACCCGACGCGTCGCGGCGGGGACGTCGAGTTCGAGCTCGATCAGCGTCGCGGCGGGGAGCGGCGTGAGGTCGGGCCGCGTGGTGGTCGGGTAGCAGGCCGCAACGGCGCACGCGAGCAGCAGTGTCCGCATCACAGCCCGAGCTCCATCGGGACCGGTTCCGCACCGGTCCAGTCGTAGAAACCGCGGCCGTTCTTTCGGCCATGATACCCCGCGGCGACCATGCGCCGGAGCAGTGGTGGCGGCGCATAGCGCGTCTCCCGGAACTGATCGAACATGATCTCGGCAATCCGCATCACGGTATCAAGTCCGACAAAATCCAGCAACTGGAATGGTCCCATCGGGTGCCCGGCACCGAGATGCATCGCTTGGTCGAGGTCATTCACATTACCGAGTCCGTGCTCGAGTGCCCGAATCGCATCGAGCAGGTACGGCACCAAGAGGCGATTGACGACGAACCCCGACTCATCTCGTGCAGGCACGGCGACCTTGCCGAGTCCGCGGACGACTCGTTCACCGGCGGCGATGGCGGCGGGCGAGGTCTGGATCGAGCGAACCACTTCGACCAGCGGCATCATCGGCACCGGATTGAAGAAGTGCAGCCCCATCAGTCGATCGGGATGGGCGAGTCCGATGGCCTGATCGACAATCGCGAGTGACGAGGTATTGCTGGCGTAGAGGCAGATCTTGCTCGTGACCGCCTCGAGTCGTCGCCAGAGTGCCTGTTTGGCACCGAGGTCCTCGACGATCGCCTCGATCACGATCTCCGCTGGTGCAAGGGCATCGAGTCGCGTGGAGAAGGTGAGCCGCTCGAGGGCGGCGTCACGGGTGGCGGAATCCAGCTTCCCCTTCTCGACGAACTTGGAGAGCGATCGTTCGATTTCCGTGCGCGCGGTCTCCCACTGCGCCGCATCCTGATCGTGCACGGTCACCGGATGCCCCGCCACGGCAGCGACCTGCGCGATGCCACGACCCATCAGGCCTGCACCGACGACTCCGACGTGTTCGCTCACTTTTTCCCCTCCTCGATCGCCTTGCGGACCTCGCGCGTGATGTCACGCACCACACCGCCGATGTCGACCGCGATGCCGCGAGGCTTGGGAGACTTCGGTGCTGCGCCGCGAGGCAATGCCGGACGTCGCTCGAGCTGGTCGAGGGCGCGCAGCAATCCCACGCGCGCACGCTCCGCCACCGGGCGATAGGTCCGTGCCACCAGCCAACTGAGTCCCGCCGAGGGGAGGAGGGCGAATGGTAAAAGCAGTTCGGGCGCGCCGATGATCGTCGCCACCGTCGCCGCCGTCATGCCGCCGACACCGAGCATCGTGCCGCCGATGAGATAGCCAGCCCGCGTCTTCCGGAGCGAGGCAATCAACGTCACGTGGCAGTAGCCGTCCTCCAGCGGCACGATCACCGCGGTCACCAGCTGCGCCTTGTCCAGATATGTCGGACCGCGCTTCTGGTCAAAGGCCGCGCGCAGCTTCCGCATGGCACCGGCAAACGATGGGAGCGGTTCCCATGCGATCCGTCCCACGGTCGCACGCTGCACCGCGAACAGCTCCTCCTTCTCGAACCACGTGGTGAGCGCCTCACCGATGGAGTCCTGGCTCCCTTGGACCACGCGTTCGACCACCAGTTCCGCCGGGGCGATCAGCCGGTCGATGGCCCCGTCAGGTGGCGCCATCTCGACCTGCATCCGCGATTCGACCAGCGCCTGCCGGAGATGGGACTCCGAGATCCCGACCTCGCGGCCGAGGGAGAGGATCTCCTCCTCACTCAGCGTCTCGCCGACATCCTGGCGCTGCGCCTGCAGCTCCGAGGCACGCTGCAACACCCGCTCAAAGGTGGCACGGTCGATCCGCGCCGGTACGTGACTCATCAGGCTTCGACCTCCACGACCACGGCGATGCCTTGCCCCCCCCCAATACACGCGGTGCCGAGTCCGAAGCCGCCACCGCGGCGTCGGAGGGCGTGCAGCAGGTGGCCGGTGATCCGGGCACCACTCGCCCCGAGCGGGTGACCGATCGCAATCGCGCCACCGTGAACATTGGTGCGCTCGCGGTCGAGCCCGAGTTCACGTTCGACCGCGAGGTACTGCGCGGCGAACGCCTCGTTCACCTCGATGAGCTGCATCTGGTCGATCGTCATGTCGGCACGTGCGAGGGCCTGGCGCGAGGCCGGTACCGGCCCGATCCCCATCACCTCGGGCGGGACCCCAGCGACACCCCAGCTCACCAGACGACCGAGAATCGGCGTCCCGGCGGCGAGCGCCTGATTGCGAGTGGTCATGACCAACATCGCCGCGCCGTCGTTGAGCCCCGAGGCGGTGCCGGCGGTCACCGTGCCGTCCTTGTGGGTGATCGCTGGCAGTCGCCTGAGGGATTCGAGGGTCGTCTTTTCGCGCACGTGCTCGTCCACGGCCCATGGCACATTCTGCTTGGTGGCCCGGTCGTGCACCATCACCGGTACCACCTCGTCCGCGAACACCCCCGCGGTCCACGCGGCGGCCGCGGCCTGCTGTGATCGCACCGCATAGGCCTCGCACTCCTCGCGCGTCACGCCATACTGCTCGGCCAGATTCTCGGCGGTCTCCGCCATCGCACAGCCGCCGTACGAATCGCGCAGTCCCTCATAGAGCGAATCCTCGAGCCGTGGCGATGGTCCGAACTTGATCCCCCACCGCGCGCCACGGACCACATGCGGTGCCTGGCTCATCGACTCGGTTCCGCCAACCAGCACGGCACCCGCCTCCTCGAGCAACAACCGATGGGCACCCTGCACCACCGCCTCGAAGCCAGAACCACAGAGCCGGTTGACGGTCACCGCGGGCGTGGCAACCGGCAGCCCGGTACGGAGCGCCACATGGCGAGCCAGATACAGCGCATCGACGGCGGTCTGCATCGCATTGCCCACGATCACGTGCTCGATCGCTTCCGGGGCCATGCCACCCCGCGCGAGCGCAGCCTCGCCAGCGATCACCGCAAGATCGGTTGCCGTGAAATCCTTGAGCGTGCCGCCAAAGGTGCCGAAGCCGGTGCGCACCGCGGCGGTGAAGACGATGTCGGCCTTCATGCTGCTCCCCCCCCCAATGCGTGACCGCAATCCGGGCAATGCTTCCACGCGCGTTCGGCCGCGGCACCGCACCCGCCGCAGGTCGGCGCCCGCTGGTCGGCGCCGCAGGCCACACAGAAATTCATCCGTCGCCCAGGCACCGGCGGAGCACCGCAGCGCCAACACATCGCCGCCTCCGCTGGCGGGGTGGCCGTCGCGACGCGTGTGGCGTCGGCCACTTCTGTGTGACGGCGAATCGGGAAGACGCGCTCCCGCTCAACCGCCGGCTCGGCTGCAGCCTCGGGCGCATCATCCGATGCTGACGGTTCGAGTGGCTTCGACGGCAGGATCCGAACGCCGTCGAGTCGGGTAATGGCGTCATCAGTGAAGGTGATGCTGGCGCTCCTGAGCAGCCGGAGCACATCGAGGTCGGGGATCCGGGTCGCAAGTGTGGTCCGCGCCATTTCCCCGGCATCGAGCGGTTCGGTGACCACGATGCCGGCCTCCTCCGCGATGAGACGGAGCACCATCGCCTCGTAGTCCTCCGCGCTCTCCAACGACAATGTCCGGCGCGCCACCTTGTACGGGAAGGTCCGGTCAAGGAGCGCACCCACCCCGAGCGCGGCCTCTGGCCGCGCGCCCTCGGCGCGCATCTCGGCGAGCAACAGTGCGGCGAATCGTTCGATCTCGGTCACATGGCCCCCGCGAGCGCAAAACGTTCTCCGCTGGACAGACGCTCGGCGAGCGTGTCGAAGGCGGTATCTGGATCGTAGTGGGTGAACTGCCGTTTGGCCTGCTTGGCGGCGAGCCACGGCAGGAATCCCGACTCGACCACACCCTGGGAGGTCTGCTGGTCGCGCGCCGCCGCGATGGCCAGATCGTTGGCGTATTCGTTCTTGGGATGGCCCGCATGACCACGGACCCAGCTGAACTGGGCCTCGTGATTCGGGAGCGACTGCCAGAGCGCCTTCCAGAGTTCGAGATTCTCGATCGCCCCACCCTTCCGGACCCAGCCCCGCTTCTGCCATCCGGGTGCCCATTCCCGGATGCCCTTCACCAGATACTCCGAATCGGAAATGATCAGGAGTTGGAGACGGTTGCCCTTCTTCCCCAGCAACTGGAGGGCGGCAATCGCGCTCGCGAGCGCCATCCGATTGTTGGTGGTGGCTGGAGCGTGGAGGAAGAAATCGCGGCGTTCGATCCCACCCGGGATGCGGATCTCGACCAGGCCGCCGGCGCCGCCGGTGCTTCCTCCTGGCTTGCCGTTGCCGAGGCACGATTCGTCGAGGTGGATCACGGCGGCGGGGAGCAGAGTGGGCATCAGTTGTCGAGCACCTGGAAGAAGTCGAGGTCATCGAGCACGAAGAGGAGCGCCTCGCCTGTCATGGCGAGGTAGCCGGAGAGCGTATCGCGGCCACGCGAGGTGGTGAGTCCAGCGGCGACCACGATGTATTCATTGCCTCGCCGGCGCAGAGTGACCCGCTTCCGGCGACGCACGGCGTGCTCCAGCTGTTCCATCCGATCCGGTGTCCACCGGAATGCCCCCATCGTACCTCTCCATCCCTTTACTTGGCCATACCACGCATTTGGCAGCACGCGGAAGGTATCGTGCGAGGGTCTCAGGGGGGAGGCTGGGGGGGGCGAAGCCGTGGCAAAGCCACGGCCGAGCCGCGGGTGTCAGGCCGAGCCGCGGCTGTCAGGCCGCGGTTTGGTCCGCCACGCACGGAAGCCTCGTCACCGATGCGCGCTTCGGACTCCGCCCCCTCGGTCGCTGTGCTCCCTCGGGGTGACAGACGCTTCGCTCAGCGTGACAGCCAAACTATTCCCTGACCCACACTCCACCGAGCATCACGCGATCGATCTGGCGCGTGTTGCGGATGTCCTGGAGTGGGTCGGCGGTGAGGACCACCAGATCGGCCAGCGCCCCAGGCCGGAGAGCGCCTAGGCTGTCGGCACGCAACAGCTCGGCGCCGCGGATGGTGGCGGCGCGGAGCGCATCGAGAGGCGTGAGTCCGGCGTGCACGAGCAACTCCATCTCGAGGTGCACCCCAGCACCGGGCATCAGCAACTGATTCGATGCATCGGTGCCGGTGACGATCCGCCCACCGAGCGCCGCGAACCGGGCGACAAACCAGTCCTGTCGTTTCCTGGCACCACGGAAGTCGGCGAAATCACTCGCGGTCCACCCGGCACGCGCGATCATCCCCGGCACATTCCAGTTCGTGCGGGCCGAATCCGGGACACTCGCCAAGCCTGGCCGGTGGTAGACACTGCTGTCGTCGAGTCGCGCAAAGGTGTCGTGGAGACCCAACGTCGGCACGAGTGTCACACCGGTGGCGGCGAGCGTCGCGGCAACCTCAGCGAGCGAGGTGGTATCGGCCCAAGCCCAAGCCTCCTCGAAGGCGGTCCAACCCGCGAAGAATCCCTCAACGTGTGCGGCCATCAAGCGCCCGGTGGTGTCGATCGATTCCGGGACCCCGCTCAGATGCTCGATCGACGTGACGCCGGCGCGCGCGGCGGTCACGGCATCGGTCAAGCCGAGGTGCACCGCAACCGGGAGCCGTCGGGCGCGCGACTGACGGACGACCTCATCGAGCAGTTCCGGCGTGACCCGCGTGTAGACCTTGACCCACGACGCCCCTCCCCTGGCGTTCGCATCCAGAGCCCGGACGATGGATGCCGAATCACGAATCACGCGGGCATCGGGGTAGGTCGTCGGTGCGGCATCGAGCATCGACACCGCCCGAAAGAGCCTGGGCGACGGCAGGCGCGAGGCAACCACGGCGAGGGTATCGGAGAGGGGGTCGCCACTGTGAAGATCGCGGACGGCGGTGACACCCCGGCGAGCGATGCAGCCAGCCCCCACGGTTGCAGGTGCGTGTGGGCATCGATGAGCCCAGGGATCACAAAGCGTCCGGCGAGCGACGTGACCTTGGCACCACTGGGCACCGCGAGGGCGTCGCGCGAACCCAACGCGACCACCCGGCCGTCACGGATGAGGATGACGCTATTCGGAGTTGTGCGACCGGAGATGACATCAATGACCGTCGCGCCGGTGAGCGCGAGCATGCCGTCCCCTGGTGGTGGCCCGCTATGGCAACCGACCACCACCAGGAACACGGGAGCAAACCACTTCAACGACGCCGCGATGAGCCCTTCGCATTCTTTGGGGCCTGCTTCTTCGGTGTCGCCTTCTTCGTGGCCACAACCTTCTTCTTGGCTGGTGACGCCTTCTTCGCCGCCGACTGCTTCTTGGGAGCGGCCTTCTTGGGAGCGGCCTTCTTGGGAGCGGCCTTCTTGGGCGCGGCCTTCTTGGGCGCGGCCTTCTTCTTGGCCACGACCTTCTTCTTGGCGGTCACCTTCGCCTTGGGTGCAGCCTGCTTCGCTACCGCCTGCTTCTTTGGCGGTGCCGACTTCTTGGGGGCCGCCTGCTTCTTCGGTGTGGCGACCTTCTTGGCTGCCGCCTTCGGTTTTGGCGGAGCGGCCGGCTTCACGGGTGCCGCCTGTGTTGGTGGGGCCGGCGCCTTTTTCGGTGCGGCGGGCTTCGCGACGACGACCGGCGGCTTCGGGACCGTCTTCTGTTTGGGCGGTGCCTTCGGGGCCGGCCGCTTCTTCGGCTTCGGGGCGGGGACGGTACCGGGCGCCGGCTCGGGAATCTCGAACACGAACTGGTTGATCGCATTTGTCGTCGGCCTGTTGGCCAACGGGCCACGGAAGTCCAGCAGCGAACCTTCGGGCATGGGTGCTCCTTGGGATCATGCGGTGGATTCAGCGGTCCATACCCGGGAACCGCCGCGGCGCGCGGCGCGCCGAACGCTCAGGATGCGCTATTATATGTCGCGTTCTGAACCCGCTTCTGCAAGGTGTCCCACGCATATGCGTGCCCTCTGTCTCACCGCCACGGGCGGCCCCGAACACCTCAAGCTCCTCGATTTGCCGACGCCGGCACTCAGCCAGCCGGATCAGGTCCGGGTCGGAATCCGCGCCGTCGCCCTCAATCACCTCGATCTCTGGGTCGCCGACGGCCTCCGTGAGGTGCCGATTCCGGCATTCCCGCACATCGTCTCTGGCGATGGCGCCGGCGCGGTGCTCGAGATCGGCTCGGCGGTCAGCGAGTTCGCCGTGGGCGACCGGGTCGCGATCAACCCCGGCCTCTCCTGCGGGAACTGCGAGGCATGCCAAGCCCGCCAAGAGGTGTTCTGCAAGCGGTTCTCGCTCCTCGGTGAACACCGCTCCGGCACGGCCGCCGAACAGGTGGTCCTCCCGGCCAGGAACCTGGCCAAGCTCCAGGGCGATTGGCCGTGGGCAGAGGCCGCGGCCTTCGGACTCACCACCCTCACGGCATGGCGGATGCTCACCACGCGGGCGCAACTCCGGGCCGGCGAGTCGGTCCTCATCTGGGGCATCGGCGGCGGTGTCGCCCTCCAGGCGATGCAGATCGCACATCACCTCGGCGCCAGCACCATCGTGACCTCGTCGTCGCCCGAGAAGCTTGAACGCGCGCGCCAACTCGGTGCCGACCTTGCCCTCGATCACCGCGACCATGCTGATATTCCAGCCTTGGTCAAACAGCACCTTGGTCATGGCGCGGACGTCGTGGTCGATTCGGTCGGTACGCCGACGTGGCAACGTTCCTGCAAGGCGCTCAAGCCGGGAGGCCGGCTCGTGACCTGTGGCGCTACCGGGGGACGGCATGTCGACCTGGACCTGCGTCGGCTGTTCTGGTTCCAATGGTCGTTGCTCGGGTCGACGATGGGCACCAGTACGGAGTTCGCCGAAGTGGTTGGGCTGGGCAATACCGGCGCCCTGCGTCCGGTGATCGACATGACCTTTCCCCTCGCCGAAGGGGAGGCCGCCTATCGTCGGTTGTCCGACGCGGCGCAGTTCGGCAAGATTGTCCTGGAGGTGGCACCATGAACGACATCCTGTTCCGCGTGCGCGATTCGCTCGAACGCATGCTGGCCGTCATTCCCGCGCTTCTCGGCGCGGGGATCATCTTCTTCGCCGGCTATTTCCTGGCCCGCGCTCTGGAGCGTTGGGTCGACGCCTGGCTCGGTCGCATGGACTTCAATCGGATGGCCGAGGCGGGCGGGCT
>JBBSPX010000081.1:0-12774 GCA_038258395.1 Gemmatimonadales bacterium | reverse complement strand
CCGCCCAAGGTCGTGCTCGTGGCCTGCATGCGGAAACTGCTGACGATCCTGAACGCGATGATGGCTCAGGGCACCGCTTGGCAGACTGGTACCGCTTGACACGCAAGACAGTTGCTGAGCACAGCGAAGGGGCGGAGCCTGCCCGATCATTGTCTCTGGCCAGGAGCGGCGAAGGGAACACGCTCCGCCGCCTCACTGCGTTCGGCGTGACAGCCTCGTCTCACTTCAAACCTGTATCTGCGCGCCGAGCTCGACCACCCGATTGGGCGGCAGGCCGAAGTAGGCCGAGGCGCTCTGGGCGTTCTTGGACATCACCGAGAAAAGGTGGGCGCGCCAGCTGACCATCGCCCCGTGGGGACGGGCGACGCCGCGCTTCCGGGGCCGAATGATCAGCGTCTCGTGCCCGAGGTAGAACGTGATGTCGGTCATCCGCATCGATGGCGCCGTGTCCCCGGCGTCAGTGACCAGCGATGGCCCGACCTGGGTCAGCACCGCCGGCACATCGGGTGACTCCATGAAGCCATAGCGCGCGATCACCTCGAAGAATCCCTCGCCCTTCGACTCGACCGTCACCCGGTCTGCCTCGGCGACCTGCGGGATCTCCTGAGGCTCGATCGTCATCAGGATCACCTTCTCATGCAGCACCTTGTTGTGCTTGAGATGATGCAGCAGCACCGGCGGTGCGACATCCGGAATCGAGGTCAGGAAGACCGCGAGACCGGAGACCCGGTGCGGCTTGCGCCGGGCGATGTCCGGGATGAAGAGATCGAGCGGCAACGAGCTCTCGCGCAGGATGGCCATGACCTGGCGACGGCCGCCCTTCCAGGTCCACATGAGCGTGAAGACCGACAATGCCACCACGATCGGGAACCAGCCACCGTGCGGGATCTTGAGCAGGTTGGCCCCCAGGAACGCGATATCGACGGTGAGGAAGAGCAGCGTGATCGGGATCACGCGTGCCAGCGACCAATTCCAGCGGAGCCGCATCACGTACGCGAAGATCACTGAGGTGGTGAGCATGGTGCCGCTCACGGCGACGCCGTAGGTGGCGGCGAGGTTCTCCGAGGACCTGAACGCGAACACCAGGGCGATACAGGCCACCCAGATCGCCGTGTTCACCTCGGGCATGTAGATCTGGCCCTTCTCGGTGTGCGAGGTGTGGACGATCCGCATGCGCGGTGCGAAGCCGAGTTGCATGGCCTGCTGGGTGAGCGAATACGCCCCGGAGATCAGCGCCTGCGAGGCGACCACGGCGGCCCCGGTGGCAATCACGATCATCGGATAGAGCGCCCACGAGGGTACCAGTTCGTAGAACGGATTGAAGCCCGGACCGACTGCGCCGGGGTGAGCCAGGAGCCAGGCGCCCTGACCGAAGTAGTTGAGCACCAACGCCGGAAGCACCACGACGAACCAGGCCAGTCGGATCGGCTTGGGTCCGAAGTGCCCCATGTCGGCGTAGAGCGCCTCACCGCCGGTGATCACCAGCACGACGGCCGCGAGCACCACCACGCCGGTCATGCCCTCACGCGTGAAGAAGGTGACGGCGTACCAGGGATTGATCGCGGCCAGTACATCGGGATTGTGCACGATGCCCATGATGCCGAGCAAGGCGATGCAGAAGAACCAGACCGATGTCACCGGGCCGAAGATCTTGCCCACGCCGGCGGTGCCGCGACGCTGGACGTAGAACAGCGCCGAGATGATCACGACGGCGAGTGGCACCACGTAGGGCTCGAACAGCGCGGTCTTGAACGAGAGGCCTTCGATCGCGCCGAGCACCGAGATCGCCGGCGTGATGATACCGTCGCCGTAGAGCAATGCCGCGCCAAACAACCCGAAGAGGAGCAGCACACCGCGGCCGCGTGGCTTCCCGCCGGGCCGGGCCAAGGCGAGCAGGGCGAGAATGCCTCCCTCGCCCCGGTTGTCGGCCTTCATGACCATGCTGATGTACTTGAATGACACCACGAAGTTGAGCGACCAGAAGATCAGCGAGAGCACGCCGAGGATGTTGTCTCGACTGACCGTCATGGCATAGGGACCGTAGAAGCACTCCTTGAGGGCGTACAGCGGCGACGTCCCGATGTCACCGTACACCACCCCGATGGCGGCGAAGGCGAGCGCTCCAAGCGACGCCTTCTTGCCAACATCGCTCACTGGGTCGTGGCGCCCTTCGCCGCCGTCAGTGAATCGACGATGTGCGCCATCTGGTCGGAGCCGATCAGGCCGGGATAGAGGCGACCCTCGATCAGGAAGGTCGGCGTCTGGCCGACACCGAGGCGCACCGCGTCGGTGAGCGATGCCTCGATGCGAGCAGCATACTTGCCGCTGCTCATGCAGGCCTCGAAGCGGTCGGCATCGAGCCCCACCGCCGTCGCAATGCTCTTCATGATGTCGTAGGCGTTCCTGTCGCCCTTGAATGACCAGTCGTTTTGCCGGCTGAAGATCCGATCCTTCATCTGCCAGAACCGATCCTGATCGCTGGCGCACGCTGCAGCGTGCATCGCAATCCTGGTCTCAGGATGTGCCGCATCGTACGGGAAGTCTCGGTAGCGGAAGCGCAGCTTGCCGGTGTCGATCAGGCGAGCCTTCACATCGGGCCACTGTACCTGGTCGAATGCCCCGCAGGCCGGGCACTGGAAATCGGCATATTCGGTGATCTCCACCGGGGCATCGGCCGACCCGATGACATAGCCCGTGAAGCCGGTCGTGTCCGGGGTGCCCTGGGCCGCACGGACCGGGAGGTCCGGGGCCCCAAGGGTCCGCATGGCAAGCCAGGCCACCCCGGCGACCGCCACCACCCCAAGTACCACATTGAACGCCTTCTGACCAGCCATGCGCCTGCCTTCGTGACGGCCCTCGGCGAGCGCGGTCCCAGTCGGGATCGTCTCGGAGGGCGCGGGATCCAGTGACGTGCCGCCCGTGTGGCGGGACCAGCATGTCCCACCGAATAGCCGGAGAATCTAGCCCGGATTTGCCCTCAGGTGAACGGATTCCCTATATTGGTGGGGTCGCAACGTATTTCATTCGGGGCGGATGTTCCGCCTCAGGTTCAGCACAAGGATGGTAAATGTCGAAGAAGGAAAAGAAGGCCCCCCGGACCTCCTCGATGCCGACGGCACTCGACCAGGCGCGGGATGAGCTGTTCAGTCATGTGCTCCGGTGTGGCGTCCTCGAGGCGGCCCCCGAGCATCAGAAGGAGTGGATGGACGACACGATGCAGTATCTGGCCGACCGTTATCCGGACATGAACCCGGACGAGCTCGCCAAGGTCCGCGTGCTGGGTGAGCGTTTCTGCCAGCCGGTCGTGAAGCATACCAGCGTCATCGACGTGGTTGAGGATGAGACCACCGACGAGGCCTCGGCCGACATCACTGTCGAGGCGGCGGAGCCGGTGACGGCTTGATGGCATCTTAGGCCCGACCGTCAGGTCGGGCATTGATGTAAGCGGTCGACCTTTGCTGGGTCGGCCGTTTTGCTGTGTGGGTATCAACCGATTGCGGGGCCGGGTGGTTGGTGTGATTCTTAGTGGATGATCTTTCAACGTGTGATGCCATCCGCTTTGGTGCTCCTCGCTGCCGCGTGTCACGCCGGCGCGCCGACGACGACACCCTCCGCGGTCGTGCTCCCCAATGACGTCAAGTGGGTACGGACGGCGGCGGAGTACCCGGCGCTGACACTCGAGATCTATCGCACCGCGACCATCTATGTCCGCGATGCGACCCGCGGGTTGTCGACTGGCAGCTGGGCGGTGATCCTCGACGCCGACGAGACGATCCTCGACAACTCCGAGCATCAGCGGCGCATGGCGCTCGCGGGGGTGACCTTCTCCGATCGAACGTGGACCCCGTGGGTCCGCGAGCGTGCCGCCCCCGCCGTGCCCGGATCGGTCGCGTTCGTCCACGCAGTGCAGGCGGCTGGCGGTCGCGTTGCCGTGATCAGCAATCGTGCCGACTCGCTCTGCGCCGACACCAGGAGCAATCTCGAGTCGGTCGGGGTGCGGGCCGATCTGGTCCTCTGTCAGCCGGTCGGTCCGAGCGACAAGAATCCGCGGTTCGAACAGGTGCGCCGGGGCAGTGCGAGGGCCGGGCTCGGGCCACTCCGTGTCATCGCGTTTGTCGGCGACAACATCCAGGACTTCCCGGGGCTGTCACAGGACGCCCGCGAGACCCCGGGCGCACTCGACCAATTCGGCCAGGGGTGGTTCATGCTGCCGAACCCGATGTACGGCTCATGGCAACGGAACGCCGATCGCTGATATCAGTCTTCGATGATGATTTGGGTGTGCACCGGGATATCAGGATTGAGTGACAGCATGACCGAGCAGTACTTCGTCACACTCAACTCGACCGCCCGCTCAGCGTGCACCATCGTGAGCCCCTCACCGGCAAGAATGATCCGCATCGTGATCTCGACGAATCGCCGCGGGTAGTCTTCGGCCCGGCGGCCAGTCACTTCAAACCGGCAGGTGGTGAGGGTGATGCGCTTCTTCTCGAGGATGCTCACGAGGTCCGCCCCCGAGCACGCTGCACCGGCAAGCAAGAGGGCCACCACCGGTGACGGCCCTGCTGCACTCTTGCCGTCGAGGGTGATGGTCGGCCCACCCGGCGTCCCGCCGGTGAACGAGAGGCCGCCGTTCCAGGCAAGGTTCGCAAACCGCAGGTTCGGATTCTGGTCGGTCATCTCAAGGCAACTTTCGGAAATAGAGTCGGTTGTAATCCCAGAGTGCATAGAGTGACACCGCTCCGGTGGCCCACGCAAGCTGGGTGAGGTAGGGAGACTCCAGGAGGAACGCCAGCAGGGTGAGGAGTTGGAGCAGGGTGACCGCCTTGCCACCGATCCGTGCCGGGACCGTGGTGGCGGGGCGAACTCCGATCAGGAAGGTGAGCACCACGGCGGCCGATGCGATGATGTCGCGGAGGAGCACCGCGAGCACTTCGGGCCAGGCGAGCCGCCCCGAGAAGAGCACCACCCCGAACGCGGCCAACATGAAGAGCTTGTCGACGATCGGATCGAGGACGGCGCCGATCCGCGACGCCCCGAACCGTCGAGCGACCCAACCGTCACCGAGATCGGTGAGGGCCGCGAGCGCCAACGTCCCGAGGCGCACCTCGACCTGATCGAACACCACGAAGACCACTGCCAGCGGGAGCCGCACCGCCGACAGCGCGTCGGCCGCGGAGAACCGCGAGAGGGGGGGCCGAGTGTCCGTCATGTGGGGAATCTACGCCCGGCCGCCACTCCCAAGCGGGCGGACGATCAGCACCACGAGCGCGATGACGACCATCGCCACACCATAGAGCACCACATGCAGCAGGGCGTGGCCGTTCGGCATGGTGCCGGTGCTGGCGGTCACGTCGAAAGGCGGCAGGATGGTGACGAGCACGTCCACCAGCCGGGGGACCTCCTGTCCCATCCGCGTCAACATCGCTTGGGCTTCCTGCATCCGGCGCTGCATGAAGTAGAGGAGGAAGACCACCAACCAGTCGCGCGCGGTGACCGTGGAGAAGAGCAGCACGGCGCCACCGATCAGGAGATACGCGAGCGCCACCGAGCCGAAGAGCTCGAACGTCAGGTTGCTGCCTTTCCCGAACACGAGCTGAAAGGCGAGTGCGAGCCAGAGTGGGATGGTGAGCACGGCAGCTAGACCGACCAGCCACCGCTGGAGGTAGTACCACCACGGTGCCATCGGCTTCGAGAAAAATGCTCGGTAGAACCCCTGCTTCCGATCGTTGCCGGCGACACCGCCGGCCGCCATCAGGATTGCGATCATCAACGTGGCGTTGAGGATGGTACGGAGCAAATCGGCGACGTCGAGGCTGTTCGCTCCGGCGCTCCCCATGATCTTTCGCGCCACGAACGCGAGTCCGAAGGCCACGACCGCGTAGAGGAGCACCTGGATCCGCGCCACATCCTTCACGTGGACCAGGATGTACCGGAACGGACTCCGATCGCGGCTCATTCGCCCACCGCCTCGCGGAACGCCGAGGCGAGGCGTCCCTGCTCCGGCACGCACTCCACCAGCACCGCACCCTGTCCGAGCACGAGGGCGAGCGCACGACTGATCTCCTCGCGGGTGGCCGTCACGCGCCAACTCCCCCCCCTTCCAGCGACCGGCGTTGCCGCCGGCAGCACGGAGACGACGTCGACCACGCCCTCGAACGTCAGCCGCCACGCCGCGGCGGCCGCAGGGCCTTCGGTGGCGTGATCGACAATGCGCTGCAGGCGCCCGTGGTCGAGGATCGCGACGCGGTCGGCCAGTGACTCGAGTTCATCGAGATTGTGCGAGGCGATCAGCACGATCCGCTCGGGTCGGCGGAGTTCCGTGACGATCGTCCGGAAGCGCTGGGTCCACAACGGGTCGAGGCCATGCGTCGGTTCGTCGAGGATGACGATGTCGGCATCACCGAGTATCGCCTGCACGAGTCCGACGCGCTGCAGGTTCCCCTTCGACAGTTGCTTGATTCGTTTGGCGACATGCTCGCCGAGGCCGAGGCGCCCGATGACGTCCTTGACCTGCGCGTCCCGCTCCCCGGCGGGCACACCAGCCAGCCGGGCCATGCGGTGGAGCGCGTCGGGGACATGCCACTGCGGTGGCAGATTGACGAGTTCGGTGAGATAGCCGACGCCCTCTGCTTCGATGAAGGCGCGCGGTGACCTCCCCGCGATCGTGATGCGACCCGCGGTCGGCGACAGGAATCCCATCAAGAGCGAAATCAGCGTGGACTTGCCGGCCCCGTTCGGGCCAGCGATGCCGAACACCTCGCCCGGGCGCATCTCGAGCGTGACATCCTCAAGTGCCGTCACCCGCCGCCGCGTGATGAGGCTGGTGTATCGCTTGCCCGCGGCCTCGAATCGGATCATTCGATGATGCGGATGACGCCCGCTTCGGCCGCACCGCGGAGGAATGCCTCGGCGCCGGTCATCGGAATCCGCACACCCGTCTCGACCTGGCCCTGCTGGGCGAAACTCTGCATGAACTCGCTGATGGTGCCATCGGGCCACGCCCCTTCGACCGCCTGCAACTGGAACAACAGGTCGTCCCAACTGCCGCGAAGCGCGATGCCGTCGAGGGTCTCGATCGCATGGGTGATCGGCTCACCGGGCTGGCGCTTCTGCATCTCCGGCACATCGCGCATCAAGGTGCCGAACAACTCGAGCTGGTTCGGGTCGAGTCGGGTGCCGTCACCCTGCGTCCCCTCGATCTCGACCAGGAGCAATTCTTCAGGGCTCAGGTCGCCACCGAGCTCGGCGAGTCGGGCGAGCCAGATCAACAGGTCGGCGTGCTCATCCTCGAGACCACGGGCGGTCTTGAGCAGTTCGATCGTGCGCCAGATGCCGAGATCATCGAAGTGATCCTCGGGTGCGAGCCGCGCGAAATGATGGAGCGCCGCGCTGTTCTCGCCCCGATCGTAGAGGATGTTGGCGAGATAGATCCGCGGTTCGGAATAGCGCTCATCGAGGGCGATCGCCCGGCGGAGCCAGTAGAAGGCATCGGCGTCGAGGCCCAGTCGGTGGGCGGTGTACCCAAGCGAGGCCGCGATCTCGGCCGACTCCCCGTGATACTGCCGGGCAAGCTCGAAATAACGGCGCGCCTCAACGAAGAATCCCTCGCGGAAGAGCGCCCGACCGACCTGCAGCATCAGCTCGTGGTCATCGGCGTACCCGAGGTCGAGCAATGCCTGGAATGCCCCGAGCGCGGTCGCCAACTGGCCGATCACCAACGCGGTCTCGCCGAGTCCAGCGAATGCATCCTCGTGTTCGGGGTCGAGCACGAGAGCAAACGCGAAGGCCTGCCTCGCCCAGGCGTACTGCTCGCTGGCGAGGTAGGCATAGCCGACGCCGACGTGCAGGTCGACGCTCTGGGGATGGAGTTGGAGACCTTCACGCAAAAGGGTCAGCGCGTCGTCGTAGTGGCCTTCGTTGTACAACTGGTGGGCCTGCTCATCGTAGTCCTCGGAGCTGCGGAAGGGGTCCGTCATGGGGCAGCGGCCTCCAGGAAGGTCTGGCTGGAATGTCGGCGGTCCGTGGCGTCCGGGCAAGCCCAGAAGGCGTACAGCCGAGCCGCGGCGGTCAGGCCGCGGTTCGGTTCGCGACCCACGGAGTTCCCGCGAGCACGCGTTGCGCCCCCGCCTGCCCCCACTTACCATACTGACCAGTCAGTCATTAGGAGAACCGTGGCCACCTTGACCCGAACCCGCCGTCCCGAGCAACGCTCGGAAGAGCTCATCAGCGCCGCCTTGGCGGTGTTTGGCGAGCGCGGCTTCCGGGCGGCGTCAATCGAAGAAGTCGCGGCCCGAGCCGGGGTCTCGAAGGGCACGGTCTACCTCTACTTCGCCTCGAAGGACGACCTCTTCCGGGCCGTGGTGGAGCGCCGAATTGTGGTGCTCCTCGAGGAAGGCGAGGCGCTGCTGGCCGCGCATGATGGCTCCGCCTCAGAGCTGCTTCGCCTTGTGATCCATCGGATGATGGAGGCACTTCACCGCGAGGACATGATCCGGATCGCCCGGCTGGCGTACGCGGAGATGCCACAATTTCCCGAGGTGCGCGATTTCTGGTGGGAGCACGTCGTGCTCCGGAACCGCCGGCTCCTCGGCAGCATCGTTGAGCGCGGCATCGCCCAAGGAGAATTCAACCCGACCGCACGGCTGGTCATCCCGCGCGCCATTCCCTCGTTGCTCCTCCACCAGGGACAGACCCGCTACCTGTTCAACGACCTTGATCATGACGCTCCACCTGCGAGCGAGATCATCGACCTCACCCTCGACGCCCTGCTTGACGGGCTTCGCCTTCCCCGAGCGTCATCCCGATGACCCGTGTGTGCCCCCGATATCACCGATTCGCTCTCGCCCTGGTGCTGGCCCCTCTGGGTCTCTCGGCCCAAGCGGCGCGGACCGTGACGTTTGAAGAGGCGCTCGCAGCCGGTCGCGAGATGGCGACCGCCGCGGTGGTCGCTCGGTTGGATGTCCGCCTCGCCGGCGCTCGGCATGCGACCGCTCGCTCGGTGCTCCTCCCGAGCATCGGCGGTACCGTCTCCGCCGATCGACAGACAATCAATCTCGATGAATTCGGCTTTCCGGGTGTCTCCGGCGTGACCGATCCGTTCACCCTGCTCCGGGCGCGCGTCACGCTCCGGCAGGTGCTCTTCGATCGCTCGGCGTGGGAACAGATCGGGGCACTCCGGGATTCGCTTGTCGCGGCCGATGCCGACGCCGATCGTGTCGGCGCCGTGTCGGCGATCGCGGCCGGCACCGCCTGGCTCCGGCTGGCGGGGGCGGAGGAACAGGTGACGGCGCGGTTGGCGGATTCCTCGACGGCCGCCGCGTTGCTCGACGTCGCGACGGCACAGGTCGACGAGGGCACCGCGGCACGCATCGAACGCACGCGGAGCGAGACCCGCGTCGCGATCACCCGTGGCGAGCTCCGTGAAGCCCGACACCAGGTCGAGCGCGCCGAGATCGATCTTGCCCGGACGATGCACCTGCCGCCCCAGACATCGCTCGAGGCCGTCGGCGATCCGACGATTCCGTTCACGCTGCCCACGACACCCGCTGCCGCGATCGTGCAAGCCACCGCGACGCGGTCTGACCTGCACGCCGCCGAGGTACGACTCGACGTCTCCCAGCGTCGTGCCAGGGCGACCGCGCTCGGGTGGTGGCCGACCGTTGGACTGTCCGGACTGGTCCAGGAAAGCGGCCAGCATCTCGACGGGCTGAGTGATTCGTGGTCCGTCGGGCTCGGCATGCACTGGACACCGTTCGATGGCTTCCGTCGTCGACACGAGGTTGAGCAGGCCATGCTCCGCATCGAGATCGCCCGCACACAGCGTGACGAGCTCCGCGACGCCATCGCCGCGGAGGCGCAACGGGCGGCGATCGACGTTGCGTCGGCCGAGGAACTCATTGCGATCGCGTCGGATCGATTGGCGCTGGCTCCCGAAGAGTTACAGGAAGCGCGCGAGCGGTTCACGGCCGGGGTGGCGGGAAGCGTCGAGACCACCACCGCGCAGGCGGGCGTCGCCGACGCGCGCGACGCACTGATCCAGGCACGCATGGCGCTTGGTGCTGCTCATCTCTCGGCAGCCGGCGCGCTCGGCCTGCTCGACTCGAACCATGCACCGGCCCCAGCCGGGGAGACGACCCGATGAAGAATCACCGCAGGTTCCTGGTGCTCGGTGTGCTGCTCGTCGTGGCGGCGTTCTTCGGGGGACGAGCCTGGCTCTACTCGCGTCACCACGTGACGACCGACAATGCCCAGGTCGATGGTCGCCTGGCCACCATCGCGCCGCGCCTGCAGGGGTACGTCGCCGAGGTCCGCGTTGAGGACAACCAGGTGGTGCGGGCCGGCGACACGCTGCTGGTGATGGAGACGGCCGATCTCGATGCGGCGGTGGCGGGCGCCGAGGCGACCGTCGCCGCGGCCCGGGCCCGCACCGGCCAGCAGGGGGGGGGAGAGCTCGGGGCCCGGATCGCCGCCGCGCAGGCCACGGCCGCTGCCGCCGAGGCCGCAGTGACACGCGCCAGTGCCGACGATGTCCGGGCCGCCGCCGACCTCGAACGGACCACGCGCCTCGCCGCCAAGCAGATTGTCCCGGCCCAGCAGCTCGATGCGATGACCGCCGCACGGGCATCCGCCGCCGCCCAACTTGCGGCGGCCCGCAAGCAGTACGTGGCCACCGAAGCGCAGGTGAGCGTCGCCGCATCGGCGCGCGAAGGGGGCACGGCCGATCTGGCTGCGGCCGAGGCAGCCCTTGAGGCGGCACGGCTGCACCGGGCCTGGGCCGTACTCACGGCACCAACGTCCGGGATCGTCAGCCATCGATCGGTCGATCCCGGTTCCCTGCTCCAGTCGGGCCAGACGGCGATGATCGTGGTCCCGACCACCGACATCTGGGTCACCGCGAACATCAAGGAAACCGCGCTCGGTCGGGTCGCGGTCGGCGATCACGCCCAGTTCACGGTCGATGGCTACGACGGCATGGTGTTCACCGGAACGGTCGCGAGCGTGGCGCCGGCGACGGGCGCCCGATTTGCGCTGCTGCCGCCCGACAACGCCACCGGCAACTTCACGAAGGTTGTCCAGAACGTTCCGGTCAGGATCGCGGTCGAGACACCGCCCGATCCGGCCCATCCACTCAGGCCGGGGATGTCGGTCGACGTCGCCATCACGATCGGTGACGCCGCGTCGTGACCGCCGTGCCGGTGAGTGTCGCGACGGGTCGCGACGAGGGTGCCGTCTACCGTGCTCGCTATCTGATCGCGTTCGCGGTGGTGCTCGCGTCGGTCATGGAACTCGTCGACACGAGCATCGTGAACGTGGCGATTCCGCACATGATGGGCGAGTTGGGGGCCACCCTCTCGCAGATCGCCTGGGTGAGCACCGGCTACATCGTGGCGAATGTGATCATCCTGCCGCTCACGTCGTTCCTGTCCGATTCGTTCGGCCGCCGTCACTACTACGTCGGCTCGATCGTGCTGTTCACCGTGGCATCGTTCTTCTGTGGCAACGCACAAACGCTCGAATGGCTGGTCGGCGCCCGGATTGTACAGGGCATTGGGGGGGGGGCCCTGATCTCGACCGCGCAGGCGATCCTCTTCGATGTCTTCCCCCAGGAGGAACGCGGGATGGCCGGCGCGATCTTCGGCATGGGCATCATGGTCGGTCCGACGCTGGGACCCACGCTGGGCGGCTGGATCACCGACAACTACTCGTGGCCCTGGATCTTCTACATCAATATCCCGCTCGGCATCGTGGCAGGACTCCTCTGCTGGGAATACGTGCCCGAACCGCGCGAACGGACCCAGCGATTCGGGATCGACTGGCTGGGACTCGGCCTGCTTGCCCTCGGCATCGGTGCGCTTCAGATCATGCTCGAACGGGGCGAATCGAAGGACTGGTTCGCGTCGGGCGAGATCGTAGGTCTCGCGCTCGCTGCGGGGCTCGGACTGGTGTGTTTCGTCTGGCACGAACTCCGTACCGAGCATCCGGTGGTCGAGCTCCGCATCCTCAAGGACCGCCAACTCGCCGTCGGGCTCGTGTTCGGTGCGATCCTCGGCTTCGCCCTGTACGCGTCGGTCTTCGTGCTGCCGGTATTCCTCCAGAACCTGCTCGGCTACTCGGCCGAAACCACCGGCTTGGTGATCCTGCCGGGGGCGTTGGCGTCGGCGTTCACGATGCCCATCGCCGGCAAGCTCTCCGATCGAATGGATTCACGGCCCCTGATCGTGATCGGGGTGCTGCTCTTCCTCTGGTCCATGGTGCTCCACTCGCATCTCACGATGGCGATCGGTACGCACGATCTCTTTTGGCCGATGATCCTACGTGGAGTCGGCCTCGGATTGATCTTCGTGCCGCTCACAGGTGTCACAGTTGCGTCGCTCGGCGCCCGCCAGATGGCGCTCGGCACTGGACTGTTCAATCTCTCCCGGCAACTCGGTGGCTCGCTTGGCATCGCCGGCTCGGCCGTGCTGGTGACACATTTTCGGGAGACCGCGCGGGAGGGTCTGCGCGAACACCTGGACCCGACCCAGCCTCAGGTCGCCAGTTGGCTGGCCCAGGTCACGGCCGGGTTGCAACACGCTGGCGCCTCCGCCAGCGAGGCCGTCCAGCGCGCCCACGCGCTGCTGACCCTCCGGCTTGAGCAGCAGGCATCGGTGCTCGCGTTCGAACGGATCTTCATCACGATGGGGATCACGTTCACACTGGCGCTGCCATTGCTGCTGCTGTTCCGCACCGGCCGAGTGTCAGGCAAGGTCGAGGGCGGGCACTAGGCACATG
>JBBSPX010000080.1:0-12795 GCA_038258395.1 Gemmatimonadales bacterium | reverse complement strand
GGGCAAGACGCCAAGCATGAGGAGCGCCACGGGTACCAGCCAGAATGCAAACGCCGCCATCACCACGAACGGAGCGAGCAGCGTGAGCAGGGGATGCCCACCCATCGACTGTCGTGATCCCACATACAGATTCTTCGACCATCCCTCGATCATCGCGCCCAGTGACCGGTACATGCGTGTGGCGAGCAACCGTTCGCCGTGCATCATGCGCACGCGGCAACCGGCAGCGAAGGCACGCTGGGCAAGCGCAAGATCTTCGACCACCTCCCCGCGCACCGCGTCATGGCCACCGAGGACGTCGTAGGCGGATCGGCGGATCAGGATGAACTGCCCATTGGCGACCACCTGATCCGGTCTTGCGGCACGGTTGATCCGTTCCGGGACGTAGCGCACGCCCAGCAGCAGCCAGATCTGCGGCATCACGAGTCGCTCCCAGAATGTCCGGCATCGCTGCTGACTCGTGAGCGTGAGGAGGTCGGCTTCCTCTGCGAGCAACCCCCCAAGCGCGTGCGCGAGCAGTGCGGGCTGGTGGGTGGTGTCGGCATCGGTGAAGAGCAGGAACTCACCGGTCGCGACCGCAGCGCCTTGCTGGCACGCCCACGGTTTCCCGAACCATCCCTGAGGGAGTTCGGCGCCCGGCACCAGGCGGAGCCGCGGGTCCGCACTCGCGAGCGCCTCCACTTGGTCGGCGGTGTCGTCGTCGGATCGATCATCCACCACGATGATCTCGAACGAACGATGCGTCGAGGCCAGGATCGAATGGAGGACGTTCTCGATCGTGGCCGACTCGTTCCTGGCCGGAATGATGACACTGACGGAACGGTCGCGCTCGGTGGGTTGCGTGGCGACGTCGGGCCTCCGCCTGGCGAGCGGTACAAGGGCCACCAGTGGCAGTCCCCACATCGCGCCAAGCAGAGCGCTGGAATCCACCTGCATCGGCGTCAGCGGCCGGCAGTGACGCGGGCAAGCTCGATGTCGAACTCGTCGAGTAGCGCTTCGAGCGCTTCGGTCGATTCGGACATCACCGAGGTCGAACTGTGTTCGGAGGGGAGGAGCGACGCCACAAGGACATCGGTATATCCGACCACCGCCTCGGCAATCCCGCGATCAACGATGGCGTTGAGGCGCAGGAAGACCGCAACCGAGCGACGCGGGCGCATCGCGGCAATCGTGTCACCAACATGGCGAACCAGGAGGACGCGAAGTTGCTGGATTTCCTCGACCACCTCGCCGGCGGCGAGTCCGCGTGAGGCACCAATCCGACCGTACTGCTCCATCACGCGCGGCCAGATCAGGTTCGCCTCACGCCGGAGCGGGCCAAGCATCTCGATCAGGACGTCGAGGACCAAGCGCAGCTTGCGCTCGACCAGTGCCTCGGGCATCCGCCCACCCGCGTGACGGCCGGTGAGCCAATCGGACCACTCGGCGACCATGAGGTCCCGAGCGCCGGCGATGGCCTTGCCGGTCGCCAGCTGTGTCGAGTGTAGCGAATGCACGTCACCCCCTCCGTGGCCGGTGTGCGGCTGTAATCTGAAGGCGAGAAAGCGAGAAAGCGAATTGGCAGTGAAAGCCATCAGGTCGCAGTCGTGCCATGGTAGATTCCCGGTTCCGTCGCACCATCCGGTTCATCGCGATCAGCCGCACGACCTGACGGTCGCGCCTAAGGTAAATGGCCACTACGACACTCACACAGCATTCGATCGACGGCGCGCTCGGCGAGATCCTCGTCGACGTCCGCGCCGGTTCGCGCCATGTCGCGCAACCTGCGGTACTCCTGATCCATGGGTTCAAGGGGTTCAAGGACTACGCCTTCCTGCCCATCTTCGCCGAGCAACTGGCGCGGGCCGGGTTCGTGGCGGTCACCGCAAGTATGAGCGGCTCGGGCGTGGACGCCGAAGGGAAGTTCACGCGCCCCGAGCGATTTCGGCGCAACACCTACACACGGGAGCTTGACGATCTGCACCACGTGCTCGCAGCCCTCGGCCGTGGTGAGCTTGGCGTGGTGCCCCCGAAGGCACTTGGCGTGATGGGGCATTCGCGAGGGGGGGGGATGGCCATCCTCCTGGCAGCCGAGTGCCCGCAGGTCGGTGCGGTGGTCACCTGGTCGGCGATCGGGCGGGCCCGGCGTCACACGGAGGCGCAACTGGCGGCGTGGCGAGCGGCGGGCAGTATCGAGGTACCGCATGCCCGGCTCGGCATTCGCCTCCCACTCGACTACGAAGTGGCGGCCGACTGCCTCGAGCATGAGGCCGGTCGGCTCGACATCGCCGGGGCGGCCGCGACTCTGGGACGGCCGTGGCTGCAGGTGCATGGGACCCAAGACGAGACCGTGTCCTTCGGCGAGGCAGAGGCACTCGGCGCAGCCGGAGACTCCGCGCCGCACCACGCGTTCCTGGCGATCGAGGGTGCAGGGCACACCTACGGTGCCGTCCACCCATGGGCAGGGAGTACCCCGGCGCTCGATCGGCTCTTCGAGTCGACAAGATCGTTTTTCGGACGACACCTCGGCCCATGAGCCGATTGCAGGCGCTCCACGAGGCATTGTCGGGTCAATTGCCTCGCGAGGTGGTCGATCCCGCGCGCCGCGAGGCCGCGGTCGCGATCGTCCTCGCACCTGGTCCCGACCGACTCCTCCTCATTGCGCGGGCCGAACGGCAGGGTGACCCATGGTCCGGACATCTCGCGTGCCCGGGGGGCCGGCGCGAGCCAGCAGACGATGGCCTGCTCGCCACCGCCATCCGCGAAACGGCCGAAGAGGTGGGCTTGGATTTGCGCACTGTGAGCCGGCCGATTCAACTCGATGATCTGGCCCCCCTGACATCCTCCCTGCCTCCGCTGCTGGTGCGTCCGTTCCTCTTTGTGCTGGATCGTGAGGCGAAGCTCCAGATCAATGAGGAGGTTGCCGGCTATCAGTGGGTGACGCTCGTGAGCCTCGCCATGGAAGACGCGCGACGCTCTAGGTCCATCGAAATCGCTGGCACCGTTCGTCGTGTGGCGGGATACCAACTCGCGCACGGCCTGCTCTGGGGCATGACCGAGCGAATCGTGACGCCGGTGGTGGAGCGGTGGAAGGAATTGGCCCCTTCGGCGGATTGACATTAGTCAGCCCGTCATAAATATTTAGGCATGCCTAAAATGCAGCGCCCCGAATTGACCCGGTCGGTCGAGGATTATCTCAAGACGATTTACCAGCTTTCTGAAGGGGGCGAGCCGGCAGCCACGAACGCGGTGGCCGAGGCGCTTGGGCTTGCGGCACCCTCAGTGAGCGGCATGCTCAAGCGGCTGGCCGAACAGGGGCTCGTGGTGCACGAACCGTATCGCGGTGCGACGTTGAGTCGGAGCGGCAGGCGGGAGGCGCTCCGCGTGCTTCGGCGCCACCGTCTCATCGAGACATTTCTTGTTGCCCGCCTCGGCTACACGTGGGATACGGTGCACGCCGAGGCCGAGCGTCTCGAGCATGCCGTGAGTGATGATCTCGTTGAACGCCTTGCCGAAGCGCTCGGCGACCCCGCCTTCGATCCGCACGGCGATCCGATCCCCGGCGTCGATGGCTCGTTGACTCCCCGGGAGACGACACCACTCAACGTCGTGGCGAATGGGACCGTGGTCCGGATTGCGCGCGTCGACACCGACGATGGGGATCGGCTGAGATGGCTGGCCAGCGAGGGCCTCGTTCCGGGGACCACTCTCACCGTCGTGTCACGCCAGCCGTTCGACGGTCCCATCGCGCTCCGCCGCGGCAGGAACCATCAAGTGATCGGGCACGATCTCGCGACTCTGGTGCTCTGTGTGGTGGTGGAGCCGGCGTGAGCACTCCACAATTCCCTCCCGAGCGGGCATCTCGCCCTGGGTCGCTGGACGGCATCTCCGACGCCGGGTGGCGCCACCCCCGTCGGAGTCCCACGCTGCCCGAGTCGTTCCGGTCGGTGGTGATTCCGCGGGGTGGACCGTGGTGGCGCAAGCTGCTCGCCTTCGCGGGTCCCGGCTACATGGTCGCGGTCGGCTACATGGATCCCGGTAATTGGGCGACGGACATCGCGGGCGGCGCACAGTTCGGCTACACGCTGCTCAGCGTGATCCTGGTCTCGAACCTGATGGCGGTGCTGCTGCAGGCACTGGCAGTCAAGCTGGGCGTCGTGACCGGCCGCGACTTGGCCCAAGCATGCCGTGACCATTACTCGCGCCCGGTGTCATTCTTTCTCTGGGTCCTCTGCGAGATCGCGATTGCGGCGTGTGACCTCGCCGAGGTGATCGGGTCGGCGATTGCGCTGAACCTGCTGTTCGGGATTCCCCTGCTCTACGGCGTGCTGCTCACCGCGGCGGATGTGCTGCTCATCCTGCTGCTGCAGGCGAAGGGGTTCCGCTACCTCGAGGCATTCGTCATTGCGATGATCGCCGTGATCGGGGGTGCCTTCGCCGTCGAGATGGTCTTGTCGCGTCCCGAGATCGCTCCGCTGGTCAAGGGACTCGTCCCGACCACCCAGATTGTCACCAATCCGGTGATGTTGTACCTCGCGCTGGGGATTCTTGGCGCCACGGTGATGCCGCACAACCTCTACCTGCACTCGGCGATTGTGCAGGTCCGCTACATCGGCAGCGAGGACACCGACAAGCGCGAGACCATCCGGTGGGCGACCATCGATTCCACCCTGGCCCTCTGCTTCGCCTTCCTGATCAATGCGGCGATCCTGATCCTCTCGGCCGCGACCTTCCACGGTACCGGCTACGAGTCGGTGGCCGACATTCATGATGCCCACGCCCTGCTGACGCCGCTGCTCGGCAGCGTGTTCGCGAGTGTGCTCTTCGCGGTGGCGCTGCTGGCGTCGGGACAGAACTCCACCATCACCGGCACGCTCGCGGGGCAGATCGTGATGGAAGGGTTCCTCGACATCCGGTTGCCGCCCTGGCTGCGCCGGCTCATCACCCGGTTGATCGCCATCATTCCGGCCGTCATCGTGACGGCGATGTATGGCGAGCGGGGGACCGGCGCGCTCCTGATCCTGAGTCAGGTGATCCTCTCCCTGCAACTCTCGTTTGCCGTGATCCCGTTGGTGTTGTTCACCTCATCGAAGGCGAAGATGGGAATGTTCGTGAACCAACCGGTCACGCGGTTCTTCGCCTGGACGGTGACACTGATCATTGCCGTGCTCAATCTCTGGCTGTTGGTGCAGGAGGGACAGGCGTGGCTGGGGTGAGGGTGGTCGTCAGCCCCGTGCCAGCCCACTAGATTCCAGTATTCCTCCTTTCGACGGGCGGCCCATGACCGACAGGATGCTGGAGCGACTCGCCGATGCACTGAAGGGCCAGTATGCGCTCGACCGTCAGGTCGGGCAGGGTGGCATGGCGACGGTCTACCTCGCCGAAGATCTCAAGCACCACCGCCAAGTCGCCATCAAGGTGCTCCGTCCGGAGCTCGCCGCGTCACTCGGTGGTGAACGATTCCTTCGGGAGATCGAGCTCGCGGCGAAGCTGCAGCACCCGCACATCGTCCCTGTCTACGATTCGGGGTCTGCCAACGGCATCCTCTACTACGTCATGCCCTTCATTGAGGGCGAATCGCTGCGTGACCTGATGCAGCGCGAGGGGAGGATCGCGCTGGCGCGAGCCGCCGTGATCATCCAGGAAGCAGCCAGTGGATTGGCGCACGCCCATGCGCATGGCATCGTGCACCGCGACATCAAACCAGAGAACATCATGCTCTCCGGCGGTCATGCCGTTGTCGCCGACTTCGGGATCGCACGAGCGGTCGATGCGTCCCGCTCCGAGAGCAATCTCACCGGCTCGGGCATGGCGATCGGGACACCCGCCTACATGAGCCCCGAACAGGCAACCGCCGACGAGGTTGACGCCCGGAGCGATCAATATGCGCTCGCGTGCGTCTTCTTCGAGTTGGTCGCCGGACGGCAGGCGTTCGCCGGACCCACGATGCAGGCGATGCTGACGGCGATCCTCACCGCGCCGCGGCCCTTGCTCTCGAGTGTGGTTGATGGCATCCCGGCCGAGGTGGATAGCGCGACCAAGCGCGCGATGTCGGCCGATCCGAAGGACCGGTTCGCAACCATCACCGATTTCGCGCGTGCGGTGACGCAGGAGAGCACCGGCGTCGCAGCGGCCACGCGCGAGAGCCGCCGGTGGAAGCGACTTGCCATCATCCTGCCCGTGGCCGTGACGGCCGCTGCCGTGATCTGGGGAGTCTTCTTTGCCGGTCCCCCGCGCACGGTCATCTCGGGGGCAGAATCGATCGCGATCGTACCGTTCGCCACGACGGGCGCTGGCCTCGAGGGGATCGGTGAGGGGATGGTTGACCTGCTCGCTGGCTCCCTGAGCGGGGTCGGCGACATTGAGACCATCGAACCGCGCACCGTGCTCCGGGAGTGGCACCGCCAGGTGAACGGCGGCGCCGGTGATCTCCAGGATGCGCTCGCGGTGGCGCGGAGTACGAAGGCGGCGTCGGTCCTGATGGGGAGCGTGATCACCACCGGGGGAACCGCCCGCCTCAGCGCCCAGCTCTATGACCTGAATGGCAAAGAACTCTCACGCGCGTCGGTCGATGGCCCAGCCGATTCGGTGCTCACACTCTCGAACACGCTGGCGCTCTCGCTCCTTCGCGACATCTGGCGTTCCCGCGAGCCGCTGCCGTCGGCCAATGCGTCGGGCATCCGGTCGCACTCGGTCCCGGCGATTCGGGCCTATCTGGAGGGCGAGCGCTATCACCGTCGCGGTGAGTGGGACAGCGCGCAATCCGCCTTCGAGGAATCCGTGCGCGAGGACTCCACCTTCGCACTCGCCTGGTACAAGCTGGCCAATACCTTGGGATGGAAGGGACAGTACCAGGGGCCGATCGCCCGTGCCGCCTCCGCGAACGCGGTCAGGTACTCGGACTCGCTCCCGCCCCGACTCCGGTCGCTACTCTACGCATCCGACTTGTTCAACCGGGCCGACAATGCAGCCATCGATTCTGCCGCGTCGTACACTCGCGCACATCCCGATGATGCCGACGGCTGGTATCTCCTCGGTGAAGCACAATTTCACGGTCGATCGTATCGACCGCTGCCGCCCGACCAGCTTCGCGCCCCCTTCGACCGCGTCCTCGGCATCGATTCCAGTCTGACCCAAGCCGCGATCCATCCGCTCGAGCTCGCCGTCATTCAGCACGACACCGGGCTCATCGACCGATACGAGTCGGTCTTCCGGGCTGCGAATGCCACGGCGGAGCTGGAGCGAGTTCGGCTAGTTCGTGAGGCGATGGCCGGCTCCGACAGTGCGATCGCGGCGATGTTCGGCGACGCCATCGGCAGTGGGATGGCGTTTGCAACGTTGACCTCGAAGCTCACCGCTGATTCCATCAGCGGAACACGGCTCATCCAACTCCTGCGCGGCCTCGCGCAAACCATGGATGGCCAGTCCTTCGGCCCGCAGATGGATCTCATCGTGGGACTGATCTCCGCCTCGACGGCCCGAGTCGATAGCGCTCGCGCATACATTCAGCGCGAGGGGGCCGGCCTTGGCGAAGCAGCCTTCTACATCCCCCTTTTGCCGATGCTCTCCGGATTCGAGACCGCAGGACGACTCGCCCAGATTGACTCGGGCTTCGCCACCGCAAATGTCCGGAATCCGAATTCGTATCTCGGCACGTGGCGCGCCTTACTGGCACTCGAACTTGGCCGGCCCGATGAGGCGGAAGCGATTGCCCGACTCCTACTCGGCAACCCGGACACGCTGCAGGGGCCCATTCGTGGCACGCTGGTCGGGATCACGGGACTCGCGGCGGCAGCCAAGGGTGACACTGCGCGCGCGCTGGTCCTGGGTGATAGCGGGATCCAGTTGATCGGCAGTTCACTCGGGTTCGCCACCTTTACGGCGCCCTTCCAGCTTCGGTACGCGCTCCTTGAGGCAAGACTCCCCAACCACCGCGCCGCCGCCCTCACGCGCCTGCGTTGGGGGTTCCCCAACTCCCTGGAGCTCTTCACCGCCCGCGAGCGTGCCCTGGGCTCGATCTTTGAGGCGGCCGGACAAGCCGATTCCGCGCGGGTCCACTACCAACGATTCCTGAGCCTTTGGGATCATCCAGACTCGGCCTACCAACCGGTAGCGGAGGCTGTTCGCGACGCAATCATGCGCTTGAGTGGAGAGCGCCCAGCCGAGGATACCCTGAGCGTGCAGAGACCATGAGCACAGACGACGACACCTCGGATCCGGAGCTCCCGTTCAACCTGCGCGCGCGCGCACTCGCGGAGACGCTCGCTCGGAGCTGGAGCAAGGCCAGAGTCGACACCATGATGGAAGTGTTCGCCGAAGAATGCACGTTTCTGGAGACGCCGTTCTCTCCGCCGATCAAGGGGATCAGTGCCATTCGGAGCTGGGCGGCGGATATCCCATACAGCCAGTCCGAACCTCGGTTTACCGTGGGCGAGGTCTTCACCGTCGGGGACCTCTGGTTCAGCACCGAATTCCGGCTGGTCTTCCGACGCCGAAAGTCGGGCCAGTGGGTCGACGCTCGGGGGGCTTTGTTCGCCGAAACCGACGGGCATCGGATCACCGAGCTCCGGATGTACTGGCATCGATGGAACGGCGGGCGGGAGACCTCAAGGGCGTGAGGGTGTCGAGGGACCGTCACTTCCACCACGGAATCGGACATATTCGTATTATCGTCATCGCCAAGTCGTTGCTATTAAACATCTTAAGTGTGGCACGGATCTGGTATATGTAGTAGGCTGTCCCTGAATGTGCAGGTCCGTCACAGAGTGCAGGAGGTACCATGTACGCGCTACTCGCCTTGCTTGCCGCAACCTCGGCCAGTGTATCGGCCGGGGTTGTTGGCCTGCCCGCCAATGATCAGGTCCGACTTTCCCTCAACGGGGGCGACTATCGCCCTGGCGACAGGGTCAAGGTCGAGGTCGCTCCCGACAACGACGGCTACTTGCTCGTGTTCCGCGTCGATGGCGATGGCTATGTGCGGGTCCTCTTCCCGCTCGACCCCGACCTCGACACGTCGGTCCGGGGCGGGCGGCGGTATGCCCTTCGTGGAGAGCACGATGATGCGACGTTCCTCGCGGATGACCGTGGCGGGACCGGCATCATTCTCTCCGTCCTGTCGCGGGAGCGGTTCTCGTTTGCGGGGTATGCCACAGGCAACGGCGTTCGCTGGGACTACGAACGGCTTCGCCTCGATGATCCTGCCGGTGATGTCGAGTCGCAACTCCTCGACATCGTTGACCGGATGACTGACCGCGGCAATTTCGACTATGACGTTGTGGGCTACCGAGTCTGGGGACCGGGCTATGAAAGTGCGCAGCCGGTGGTCGTCGCCGACGCCGGATGGGGTGACCCCTACCTCGATACCTGCCTGGCGTGCGGATGGCGCTCGCCGGGCTGGTCGATCTCGATTGGGAGCCGCTGGAACGACCCTTGGTACGATCCGTGGTATGGCTCTCAGTATGGACGGAACCGCTATGGCTACTCCGGCTGGGGCTCGGGGTATGGCGGAGGATGGAACGGCTGGTACGGTTGGGATCCCTACTACGGGACACCGTATCGTCCGATCACGGTGATCAACACGCCACTACGACCGGTCGTCCCCAACCCGATCTACGGGACTCGTGCCCGGGTTCCACAGGGCGGTCTCGCACCGGCGAGTGGCATCGGGCGTCGGCTGAGCGATCCGCTGCCTCGCCCGACGTCCACCTCCGTGGGTGGCAGGACTGTGACGACGCGGAGCCGTGGCGGATCACCCCCACCGGCCACGGGAACTCGTCCGCCGTCGACTGCGACCACCCCGCCAAGCCGGTCGTCGGCGCCACCGCCACCGCCGACCCAGACCGGGCGCTCGCGGAGCCGTCGCCCTTCAGCGTCGAGCACTGTCGGGACTGGGTGGACGACGCCGGCACCGACCCCGCTGGTCCAGGAGCGGGGGGAGGAGCGGCCCGTGTATCGTCCGCCGACCTCGTCGACCAATACGCCGGGACGGGAGCCGGTCCGGCGCGAGGCAAGCCCCGGTACGCGTCCGGTCTCGAGTCCGCCGCCACGCCGTGAGGCATCGCCACCGTCGCGGCAGAGTGCGCCGCCACGGCAAAGCAGCCCGCCACCTCGACAGAGCTCGCCGCCGCCGGCCCCCAGACCGAGCAGCCCGCCGCCGAGCACGAGCCGGTCGTCGCCACCACCCCCGGTGAGCAGCGGTCCCAGCCGAGCACGGAGCCGCGGGCCAGATCGCCGGTAGGGCACACTCCCCCTGCGCACGCTCAAGCGCGCCGTCCGGCACTACGGGCGGCGCGCTCGTGCGTAGGCGAGGCCCCACTCCATTAGTTCGGCACTCCGCAGTCCGACCTTCATTGCGGCGTCAATCGCTGCGGGCTCGTCCATTCCCTGGTCGAGCATGAAGAAAGGGATCAACGCCCCGCCGACGCGATTGGCGCTGGCGCAGTGGACCATCGTTGGCTGGTGTACGTGGGCACGGATCGCAGCGAGGATCTGTTCGAGCGAGGTGTCGTCGAGGGCCCCGGAATTTACCGGCACGTTGAGGTACGTGACACCCAAGCCTGCGAGGGTGTCCGGCTCATCGAAGGGGCGCGCTTCCATCGGATCCCGGAGGTCGATCACGAGGGTCACGCCGGCCTCCTTGGCGCTGGTGAACTGCTCGGCTGTGGGCTGGCCACAGGTGATGAGCCATGGCAGCGGCTGGCTGGCATTGGGGGCATCGGCGATCGAGTCGAGAAGGGTCACGGCACGCTCCTGATGGTCGGGAAGCAGGGAATATACGAATCGACGCGGGTAGATTGTGACATGCGTCCGGTCCCCATCGCCCTCTGCCAGTTCCGCCCAATCAAGGGTCGCCCGAGCGAGAATCTGGATCGGATCGGCGAGCTCCTGCACTCGCTGGGTCAGGGGCCGGAGCGACCCGAGCTCGTTATCCTGCCCGAGACGGCCACCACCGGGTATTTCCTCGAGGGTGGCGTCCGTGAGCACGCGGTCACGGCCGAGTCGCTGTTCGAGGATCTGAGCCGTCGTCACTCGGCCGCCGCCGCACCGATTGATATCGTCCTTGGGTTCTACGAGCGTTGGAACGGTCGGCTCCACAATTCCGCGATGTGGGCCACACTCGGGGGGGGGGACGCCGGCGTCCGTCACGTCCACCGCAAGCTGTTCCTGCCGACCTATGGCGTCTTCGATGAAGAACGGTTCGTCGAGGCCGGCGCAGATATTCGGGCGTTCGAGACGCGATTCGGTCGGGTGGCGATGCTGATCTGCGAGGACGCCTGGCATTCGTTGGCCCCGACCATCGCCGCCGTCGACGGCGCCCAAGTGATCGCGGTGCTCGCGGCGAGTCCGGCACGCGGGCTGGCCCCGGATCCGGTCCACCCCGGACAACCAGGCTCCATCGCCAGGTGGGATCGGCTCGCTCGCGGCATCGCCGGCGAGCACGGGGTCTTCGTCGCGATGTCCCAATTGGTCGGTTTCGAGGGGGGCAAGGGCTTCCCGGGCGGTTCGCTCCTCGCCGGCCCAGATGGCGATGTCCTGGCTCGCGGTCCGTTGTTCGAGGACGCGGTGATCCACCACACCCTCGACTTGGAGGCGGTGCCGCGAGTTCGGGCCGAATCGCCGTTGCTCGCTGATCTGGAACTTCGGCTCCCGCAGTTGATCGAGGCTCTCGGTCGGGCGCGCCAGCGCGCCGTGTCGCTTGGCGAACAGCCCGCGACCCCGCTAGATCGCATCGTTCAACCCCCAGCCTTCAGTGGGGTGGTCAACGTGCCTCCGGCCGACGAACGATTGGCCATCGATCCGGCCTTGGCACGCACCTGGCTGGTGCAGTTCCTCCGCGATGAGGTGGGGCGCCGTCGGGGGTTTGATCGCGTGATACTCGGGCTCTCGGGCGGCGTGGACTCGGCTCTTGTGGCCTGGCTCGCGGCCGAGGCGCTCGGACCGGACCAGGTGATCGCGGTTCGGATGCCGTATCGAACGTCGAGCACGGCGTCGCTGGACCATGCCCGCCTCGTCACCGAGGCACTCGGTATCGAGGAGCGCACCATCGATATCACGGCCGCGGTCGACGGCTATGCTGCTGCAACCGCCGAAACGCTCTCCCCAGCTCGTCTTGGCAATGTGATGGCTCGACTCAGGATGACGACGCTCTTCGACCTCTCGGCCGGACTCCAGGCCCTTCCGCTCGGCACGGGCAACAAGAGCGAGCGGTTGCTCGGGTACTTCACCTGGCACGCCGATGACTCGCCCCCCATCAACCCGATTGGCGACCTCTTCAAGACGCAGGTCTGGGCACTGGCTCGCCACGTCGGGGTACCGCCGGAGATCGTGGACAAGCCGGCGACCGCCGATTTGGTGGCGGATCAGACAGACGAAGCAGATTTCGGGACGACCTACCAGGTCGCGGACGGCATTCTGGACCTTATCCTGCGGGGCTTCGGCGAGGATGCCTTGGCCACCGCCGGCTACACGACCGACGAGGTGGCCATCGTGCGCCGGCGACTGGATTCGACCCACTGGAAGCGCCGACTGCCCAGTACGGCCATGGTGAGCGGCACGGCGATCGGGGAATACTATTTGCGCCCGGTAGATTACTGACGCGACGGGACAGGCCTCCTGACTTGGCGGCCGACGACCCCGGAGCGACCCTGGACCAACCCAGACGAGGACAGCTGCTTGCCCGAATCCCGACCGATGTCCCACTCTCGAGGCGAGATCTCGACGCTTGTGATGCCTCACATGGCCAATATCCTCGGCGATCTGTTCGGCGGGAATATCATGGCCATGGTGGATCAGGCCGCGGCGATCGCCGCGATCCGC
>JBBSPX010000079.1:0-12902 GCA_038258395.1 Gemmatimonadales bacterium | reverse complement strand
GTCCTCAGGATCGACCGCATTTAGGGGCGACCGTGAGGTCGCCCGGCAAGACCAATGAACGTCCGTTCTCAGGATCGACCGCATTTAGGGGCGACCGTGAGGTCGCCCGGCAAGACCAATGAACGTCCGTTCTCAGGATCGACCGCATTTAGGGGCGACCGTGAGGTCGCCCGGCAAGACCAATGACGGTCGGTTGCACGACCAGCGGCCCCCCTATAGGCGCCCGTGTCAACGGGCGCTCTGGATCCTGGCATTGTAAGGCAAGCATCATTGGCTGCGACCGATCGACCTCACGGTCGATCCTAAATTCCCACAGGGGAATTGCTAAGCGAGCTGACGCTCGCGCCTGAAGATGTAGGCGCCCAAGAACGGTCACGGGTCCTTCCGCAACGGGACGAGCGGATAGACGCTCAGGTGCGCCGCACCGTCGTCGTCCGACCGACGGACAAGGATATCGTTCCGACCGAACCCGATGACTCGGAGCGCGCGTGCCGGCGGCGTCGCGGCAGGAATGACCAACCGGCCGACCAGACGGCCATTGGCGTCGAACTTCGAATATCCGGTCGGCGCGCCCCAGTGTTGCAGATAGTCGGCAACCCAGAGATTGCCATCAGGGTCGGCGTAGATCCGCCCGATGGTCGGCCATGTCGACGCGCGTGGCATCGCCCGCATCTGATCCATCCGCGCCCTGCGCTCGGTGTCCGACATATTGACCCCCACCATCAGGGCGAGTCGTTCCTCGAGGGCAGCGTCGGTGATGGGGACAGCGCGGTCGGCCGTGCGAATGCTCATGACCAACTTCATCGGCGCGACACTCGACACACGTCCACCCGCCACGCGTTGAGACAGCTCGAAGACGTGAAGGTCCTTCCGATAGGGATCCCCGACGTACAGCTTGCTGCCCGCTGCCAACCAGGTGATCTCGCCCTGCAGCACCACGTCACCAAAGGGGAACACCATGTCGCCGAGCGAGTCCACCTCGGTCCCATCGAGACCCATCCGCCAGAGATGTGTCGTCCGGGTGGTGGGAGTAGGAGTCCGATAGGTCGCGTTGCTCAGGAGGAACGTGCCGTCTCCGAAACACCCATCAACGGGCAGAAATCGCGGTGTGCTCGGCACATGGCGGATGAAGGTGCCGTGCTTGTCGAGTACACCCAGTCGCGAACGATCGGCCACGACGATCGTGTCGCCGCGGGTGCGGCAGATGGCGTTGAGGTCGCGGAACTCTCCTGGACCATCACCACCGCGCCCGGCGACCTTGCGGAGTGTCCCGCTCGCATCGAAGTACTTGATGTGATTGACATCGACCACGGCCAATCCGCCATCGGAGAGCCGCACGCCACGGAGGTACCCCCGGCTCGCATCGAACTCGGCATCGGGATTGTCGTCGTGCAGGCCACCCACATCGAGGATCGGGCTGTCGCCCAGCTTCAAGTTGATCCGAAACGCTTCCCGCGCCGGGTTCTCCGTGATCTGTACTCCCGCGCTATCGCGCACCGTTGGCACCTGCGCGCGTGCGCTGCCCTGCGTCAGCACGAGGGCGCCTGCTGCCAGGGCGAGGTGTCGAGCTCTCATGGTGAGGTGCTCCGTGTCTGATCCCTCGGCACGAGCGTCGGAATGCAGTGGGTGATAGCGGCGATCGAGAACCGACCTCCCCAATGACCGGCACTCAGGATCGACCGCCTTTAGAATCGACCGTCCTTAGGGGCGACCGTGAGGTCGCCCGGCGCGACCAGACGGTCGCGCCTACATGGGGGCGCCACCACCCAGAGCGCCCGCTGACGCAGGCGCCTAAATGCACGCGCCTACGAACGGTCACTGGATCAGCGATCGCACCGGTTGCCCCGGCTGCACGCCCTCCTGAATCACCCCGCTGCGAACCACGGGCACACCGTTGACCAGCACATCACGAATCCCCAGCGGCGGTAGCGTCGGTTCACGGTAGGTGGCGCGGTCGATGACGCGCTCTGGGTCGAAGATCACGAGATCGGCGTCGGCGCCCGGCTGGACCCGACCTTTCCTCGCCATCTCCGGCACGCGGCGTTCCATGCGCTGCGCCGGCGCGATGGTCGTCTTGCGCAACGCTTCCATCAGCGACAACGCCTTCTCTTCTCGCGCGTAGCGGCCGAGCACCCGCGCGAAGGTTCCGGCCACCCTCGGATGGCCCACGCCGTCGTGGAGGATGCCATCGCTGGCGATCATGGTGAGCGGATGCGCCACGGCGGCGGTCACGATCTCTTCGGTGTTGTTGTACTCGACTACCCAGCCGCCGAGTCTCCGGAAGCGTGCAAAGTTTTGACGCGTGAGACGCTCCCCGGTTGCCGCCCATTCAAACCGGCCGAACTTGCTGTCCTGCCACGACTCCCAGCCATCAAACTCCGCCGCCTCGATCTCTGACATGGAGGCAGTGTACGGATAGACCTCGGCCGTCACATCAATGTGATGCTCCTGCGCCCCACCGACCAGTTCCAGCATCCGCGGGGTGTCCTCGCCGCCCGAACTCTGGATGTGGACGATGTGCGCTGAGGCCCCAGTGGCCGCGGCGGCACCGATGACTTCCTCCGTCTCCAGGTAGTATTGCGGCTCCGGCAGAGCGCGGAGATGCACGTGCACCGTCGCGTTGTGGCGGGCGGCGGACCGGAACATCTGGATGATCTCCCACGGTCGGGCGCCGGGCGTGAACTCGAGCAGCATGCCTACGGCGATCGCGCCACGATCCAACCCGTGGTCGATCTGTCGCACTATCTCCGCCAGCTCGGCGTCGGTCGCAGCATTGGACTTGGCGGGGCCCACCGGGGCATTGGTCCCGGTGTCGCCCATCACCCGCTTGCGGACCAGTTCATGCCCAATGCTGACGCCGTAGTTGATCGGCACCTTGCCGGCCCTCGCGTCGTACCACGCGTCCACGTCGTCGGTGCCACCCTCGAGCTCGAGCGCGGTGGTGGTGCCGTCCAACACTTCCACGCGATAAGCAGCGGAATCCTGGGCATGCTGGTGCATGTCGATGAACCCGGGCGCAACCACGAACCCCGTGGCATCGAGCGTGTCCATTCCCTGGAGAGCGCCGTCGCGCAGCATCTGGATCGCGCCCCCGCTGATGCCCACTGACCGGATCGCGTCGAGTCCCGACGCGGGGTCCATCACTCGGCCGTTGAGGATGACCAGATCGTACACCACCCCACGGTCAGTGTGACAACCCGCCAGTACGGCCAATAGCAGCCCGGCACGGGCGATCCGCAACTTGACCGATCCATTCCGTAGGTCACCCATCTGCGACACGTTCCGCCATTGCTCGCCTCACCTAGGCCTCCGCCGTCGTTGGGTCGATGATCGCCCGCACCTCCATGATTTCGTTGGCGGGAAACCCCGCCTGCTCAGCGTGCTTGCGGATCAGGTCTTCGTTGGGCGCGACGTAGATGCAGTGGATCGTGTCGGCGGTGACGTAGCTCTCTACCCACTGGATCTGGGGTCCCAGGTTCTGGAGCACCTCACATGACTTCTGTGAGGCACCCTGGAGATCCTGGGGAGACATGTTGCCGGCACCCGGAATTTCGCGCTTGATCAGATACTTTGGCATCGGTTCACCTCGTTGGTATGCAGGAGGGATGGGAACGAAGAGCACATCATTGGGTTCTGCGGCACAACGACCTGCGCGCCTGACTGCGGTGGGACTCGACCGCGATGCTACATCAGGGTAAAGAGGTACCAGACGATCAGCAGTGCATTGAGAGTCACCAGGGCGAACATACCGAATTTCACGGACCGGCCGAGAAGGCGTCCGGCGGCCAGACCGGTCGCCATGCTGATCACGGCACACAGGAACGCAAGCCAGGTGAGCCCTGACATCCCCACGCGGCCGATGCCAAGCGGCAGCGCGTGCAGGTAAAGCGCTACGCGTTCGGCCTGCGTCTGGCCACGGTCGAAAACTCGTGTCCACACAATGACTGACCAGACCTGGAGCACGACCAGAGCACAGCTCGCGGCAAGCAGCGCGAACCCTGCTGATCTGTGCGGCCTATCCACCGAGTGCGAATCCGCCATCGCTTCCTCCGAGTGTTGCTAGGGGACAAGCTTATTGGACCGGCAGGGCGCCCTCTCCAATCTACGCCAAATGCGACGCCGTGAGGCCATGCCGAGTCGCGGTCGCTGCCCCTTGGTTACGCTCGGGGCAGGCTCTCGATCCTAAGGTTCGCGCCTAAGAGCGCCCCATGACTTCCGCCACCCGTCGCGCATCAACATCGTCCGGCATCGATTCCAATCGCTCCGCCGCCATCTCGCGCGCCGTCATGCTCGGTCGGATGCCGCGGATGTCGGGATCGGCACCACGCTCCATCAGCAACTCGACCAGTCGCACCAGCCTGTTGCCCACTGCGACATGCAGCAGCGACTGCTCGAATGGCGAGTAGTCAATCGGCAGACCATGCGCGAGCAACAGATCCATCGAGGCACCCTGTTGCTGCATCCCGGCGATGTAGAACGCCTCCCACAGGATCTCGCGGTCGCTCGCCCCGGGCCAGGTCGGCAGCGGCATGTGCGCCCCGAGAAAGTCGGGCCGATGTTCGCGCGCGGCATCGGTCACCGTGCCGGGGGCACCGAGGAACTAGCGCATCGTCGCGACATCGCCCAGTCCCGCGGCGATCCAGAGTGCCTTCGGTGTCGGCACCAGCGTTCGGATCAGGCCGGCGGGCGCGGGGGACCAGCAGACCATCAACGCACGCTCCAAGAGACCAATCCCGTCGGGCGGAATCCAGGTCGGGTCGGCGCCACGGCTCAGCAAGAAGGAGATCTCCTCGATCGACTTCTTCGGCATCCGCAAATGATGTAGCGACGACGTCGCATCGTATGCCGCATCAACCCCCCGAGTCACCAGCCACTCGCTCACCCGCGTCGCCTGCTCGCTCGGCGCCGTCCGCTCCTGATGCCACGCGGTTCGGATCAACGTCGGCTCGTATCCAGGCATGCCACGGTAGTCACGCTCCAACATCTCAGGATGTGCATCGACAATGAATCCGAGCGTGTCGAGGTCGCCCTCCCGGATCGCCTGCAACGCACGCCCGAATGGTGAAGCCCTATGCTCGTCCATCCCGATCTCTTGGTACGACGATGCCCACTCCACCAGCCCTTCCCAGCTTGGCAACCGATGCGTTCGCGCCACCGCCAAACGCGCGTCGTCTTCGGTGACCACGGCATCGAGTATCTCCGCTTCGGTCGCATCGGTGAATCGCGGCACGTACGCACCCAACTGCTGGGCGGCACCGGGAATCCGAAGGCGGTGTCGGTTCAGCAGGTCGCCGATCCAGATCTCGTAACGGTCGAGAGGGTAGCGGGTCCGGTCGGGACCGGCCGCGTCGTGCCGATCCCATGTGGTGTAGTACGCGACCAAACGCGGCCAACTTGCAAAGCCGTATTCGCGGGCGATGATCAGTTGCGCGTCGGCGAGTTGCAGTGTGTTGGCGTCACGCGCCGCACCCGGCAGCACGCGACAGCGCGCGAGCGCGGCGGCGTCTCCGATATGGAGCGCCCGCAGCAGTCGCTTGGCGTGCTTCCGTTCGGACTCGAGATTGGGGCGGGCCGGCAGCGGCCGGTGGGTTCCGGACATGGAAACTCCTTTCGACTGGCCCGTGTCCGCACGGTGGGCCCGAAAAGAGTTCCTGGGATGGACTACGTGGGGTACTGTCTCGGTTGGGAACTTCCCTGCCCGCGGACCGGGGGCGCACCGAGTGGCGCCTGCTGGAGGATGCGGGCTGGGAGGGAGGGTGTCAAGGCTTTAGGGGCGCGCGCCTTAGGATCGACCGTGAGGTCGATCGGCAAGACCAATGAAGGCCCGTTGCACAACCAATGCGCCTTAGGATCGACCGTCAGGTCGATCGGCACGACCAATGAACTATGCCGAACGCTGCCACGATCCAGAGCGCCAGCTTACGCAGGCGCCTAAAGACGGTCATTGGACGCGCCGGGCGACCTGACGGTCGCCCCTAAGGATGGTCGATCCTAAATGCGTCTCGTAATAGTATTCTCTCATGCGGAACCCGACGCCCATACTCCTCGCCCTGCTACTCGGCCTGATCCCGAACATGGCGCAGGCACAAAGGCTCGAACCCGGGGCACGGGTCCGGATCCGTCCGCCGTGTGAACGCGATGCCGCCTGCGACCCGATCATTGGCCAGTTCCGCTCGATCCAGGGCGACACCGTCATGCTTCTCACCGCCGATGGGCAGACGCGCTCGCACGTCCTCACACGCTCGACCCGATTCGATCTGAGTCATGGCGAGCGAGGACGATGGCCCGAAGGGCTTGGGCTTGGCTTCGCCGGCGGCCTGGTGATGGGCTTCCTTGCCAAGTCGAGGTGCGAGGGTCCCGGCGATGACAGCATCTGCGGGATCTACTATCTCGTCACGGTCCCACCGGGCCTGTTGCTTGGCGGAATTGTAGGTGCACACTACAAGACGGAATTGTGGCTGCCGGCACGACGGATGACAGTCGCGGTGACGCCGACCCCGAGCGGTATCGGCCTGGGAATGCGGCTGGCGTTTTGAACGAACTCGACCACCAGTCCCGCCACGAGGAACTCGCCAACAGTCTGAGCCACGGTGTCGCGCTCGTCGCCTCGCTGATCGCACTGCCTTGGCTCATCGCGAGTGCGATCCCACACGGGGTTGCGACCACCATAGGCGCCATGATCTTCGCCAGCACAGTCATCATCCTCTACGCCAGCTCCACGATCTATCATGCCACACGGGATGCACGGCGGAAGGGCATCCTCCGCCGAATCGACCACTCCGCGATCTATCTCCTCATCGCAGGCACCTACACGCCCTTCACGCTCGGCGTACTCCGCGGCGCGTGGGGCTGGACGCTCTTTGGATTGGTCTGGACCCTGGCCACCGCCGGCGTGGTGCTCAAGAGCGTCTGGGGCATTCGGTATCCGCGGCTCAGCGCCGCGCTCTACCTCGGCATGGGCTGGCTGATCCTGATCGCCGCGAAGCCGCTCTGGCAATTGGTGCCGCTGCCAGGCGTGCTCTGGCTCGTCGCGGGGGGGCTCGCGTACACCATCGGTGTCGCGTTCTACGCCGCCAAACGGATCCCCTACGGCCACTTCATCTGGCACCTGTTCGTCATCGCCGGCACCGCGTGCCACTATGTGGCGGTGTGGAAGTACGCGACCCCTTAGGGGCGACCGTAAGGTCGACCGGCGCGACCAATGAACGATTTTAGGATCGACCATAAGGTCGATCGGCACGACCAACGAACTTCGTTGTCCACCCCCACGATCGGAAGCGCCCGTTGACACAGGCGCCTAAATGCGGGCGACCATCCAGCGCGCCCGCTGACGCAGGCGCCTAAAGACGGTCATTGGTCTTGCCGCGCGACCTGACGGTCGCGCCTAAATGCAGGACCCTACGCCCCCCCTTGACATCTCCTCCCCTCCTGCTCAAATATGAGCAGTGCTGATTTTTGAGCAACCACCGGGAGAGACCATGCCGAAGCCCACCAAGACCCAAGACCTGAGCCGACGAGAGCGGCAGGTGATGGACGTCCTCCACCGGGATGGGGAGGGCTCGGTCGCCGATATCATGCGGAGCCTCCCCGACAAGCCCACCTACTCCGCGGTCCGCTCGGTCCTCCGGATCCTGGGCGAGAAGAGGCTGGTGGCCTACACCGAGGACGGCGCCAAGTACCTCTATCGGCCGGCGACCCCGACCGAGGAGGCCCGCGAGCATGTCCTGGCACGGGTAATCGATACCTACTTCGCCGGCTCGACCGAGCAGGCGGTCACCGCACTCCTCCGGATGACCGACGCCGACCTCTCCGACGCCGATATCGCGGCCCTCACCGAGAAGGTGCGCGACGCGCGCACCCGCGGGAGCTGATCGATGCCCGCCGCACTCACCGCCATCCTGCCCACGGTGCTCGTGGTGCTCAAGGCCACCGCGATCCTGATCGCGGCGCTGCTCGTGAGCCTCGCCATGCACCGCGCCAGCTCGAGCAGCCGACACCGCGTCTGGTTGGTCGCCCTCGCCGGCCTGCTCGTGCTGCCGCTGATCGCGACCTACGTCCCCGTCGGCGTGCGTGTGCTGCCCGCACCGGCAGCGGTCGCGCCGACAGGTGACAACACAACTTTCGGCAATGTCGCCGACCCGAAAGCGAACACCGCGATCACCGACCCCAACGGCGCATCAACGCTCGGTGATGCAAGTCCCACTATCACCATCACACCACCACGCGCAACACGTACCCCCATCCCACTCGGCACCCTGCTCCTCGGGGCGTGGGCCGCCGTGATGATCGTGCTGCTCGGCCGTCTTGCACTCAGCGTGCGAACGGTCCGCCGCATCGTCCGCACCGCCACACCACTCGACGACCCGGCGTGGCAGACGACACTGTTCGAAGTCGCCGACCGACTCGAACTCGATGACATCCCGGCATTGCTCGCGAGCGACGCGGTGCAGATGCCGTTCGCCGCCGGCGTCCGCCAACCGGTGATCGTGCTCCCCGCCGTCTGCTCGACATGGAGCCGCCCCCAGCGCGAAGCCGTCCTGATCCACGAACTCGGCCACATCCGCCGCCGCGACATGGTGGGGCACATGCTCGGCCGCGTTGCCTGCGCGATCTACTGGTTCCATCCACTCGCCTGGACCGCCGCCCGCCGCCTCCGCGACGCGAGCGAGCGCGCCTGCGACGATCTCGCCATCCGACTCGGTGCCGTTCCGAGTGACTACGCGCAGCACCTGCTCGACATCGTCACATCGGTGCGCGGCACCAGCACTCCCACCGCGGCGATCGCCATGGCACGCCGCAAGGAATTCGAGGGACGCATGCTTGCCATTCTCGACCCCGCCCAGGACCGCGGCGAACCACCACGCTGGCGCACCGCTGTCGTGTCACTCGCGCTCACCGGCTTCGTGATCGCCGTGAGTGCCGCGGCACCGATCCAACGGCCGGCCGCGCCCGCTGCACCCGCAAGCCCCATGTCGAGCGGGCTGCCGATCGCCGATCCGATCACGCCCGAGTCGGTCGCGTTGGGCAATGTTGCAGCGCCCGCGCCGAGCGAGTTGCCGGTCGATGGTGCACGCACGGAACCGCTCCCTGATGTCGATCAGATCCTTCGCGACAACAACATCAATGTCAAGATCAATCGCCCGCGCCGCGGCGAGCAGCAACAGGCCGTCGCCGACGAGAAGATGGATCTGCTGATCAGGGTGCTCAAGACCGACAGCAGTGCGCGCGTGCGTCGTGTGGCCGCCTGGGGACTCGAGCCCTACGCGGCAGTGCCCGAGGCACAGCGCGAACTCGCGCATGCACTCGCGACCGATTCCAACGCCGACGTCCGGGAGATGTCTGCCTGGGCCCTCGCGAATGGCGATGGTCCGACCGCACGCACCGCGCTCGAGACCGCGTGCAAAGGCGACGCCGATGAAGACGTGCGCGAGATGGCGGTCTGGGGGCTCGGCTCCATCGGCGGCGACGCGTCGGCGATGGCAATTGCCGCTGTCCTCAACGGCGACTCGTCCGAGCGCGTCAAGGGCACTGCGGCCTGGGCGATCGGCCAGATGCGACCCACGCGGGCACCGCGTGCACTCGTTGCCCTCCTCGAATCGACCGACAAGGAGACTCGGCTCATGGCGGCATGGGCGCTCTCCGAGATCGGTGACTCAAGCACCCTACCGGCCGTGAGTGCGGCACTCAACCGCGGTCAGGACGAGGAGACCACGCGCGCACTGCTCCGAACCCTCGGACGCACCGGCATGTCGGCCGATTCGATGAGCAAGTTTCTCAGCTCGGCAAGCGTCGAGGTGAGGCTGTTCGCCATCCGCTCGATGAGCGGCGCGGGACGCATCGATCCATGGCCGTGGCCGTGGCCGCGCCCGATACCCATACCCTGACCAACCGAAAACCCGCCGAGGCGGAGCATCGCCAACGCGGGTTTCTCACGCCCAATGAGTGCTCAAATTTCACCACTACGCGACGACCACCGCGGTCGTCGCCTCGGAGGATTCATGTTCCGCCTCATGCTCTGCATTGCCGCCGCCGCTCTGGTCGGCGAAAGCATCCCGTCCCGCGCACCGGCCGTGGCGTCACCCGTCGCCGTCGCACCCGACGTCCGGACACTCTTGGCGGAGGCCGCGGGCGCACCACCGCATCTCTGCCTGCTCGCCGCGCGGTCGGTCGGCAACAGCGGCTGGCTCCGCGGCGGTCGCGCACCCGTACATCCGTTGCCTCTGGCGAACGATCCGGTCGACGAAGCCGGTGATCGCAACCTGAGTGACGCCGACACCGCGTTCCTCCTCGACCAACTCGCTACCGGCAACGGCTGCACCCGCGAGATCGCGGTCCAGTTCCTCGCTCGCTACGACAACGCCGCCTCGATCGCCGGACTGACACACCACCTGAGCTCACCCGACGCCGAGCTGCGCGGCGTCGCCGCCTTGGGCCTCGGAATGCTCGGAGACCCGGCTTCGGTGACACCGCTGCTCCGCCTGGTCGGCGACGCGGCATCGGCACCGCGAATCAACGCGGTCTGGGCACTCGGCCGCATCGGCGACGGACGCGCGTACCCGTCGGTCGCACGCGCACTCGATGACGATGACGCACTCGTGCGTGATGCAGCAGCCGGCGCACTGGGTCAGCTCGATTCGACCGCCGCCATCACGGCACTGTCGCGCCATCTTCGGACCGATGCCGTGCCATCGGTACGACGCACATCGGCCTGGGCACTCGCCCAGCTCGATGCCGGCAGCGCACTCCCCGCGCTCGGCGACGCCCTCGCCCATGACGCGGATGCGGGTGTCCGCGACATGGCCGCGTGGGCCATCGGCAACATCGACAAGACCGGCGCCGACGCCGCACTGCTCCAGGCCGCACGCAGTGATCGGGACGCAGCGGTCCGTGAATCCGCCGTCTGGGCACTCGGTCAACGCGAGGATGCCAGCAACGCCCCCGCACTCGGTGAGATCCTGGGCCACGAACAGGATCACGCCGTGCGTGCCACCGCCGCATGGGCGATCGGCACGATGCACCCGAACAGCGCGCCGCGTGGACTGATCGATGCCCTGAACGACAACGACGAACAAGTGCGTCAGCGCGCCGCGTGGGCCGTCTCCGAGATCTGCGACTCATCGGCTTTGCCGGCACTCCGGCGCGCGATGGCGCGCGACAACAACGATCGCACCAAACGTGCGTTGTTGCGCGCGCTGGTCCGCTCGGGCGAAAGCGACGCGCAACTCCTCGCACTCTTCGACTCACCCAACGCACAGATCCGCGAACAGGTCGCACGCTCACTGGCCGTTGGCCGAGGTGGCGTCGATGTCTGGCCGTGGCCCAACCCCCGCCCGAGGCCCTTCCCGTGAATCACAGACTTTTGCTTGCCAGCCTCATGCTGATCGCCGGTACCCTTGCAGGCCAGACGCCCGCCACGGTGCGCGCCGTGCGCACCACCGAGCCGGTCGTGCTCGATGGCCTGGACACCGATCCGGTCTGGCAGTCGATCACCGCGACGACCGGCTTCCGTGAAGTGCGGCCGGTCGAGGCGGGTGATCCCTCGCAACAGACCGCGTTCAGCGTCGCGTACGACGCCACGAATCTCTATGTCCTCGTTCGGAGCTTCGACACGCATCCCGACAGCATTGTCGGACTGCTCGCGCGGCGCGATGAGGGCACCGCCTCGGACAATGTGGTCGTGATGCTCGATTCGTATCACGACCGACGCACCGGCTTCGAGTTCCAGGTCAACGCGGCTGGGACCAAGGCCGACCACGCGATCTACAACGATGGCCAGGAGGACACCGCGTGGGACGCCGTCTGGGATGTGGCGACCCACATCGATTCGCTCGGCTGGACCGCGGAGTACCGCATTCCGTTCTCGCAGCTCGGCTTTGCCGGTGGCGACGATCTCACATTCGGCATCGCCGTGTGGCGAAGCGTGCAGCGCGACGGGACGCAGGCGAGCTGGCCAGGGCACCGGCCGTCCCAGATCGGATTGGTATCACAGTTCGGCGACCTGACCGGACTCAGCGGTCTCGAGGCCCTGCGTCGCGCCGAATTCGTGCCGTATGTGCTCTCCCAAAACGAGCCCGACGCCGGCGCCACCGTCGACACTCGGCGCCAGGCACTCAGTGTCGGTGGCGATGTCCGCTACCGGCTCACGAGCAACTTCGCACTGAATGCCACGGTGAATCCCGACTTCGGTCAGGTGGAGGCCGATCCGGCCGAACTCAACTTGTCGGCGTTCGAGACCTTCTTCCGCGAACGTCGACCGTTCTTCGTCGCCGGGGCTGGCGTGTTCGACTTCAAGGTCAACTGCTTCATCGTGGTCGACTGCCAGACCGGTGAAGGGCTCTTCTACTCGCGGCGCATCGGTCGCGCGCCTACCCTCGTCGGCATCAACGGCGACGCCTCGACGCCCACGAGTTCACGGATCATTGGCGCCGCGAAACTCACCGGCCGGACACCGTCCGGCTTCTCACTTGGCTTCCTCGACGCCGTGACGAGCCGCGTCGGCGGGATCAACGCCCGCACCGTGGAACCCGCCACCAACTACTCCGTGCTCCGCCTCAATCGTGACTATCGCGACGGCGCCACCAGCGTCGGCGCGATGGTCACCGCGGTCAACCGTTCACTCGACGACGACAGTGAGCCGTATCTGCATGGCAGTGCGTACACCGGTGGATTTGATGCGCGCCACCGCGTCGGCAACTATGAGTTGTCTGGCTCGTTGATGGCGAGCCGTGTCGCGGGCACCGCCGAGGCGATCACGCGGACCCAACGGCAACCGGCGCACTACTTCCAACGACCTGATGGCGATCAGGTCGTGGATTCAACGCGCACCTCGCTCTCCGGCGCAGCGACCGAATTCCGATTCGCCAAGACCGCCGGCCTGCACACGCGGTTCGAGACCGGCTACG
>JBBSPX010000078.1:0-13165 GCA_038258395.1 Gemmatimonadales bacterium | reverse complement strand
TACTCGTCGCCGATGTGGAAGCCGATCCCCGCAACCATCCGCACGAACAGCTCACCGGACGAATCACCAGTGCGGCCATGGTACCACTCCGATCGGCTGGCATGGTGGTCGGAGCGGTCTGTGCCTACAATCAACGTGCCGGCCGCCCGTTCACCGACCACGATCGCCGGTTGCTGGAATCGCTTGGTGACCAGGTTGTCCTCGGGCTGGACCGGACCACCGTGCTCGAGGAGCTCCGGCGCAACGAGCGGATGCTGGCTACCAGGAACCGCGAACTGCAGCGCGCGACCCAGCTCAAGAGCGAGTTCCTCGCCAACATGTCCCACGAGTTGCGCACCCCACTCAACGCGATCATCGGCTTCAGCGACCTGATGCTGAGCGAGGGACTGGGGCCGCTTGAGGATCAGCAGAAGGAATTTCTCGAGTCGATCCTGCGCAATGGTCGGCACCTCCTCGGACTGATCAACTCCGTCCTCGACCTCTCGAAGATCGAGGCGGGGCGCATGGTCCTGACGCTCGACACCTGCGACGTGCGCGCAGCGATCGAGGGCGCCGTCACGGACACCACGTCGCTCCGGAGTGCCAAGGCTCAATCGTCGACTATCTCCGTCCAGGACGAGGGACTCGAGATCATCGCCGACCGCCTCCGCGTGCGCCAGGTGCTGTTCAACCTGTTGTCGAACTCCTCGAAGTTCACTGGTGAGAAGGGCTCGATCGTCGTGGCAGCGGTCCGGACCGTCGCGCCGATGCCATCGGGTCCACCGACCCGGAGTGGCGCCCCCGCGCCGCTGGAGCCGCGTGATGTGGTTTGGGTCTCGGTCGCCGATAATGGCACCGGCATCCGACAGGAGGATCTGGGCAAGCTCTTCAAGGAGTTCTCGCAGGTCGATGCGTCGGCCTCACGTGCCGCGCAGGGCACCGGCCTCGGACTCGCCCTCTGCAAGCGCTTCGTGGAGATGCACGGCGGACAGATCGGCGTCGAGTCGATCGAAGGGAAGGGGAGCACCTTCTGGTTCATGCTGCCCGTCGATGGTCCGCCACCGGGGATGCGGGCAGGATAGAACGCGAGGAAACGGCTCCGCGCGTCGCGGACCAAACCGCGGGCTCACGCCCGCGGCTCGGCACCGCAGCCTGACGGTCGTGCCTAATTATCCCCACGCCCCCGCGAGCTCGTGACGCGCTGACCAGGTGGCCACCCGTGACGCCAGCAGGCGGGCGACGAGTCGAGCCACCTCCTCATCGGTCTCCTGGAACCACCCCGGCGAGCTGCTGCCGAGCCAGAGCCAGCCGACCAGTTCGCCACCGACTTCCATTCGGGCGGCCAGCATGGCGCGCTGGCGATCGGCATTGCGCTGGTCGAGCGAGGCAGGCCACTGGAGTGACTCGGTCCGCAGATCGGCGATCCTCACCGAGGAGCGGCCGCCGAGATGGTAGACCATGGCATCGACCCGATCGAGGTCGTCCGGGTCGATCTGCATCGTTCGGCCTGGGAGCCCCTCTGTGCCGAGCATCGCCCAGCAATCCGGGGCCGGCGCCACGCTGAGGATCTCGAGACGGTCGTGTGGCAGTTGTGCACCAATGGCGTCGGACGCAAGCTGCGCCAAGTCGCTCCCGGAGCGGGCGCTGTCGACGGCGTCGAGAAGTGCCTCGGTGATGCCGGCGACCATCGGAATCCGCTCCTCGGAGGCCGGAGCGGGTGTGATCCAGGGTTGGGCCGCCAGCCGGCGCATCGAGGTCGACAGCGCCGCCGCGACCCGGTGGAGGGAGCGCTGGTGCTCAAGCGTGTACTCCTCGTCCCCGAATCGGCCAACCACAAGCAGGCCGACATCCTGGACCTCGTTCCGGACCGGGATCGCCATGACCGAGCGGTAGCCGCTGGCGCGGACTCGATCCTCGAGGCCGAAAAGCGCCTCCTGCGTGATGATCGGTTCCGCGGGGGGATCGTGATGGCATCCGGTGCCAGATCCCGCGGGCCCATCAAGACCGAGCCGCCGCGGCTCGGCAGGAGCCAGCAGGCGGACAAGTCCACCGGCAGCAGGTTGCCGATCGACTCGCTCATCGCCTCGTGCCAGGTCGACAGCTCCGCCATCGTCGGCCGGCGACCGGGCCAGACGAGGGCGGGCACGAAGGCCTCAAGCGGAGTCAGATCAGGAGTCGACCTGGGTAGCTACGGGGGAGAGTCTGCATGCCACGTGCCACGCCGAACCTCTTGCGCTCGGCCCCATTGGACCACATGTTTCCGGTCCAACCTGATACCCAGTGGGGGTATATGAGTATCGTTACGGCGCACATCGACGGGATGTCCTGCAATCACTGCCTCAATGCGGTTCAGCAGGCCCTTGCCGCCCTCGACGGCGCCCGGATCGAGTCGGTTCGAATGGGGCGGGCCGAGGTCGAGGTTCCCGATGGGGTGACCAGCGACGACGTGGTCTCGGCGATCGAGATGGCCGGCTACCCAGTGAGCCACGTCGAGACCTCCGGATGAATGCGACCCAGGCCGCGGCGCCAGAGCACGCGGCGCACCTGCCGGTCGACACCCGCGAGGCGCTCGAGAAGCGGCTCAAGCGGATCGAGGGCCAGGTCCGTGGCCTGATGCGAATGGTCGAGGAGGAACGTTACTGTGCCGACACGCTGGCCCAGATTGCCTCGACCCGAGAGGCCCTCAGAGGCGTCGGCAAGATCCTGCTCAGGAACCACCTGACGCACTGCACCGCCGATGCGATCCGAAGCGGCGATGCCGCCGACGCCGATCGCGTGGTGGATGAACTGGTCGCGCTCTGGGGACGGTAGACGATGCACGATGAAGGATGAAGGACTCACGATATTGAGGGTGTCACCCCGAGTGAAGCGAGGGGGCTGAGCGCTGCGTTGGTACCATTCCCGCGGCTCCGCCGCCTCACTGCGTTCGGCGTGACAGACCGTAAATCCTTAATCGTTAATCGTTAATCGTTAATCCTTCTTTCCAGCGGGATCCGCGGATACTCGGGCACATACATCGCTTCGCTGATCCACTGCTCGATATCTGCCGGCGGTTGGACCGTCACCAGCCCCTGGCGGACGGCCTCACGCGCGACTGCCGCAGCGATTCGCACCGACGTGTCCCGGATCGTGTCGAGCGTCGGGTAGAGCGCACCCTTCGCGAGATCGTGCTCGCCCAGTCCCTCGGCCAGCGCATGTGCGGCCGCGCGAAACATCTCGTCACTCACGCAAATGGCCTGGGTCCGAATCACGCCGAGTCCGATGCCCGGGAACACGTAGACATTGTTGGCCTGCCGTGGCTCGAAGTGGTGACCCTGCCACTCGACCGGCGCCGATGGTGACCCGCTCGCGAAGAGCGCCCGACCCCCGCTCCATCGGTAGGCCTGCTCGGCAGTGCACTCCGCCTTGCTGGTTGGGTTTGACAACGCAAACACGATCGGTCGATCGCGGTGCGCAGCGAGTTCGGCGATGACCTGCTCGGTGAAGGCACCGGTCTGTGCGGCCACTCCGATCAGCGCCGTGGGCCGGAGCGTGCGGACGGCCGTGAGCAGGTCGCCCACTGGCGCATGCTCATGCGCGAACCGCACCTTGTGTGACGCAAGGCGATCGCGACCTGCGGTCACCAGACCGGTCGAGTCGAGGAACCAGCAATGCCGGAGCGCTTCGGCCTCTGGCATCCCGTCTGCGACGAGGTCGGCGACGATCAACTCCCCGATGCCGGTCGCGGCCGAACCGGCCCCCAGGAAGAGGATCCGCTGGTCGGCAAGTCCCCCCCCCGTGATCCGCGTCGCGGACAGGAGTCCGGCGAGGGTCACCGCGGCGGTGCCCTGGATGTCGTCGTTGAAGGATCGGATGCGGTGCCGGTGGCGGGCCAGCAGGTGGAACGCGTTGTCGGTCCCGAAGTCCTCCCACTGAAGCACCGCGTGCGGGAAGCGATCCTTGACGGCCTCGACGAACTCGTCGAGCAGCTGATCGTAGGCGGCTCCCCGGACCCTTGGTTGCTGCAGGCCGGGGTAGAAGGGCGCATCGCGGAGCGCGGCGGTGTCGGTCCCGACATCGATCGTCACGGGGAGGCAGCGTTCGGGTGCGATGCCGGCGCAGGCGGTGTAGAGGTCGAGCTTGCCGATCGGGATGCCCATCCCCTGGACGCCGAGGTCACCGAGACCGAGGATACGCTCGCCGTCGGTCACCACGATCACCTCAACATCGTCGTGCGGCCACTGCTGAAGGAGCTCGCCGATACGGCCGACATCGTGGATCTCGATGTAGAGGCCGTGTGACCGACCAAAGAGATCGCCGGACTTCTGGCACGCCTCACCCACGGTCGGCGTGTAGATGATCGGCATCGTCTCCGCCAGATGCTCGAGCACGATGCGGTAGAAGAGCGTCGCGTTTCGGCTGTGCAATCCCTGCAGATAGACGTAGCGATCGAGATCGGTCGCTTGACGGCGGAGATTGGCCAGCGACCTCGCGACCTGCTCCTCGAACGCGAAGACGCGGGCGGGGAGCAGCGCATCAAGCTCGTACGCGCGACGTTCATCGTGGGTGAAGGCCGAGCCACGATTGAGCCACTGATTGTGCAGGATCTGCTGTCCACGCAGGGCGTGGTCGGACATCGAGAAACTCCGTCGTGGGGAACGATCAACATTCAAGGATCAACGAGCAAGGATTAACGATGAAGGATTAACGTGTCACCCCGAGTGAAGCGAGGGGGCTGAGCGCTGCGTTCGTACAATCCCCTCGGCTTCGCCGCCTCACTGCGTTCGGCGTGACAGACCGTTAATCCTTCATCGTTAATCGTTAATCCTTAATCTCTTCATCGAACGCCTCGGCCGCCAGCGTGGAGAGGTGCGAAGCGATATCCGCAGGCCACCCTTCGACGCGCGCATGGAATGCCCTGACATCGCCGCCGAACAGTGCGCGGGTCGCCTCCTCGAATCCGGGCAGGTCACCGGTCATGTGGGACATGAAGCCGTACGCAACCTCGCGTGCCCGGCGCCGGCGTGCCGGACCCTCGTCGCGCTGCCGCTCGGCATCAATCATTCGTCTGAGCGCGGCCGATGCTCCGCCTCGCTGCTGACCGAGCCAAGTCCAATGCCGCGGCAGGAGGGTGATCTCCCTTGCGACGACCCCGAGTCGCGGTCGGCCGGGACCGCGGGGAGGCGCATCCGCCGTCGACGGCCCCGGCCTCGGGGTGACGCGAGCGCGTACCTCGGCTTCACTCCCTCGAAGGTCGAGGTCGATTGGCGCACTCGTCCTGGTGTCGAAGACGAGCAGCGGCGGGTCGGTCGGCGTGGTCTCGAGGAGCCGAAGACTGGCGGCGACGTCGGCGATCGGGCCGCTGGCGACGCAGCGGTGGCCAAGGAATGCGACCGCGTCTGGTGACGTGTGGCCAGGAGATGAAGTTGTCATGCGGCTATTCTACCCGGGTGATATGAGCAAGTCAATAGTACCCGGGTAATACCGTCTCCCCTCACGAATTCCGCTCCACTCCACCACTTTCCTCGCTCTGGTCTTCCGTTTTCCCTGTTTGCAGAAGGATGTCACCCTGTCGTTCGAATCGTTCAACCTCGACCCCTCACTCCTCAAGGGCCTCGCCGAGCTCGGCTTCGCGACCCCGACCCCGATCCAGGCGGAGTCCATCGCGCCGGGGATGGCTGGTCGCGATCTGCTGGCCTGCGCGATGACGGGGAGCGGCAAGACGGCGGCGTTCCTGCTGCCGATCCTGCACCAGTTGGCGGGGAAGCCACGCGGCACGACACGGGCGCTCATCCTCTCACCGACGCGCGAGCTGGCGGCACAGATCCTCGCCGACCTCAACGCGATCGGGGTGCACACCCCCGTCACGGGAGCGGCGATTTTCGGCGGCGTCGGCATGGGGCCGCAGGAACATGCCTTCCGGAGTGGCGTCGATGTCCTGGTCGCCACACCGGGTCGATTGCTCGATCACTTTCAGTCGCCCTACGCCAAGCTCGCGGGGCTCGAGATCCTGGTGCTCGATGAGGCCGACCGGATGCTCGACATGGGATTCCTCCCCGACATTCGTCGGGTGCTCAAGCACATCCCCCGCGTCAAGCAGACACTGTTCTTCTCGGCGACGATGCCGCCGCAGATCATGACGCTCACGCGCGAGTTGCTCAACGACCCGGTGACGATCAACCTGCAGCGGAAGTCAGCCCCGGCAGTGGGCATCACGCAGGCGATCTATCCCGTTGCGGCCGAGCTCAAGTCCGCGCTGTTTCTCCACCTGCTGCAGCACGAGGAGATGGACGAGGCGCTGGTGTTCACGCGCACCAAGCATCGTGCCGACCGGCTCGCCAAGTTCCTGGTCAAGAATGGCATCGAGGCCGAGCGCATCCACGGCAATCGCTCACAGCCCCAGCGGACCGCCGCACTTGCCGGCTTCAAGAGCGGGCAGTTCCGTGTCCTCGTGGCGACCGATATCGTGGCGCGCGGGATCGACATCAGTGAACTCGGGCACGTGGTCAACTTCGACGTGCCGGTGGTCCCTGAGGACTACATCCACCGCGTTGGTCGGACCGCGCGTGCGGCCGCGACCGGTGACGCGTTCACCTTCGTTGCCCCCGACGAAGAGGGCGACCTGCAACGGATCGAGCGCGCCGTGGGCAAGCGCTTGCCGCGGGTGACGGTACCCGACTTCGACTACAAGGCTCGGCCCGAGGGTCAGCTCGAGGTGCCGATCAAGGAGCGGATCGCGAAGATTCGCGCCGAAAAGGCGCTGGCGCGCGAGCGGACGAAGGCAAAGGAATCGCGGCGGGCATCCGGAGGGACACCCGCCGCGAAGTCGAGCGGTCCATCGAGGCGGAAGCCGGGCGGCAATCCCCGCCGTCGCGGCTAGTCGGCCAACAGTGCCCGCGCGATCACCATGCGCTGGATCTCGCTGGTCCCCTCGCCGATCGTGCAGAGCTTCACATCGCGGTAGTACTTCTCTGCGGGGAACTCCTTGATGTAGCCGTAGCCACCGAAGATCTGCACGCCCTTCTCGGTGGCGCGGACCGCGACTTCCGACGCGTAGAGCTTCGCCATCGATGACCAGGTCGTGACGCGATCGCCGGCGTCCTTGAGCGCGGCGGCGCGATAGCAGAGGAGCCGTGCCGCTTCGATTTCGGTCGCCATGTCGGAGAGCATGAACTGGATCGCCTGGAAGCCGGCGATCGGCTTCCCGAAGGCGGTGCGCTCCTTGGCGTAGTTGCGCGCCGCATCGTAGGCGCCACGCGCGATACCCAACGACAGGGCTGCGATCGAGATCCGGCCGCCATCGAGCACCTTCATCGCATCGATGAACCCGTGCCCGACCTGACCCAGCACATTGGCCTCGGGGACGCGGCAATTCTCGAGGATCAGTTCGGCGGTGTCCGAGGTGCGCATGCCGAGCTTGTTCTCCTTCTTGCCGGCGCGGATACCCGGTGTGTCCATCTCGATCGCGAACGCGGTGATGCCGCGCTTGCTGTCGTTCTTGTCACTCACCGCGAGCACCACCGCGATCTGCGCGTGTGAGGCGTTGGTGATGAAGTTCTTGGTGCCATTGAGCACCCAGTGATCGCCATCCTTGACCGCGGTCGTGATCAGGCCGCCCGCATCGCTGCCGGACCCCGGCTCGGTGAGCGCCCAGCAGCCGATCCACTCACCGCTGGTGAGCTTCGGCATCCAGCGCATCCGCTGCTCCTCACTGCCCGCGAGATAGATGTGCCCGGTGGCGAGCGAGTTGTGCGCGGCAACGATCAGCGCGATCCCCGACTCGGCGGCACCGAGTTCCTCGAGGATATTGACGTAGTCGATGTACGACAGACCGGCGCCGCCATACTTCTCCGGGAAGATCGCGCCGAGCAGGCCGAGCTCGGCGAGCTGCTTGACCACACCCATCGGAAAGGTCTGCGCCTCGTCCCACTCCATCATGTACGGAGTGATCTCGGCCGCGGCGAACTCGCGGACCATGGTCTGGATCTGGCGCTGTTCCTCGGTGAGCTGAAAATCCATTGGTGGGGCTCCGGCAGTGTGGGCAAGGCCGACCCGGGCGGTCGGCAACTGGTCCTAATCAAGTGGGGCGGGCGCGAACCACCAAGCGCTATGGGTCTGTTCCTACTCCGGTGTGGACGCCACTCGATGCGAGCCGGTGGACGTCAGCTTGATGCGGTGCATGTCGCGCGAGACGGTCCGGAGCGCGCCCAGACTGACCACACCGCCCACCACGGCCACGATCGGCAGCACCATCACCGCCTGGTCCAGGCCGACGCGATCCGAGAGTGAGCCGACCAACGGGAAGGCGATCGCGTCGCCTGCCAGATGGATGAACAGCAGGTACGCACCGCTCACGGTCGCGCCGATTCGGCTCGGTACCACATCGAACACCACAGCCATCAATGGGCCGTTGTACCACGACAGGAAGAAGAAGGCGACCGCGAAGATCGGGATGAACAGATCGAGGTCGCGGATCGTGAGCAACCAGATCGTGAGCGGCCCACCAATCAGGAGGCCGATGGCAACCGTGATCACGCGGCTCCGATCGGTATAGCGCCCGAGCCAGTCGGCAACGAGACCGCCGGTCAGGGCACCGGCGACGCCGGTGACGAGGCCCCACTTGCCGAGCAGCGCGGCGCTCTGTCCTGCCGTCAGCTCGAAGGTGCGCGTCATGAAGGTCGGGCCCCAACCCACGATCCCGTTCATCCCGAACGAGATCATGGCACCGGCCACGAAGAGGTAGACCAGGGTCGGGGTGCCGAGCACCACGTTGCCGGCCTTGATGAGGTCGTCGAGCGCGCCTTCGAATTCCCGGGTCCACGGCGTCTCGGCACGAAGCCCCGCGCGTACGAGACGAACCCATCGCCAGACGTTGAGTGCGAATCCGACCACGATGCTGCTCGCGAGCACGGCCACATCGACCTTGCTGTCGGAGCCGTAATAGACCGTGAGCACCCATGCCGCCACTAGCCCGACGGCGGTCAGCAAGAGTGACTCCCGGAACATCCGACCGAAGCTGCGGAGTCCGATCTCGAGGTCACGCATCGACCCGCGGAGCGTGAGGGGGGGATCGATACGCGTCGGGTCGACCAGGCGACCGACCAGCATCGCGCAGGTGAAGCCGGGAAGCCCCACGGCCATGAAGGCGACACGCCAGCCATAGAGCTGCTCCAGCGCACCCCCCAGCAAGAGGCCCAGCACGCCGCCGACGGGAATGCCCGCCGCCAGGATCCCCATCGCGATCGCGCGATCCTTGCCGGGGAAGTAGTCCGCCGTCATCGAGGTGGAGGCGGGACCGAATGCCGCCTCGCCGATGCCGACCGCCGAGCGGCAGAAGAAGAGCTGGCCGAAGTTCCGCACCAGCCCACCGAGGAAGGTGAAGGCGCTCCACACCGCGACGCCCCCGGCGATCACGCTCTTCCGACTCTTCACGTCGGACAGTACGCCGAGCGGCAATGCCGCGAGCGAGAAGACCAGGATATAGGCCGACCCGAGCCAGCCGAGCTGGGCATCGGTCAGCGAGAGCTCGGCCTTGATCGGCTCGAACAGCGCGAAGATGATGTTGCGATCGAGATAGTTGAGCAGATTGATGAATGCGAGCAGCCCGAGCGCCCACCACGCCTGACGGCGGTGGGGAGTCCCCGAGGGAGCCCTCCCGGGCCGCGTCGCGTCAGTACTCAATGATCTGCAATCCCAGTCGCTCACGTGAGTCGAGGATGATCCGCACGGCTTCGTCCGGGTCGTCGGTCACGGTGAACAGGTCCACATCGCCCGGTGAGATGGTGCCCTCGCCCACGAGCGTCTCGCGGATCCAATCGAGCAGGCCGCCCCAGTACGCGCTCCCGAAGAGCACCACGGGGAAGTCGGTGACCTTGTCGGTCTGGATCAAGGTGAGCGATTCAAAGAGCTCGTCGAGAGTGCCGAATCCTCCCGGGAAGACCACGAATCCGACGGCGTACTTGACGAACATCGTCTTTCGCACGAAGAAAAACTTGAAGTCGAGTGACCGCGTGAGATACGGATTGGTGTACTGCTCGTGTGGCAACTCGATGTTGCAGCCGATCGACAACCCGCCGGCCTCGTACGCACCCCGGTTGGCCGCTTCCATGATGCCGGGTCCGCCGCCGGTGATCACCGGGACACCGGCCGCGGCAAACCGTGCGCCCGTGTCGACCGCGGCCTGGTACATCGGATGGTCGCTTGATGTCCTCGCCGAACCGAAGATCGACACCCCGCCCGCGACGTCCTGCAAATTCTCGAAACCCCAGGTGAACTCGCCCATGATCCGCAGCACGCGCCACGAATCGGAGTTGCGACGGATCTTCAGGGTCTCGGCGTCGACGGGTTCGTTGAGGAGCTTCTCGTCCTCGGTCGGCTGCGACTTGCGCGACGTGGGGACTTGATCGGCGGGGCGCTTCCTAGTCATCCAGCAGTGCCTCCAGCATCGCACGATGATCGTCGGCGATGTTGTAGAAGTACGGTGAGACCCGGACATGGCCGGGTCGTGCATCAACAATGAATCCGCGTTCGGCGAGTCGCGCCACGTCCGCGGCAGGGTTCGCCCGCGGCAGCATCACGATCGCACTGCGGTGCAGTGGATCGGGGTGCACCTTCGGCTGGAGGCCACGTGCATCGGCCTCACCTATCAGATCTTCGGTGAGCGAGGCAGTGACGCGACGGATCGCGTCAGCGCCCGCGGCCTCGAGGACATCGAGCCCACCAAGTTGTGCGTATACCGGCATGAGCGGTGGCGTGCCTGTCTCGAACCGGCGCGCATCGGCATGGGGGGTCATCTCGGTCGGGTCAAATCGAAACTGATCTCGATCGGCGAACCAACCCGTGGTGGTCGGGAGCAAGTCGTGGGTGGTGTCGCGATTGGCCCAGAGGAAGCAGACACCGGTGCCGCCCAGCAGCCACTTGAGTCCGCCCGAACAGTAGAAGTCGATCGTCGAGGCATGCACATCGACCGGCACCTGACCGGCACCTTGATAGCCATCAATCAGGGAGAGCGAACCGGCGCGGCGGGCGATGGCACCGACCGCATCAATGTCCTGGATCGCGCCCGACGCGAAATAGACATGCGACGTCACGACGAGCGCCGTATTGCTATCGATCGCCCGCTCGAATGTCTCGATCGGCACACTCACCCCGTCGGGACTCTCGAGCAGGACCACCTCGGTGTCACGACCGAGCCATTGATACGGCACGGTCGGGAAATCGAGGGTGGTGGTGACGATTGTCGTACGCCCGCTGTCGAGCGCGCTCGCCACGACACCGAGGATGCTTGAGACCGAGGGGTGCAGTGCCACCTCGTCGGCACTGCCACCGATCAGGCGCGCGTACCGACGACGCAACTCGCCGAGCGAGGCCCACCAGGTGTCGTACCAGTTGGCGGCGCCACGCGTCTCCCACTGATCGAGGAACGTCACCACCCGTTCGCGCGAGGCGCGGGAGAGGGCGCCCAGCGAACACGAATTGAGATAGGTGGTGTGGCCGAAGATCGGGAAATCCTCGCGCCAGTGGCTGAGTTCGTGGGTCGTGGCGGGGAGAGTCATCGGGCGGGAATATAGGCACGACCGGGCGTTTGCCGTGGTGCCCTTACGTCTCAGTCCCGGGAGCCGCCGGTCGCCAGGAATGGATCGACCGCGACAAGATCCAGCCCGGGCATGCCACTGAAGTCTCGCCTGTTCAGGGTCGCCACCCGATCACCGTTCGCCAGCGCGGTCGCACCGATCATCATGTCGTGGGCACCGACGGCGCTGCCACTCGCGGCAAGCATCGCCCAGAGCTCGGCATGGACCCGTGCCTCGACGAGGCCGAAGGCCCTGACCGGAATCGCCGACAGCAAGGACTCGACGAACGCGGTCCGCCGGAGACGTGTACCGTCGTCCCGCGCACGATGGCAGCCCTGCAACAGCTCCGATGCCGTCACGGCGGCAAGGCCGATTGGGTCGTCGGCAAGCGCGGTGAGCAGGGCCGACATATCAAGGAGGCCGCGTTCGCCAGCAACCAGCACCGAGGTGTCGAGGATCACTCCCATGGCGGGCAGGGATCCGGCAGGGATGCCTTGGCGTCGGAGATATCACTGGCGAGTGCGTCGGCGTCTGCTCGCTCGAGGTGCGGCAATGTCGGCCATCGCTCGGCGAGCATCCGGCCCGTCGGACGCCGTGGAGTGCTACCATCCGGGGAAGTCCCGCTCGGCGGTGGATCGAGATACCGGGACACAGCCTCGCGCACCAGCTGCGACTTGGGCGCCGCATCCGCCGTGGCCCGCCGTTCGAGTGCCCGATCGAGCTCGGTCGGGATGCGGATGGAGAGGTGGGCATCCTTCATAGTCGACAATGTAATACGAATGTGTCACATATGTAATACATCAGTTCATGTGTCGATCATGGGGCGTGTTTGTAGGCGGCACCTTCCCGCGCTTCGCCGCCTCCCCTTACGTTCCCCGCGTGACGTCGCCCCACGCTGCTTCGAGCCCCGCCCGGACCTGGTCGGGCCTGCTGCTCGCCCTCCTCGGGCGGGCGGTGCTCTCGCCTCGCCTCGCGCTGGACCTGCTCCGCACCGGGTGGGCATTCCGGCACCGAGAGTGGTTCCGGCGGGCCCCGTTCCTGCCGCTTCCCGACGCGGTCTATCTGCGCTGGCGCATGTACACCGCCTATGGCGATGAAGCAGCCGTGCCGCCGGCGGAGGATGTGGTTCGTTTCGCCCGCTGGCGTCGGGAGACGATGCGGCTATGAGTGAGCGCCCGCATGTGGTGGTCATTGGCGGAGGCTTTGCCGGACTCTACCTCGCCAAGGCACTCCGGAAGCCCGCTGTCCGCGTCACCCTGATCGACCGTCGGAACCATCACCTCTTCCAACCGATGCTCTATCAGGTGGCGACCGCCGGCCTCGCCGCCAACGACATTGCGAGCCCGATCCGCACCGTCTTCCGTGGTGCTGGGAACGTGGAGACCCTGCTCGGCACGGTGACCCGGGTGGATGTCGACGCGAAGCAGGTCCATCTGGAGGATGGCGCGCCGATCGCGTACGACTATTGTGTCGTCGCGACCGGGGCGCATCACTCGTACTTCGGGCACCCGGAGTGGGAGCCGCTGGCCCCTGGGCTCAAGTCCCTCGAGGATGCCCTCGAGATCCGGCGCCGGGTTCTACTGGCGTTCGAGCATGCCGAATCCGAGCCCTCGTCCGTCCGACGTCAGGAGCTG
>JBBSPX010000077.1:0-13184 GCA_038258395.1 Gemmatimonadales bacterium | reverse complement strand
CGTCCCGGCGGGTGATCACCTCACGGCCGTCGGCATCCAGATGCCACGTCCCGTCTCCGTTGGGAATGCGGGCGCCCTCGGCCTGACCGAACGGTATCGTGATCAACGAGATGCGATCCTTCTCGAGGCCACCCGCCGCACCGGTGACCGTCGATTCGCCATCGAAGCTCTCGCCATCGGTCAGCACCACCACCGCGCGGTCCCCCCCCTCGCTCGACTGGGTCAGCACCTCATGGGCGAGTGCAATCGCGGCGCCAAGCGAGCTGCCACCGTCGGAGGCGACATTCGGGTCGAGGGCATCGAGTTGCAGGGCGATCGCCGTCTGGTCGAGCGTGAGGGGCGACATGAGGTACGGCCGCGCGGCGAATGCCACCAATCCGAGCCGATCACCCGACAGATCCTGCACGAGGCGGCGCGCCACCTGGATCGCCCGCGTGAGTCGATCCGGGACCGCATCACGTGCCAGCATCGATTTCGAGATGTCCATCACGATCACGACGTTGATGGCACGCGACTCGGCGGCATGGGACGCCAAGCCCCAGCGCGGACCGGCGAGGCCGATCATGGTGAGCAACGCGGCGGCCGCGAGCAGGTAGGGCGAGCCTCGACCCGTGCGCGACGCGAGCTCCCCAAGCGGCGCTGACCATGCGGCCGCCGCACGAAGTCGGACTCGACGGGCATGCATCGCGAGCAGCAGGATCAGGATGCCGACCAGCGGCGAGGTCCAGAGGAGGAGGGGTCGTTCGAACATCATGGGACGCGCACCACCATGGTCGCGCTCACCAGCAATTCGAGACAGAGAAAGATCAGCGCTCCGACCAGGAACGGCCCGGTGCGTTCGTCCTGACGGACGTAGCGCACCACATCGACGCGCGAACGCTCGAGGCGATTGACCTCCTGGAAGATCCGCGCGAGCGACTGCGCATCCTTGGCGCGGAAGTATCGGCCGCCGGTCTCGTCGGCGATCTCGGTGAGCAGGACCTCATCGATCTTGACGGGGACCGTTTCGTACCGGAATCCACTCAGTCCCTGACTGGTCGGAATACGTGCCTCGCCCTCGGTCCCGACCCCGACCGTGTACACCTTGATCCCGAACGCCTGCGCCGTCTTGGCGGCAGTCCGGGGGTCGATGATCCCGCGATTGTTCTCGCCGTCGGTGAGGAGGAGCACCACCTTCTCCTTGCCGGGCACCTTCCGAAGCCTGGCGACGGCCGTGGCGAGTCCCGAGCCGATGGCGGTACCATCTTCGAGCAGGCCGACCTCGAGCGAAGCCACGGCGCGTTGCAATGCGGGATAGTCGAGTGTCACCGGTACCTGCGTCAGGGCCTCGCCGGCGAAGGTGACCAGCCCGATCCGATCGGCCGTCCGACCGCGGATGAAACTTGCGGCCTGCTGCTTCGCCACCGTCAGCCGATTCGATGGCGCGAAGTCCTCGGCGAGCATCGATGACGACACATCGATCGCGATCACGATCGCGATGCCATCGCTCGAGACCATGGTGCGATCACCGCGGCGGAACGGACCGGCTGCTGCGGCCACCAGCATCGCAAACCCAAGCGACCGGAGGCCCGGCGGGACCAGCAGCTTCCAGCGACCACGCACCGCCGCATGGAAAGGTCGTGCGTCGCTCACCGGCGCCGCACTGACGCGAATCTTGCCCCGGCGCCACCACCAGAGCGGCAGTGCTAGCAGCAGCAGGAAGAGCCATGGGCGGGCGAAAAAGATCATCGGCCGACCCTGTCACCGGCGACGAGGGCGAGGCCCTCGTCTGCCAGTGCCCGCAGTCGTGATTCGGCGGTCCCCGCGAAGCGCACCTCGGCCACCGCCTCGCGCCACGCCATGCCGTCGTCGGGGCCCGGCACGAGTTGGCCGAGATGATCGATCACGAGCGTCACCTCACCGGCCTCAAGCCAGCGGGCGAGTCGGGTCAGCTTCTCCGCGCGGGTCTCCGGCGGGACGGCGACCGCGGTCTCACTCGGTCCGCGACGCCGCCACCACCATGCGGCCACGCCAAACAGCACGAGCAGCGGGACGAATATCAGGAATGGTGCAGGCGTCCGTTCCGCACGCGGGATCCATGGGCGTGCCTGCTGTGGTGTCAGCGTGTCTGGTGTGGCACCCACCGGGAGGACCGACCCGACGGTGAGCTGCACGGTCGCATCGGGCAAGGTGTCGACCGTGCCGCCCGGAATGATCACCAGTGCCCCAGGGATCGTGAGCTGGTGTTCACCCGGCGACCAGACCGCAATCGTGTACGCGATCCGGACGGAATCACCCTCGCGCTCGACGCGTGGCACGCCGACGAGTGTGGCCAACAGGGTGTCGGTCAACTCGCGTGGCTGCACCAGGGCACCATATGGCACACTGACTCGATGCACGACGGTGAGCGTATCGCCGACGGTAGGGCCACCCTGCACGACCGGCTGCTGCCTGATCATTTGGTGCGCTTGCCGCGGCCGAACGCGGACCGCAAGGCCGGGAGATAATCACCCGCAGTGTCGACCTGGACTTCACGCACACCAGCCGACGCCAGCGTCGCGCTCCGATGCGCCCGTTGTGCGGCAAGCGACGCCTCGGCGCGCGCACGCCCCTTGGCATCACCGGCATCGAAGAGCACCCGCTGACCGCGCTCTATCCCTTCGACGGTGACCCAGCCACTCGCCGGCAGCCGGCGCTCACGCGCATCATCAAGCGTGATCGCCGTGACCTCGTGTCGAGCCGAGAGTCCCTTGAGCGGGATGTCCCACTCGGGGGCCAGGAAATCGGACAAGACCACCACCATCGCACGTCGCTTGAGGAGTGCACCCGCCATGCGGAGCGCGCCCGCGAGGTCGGTTCCCTCCCCCTCGGGCTCGAGTTCGAACAACCGCTTCACGATGGCCCAGGCGTGCTGCTGTCCGCGGCCCGGCGGCAGCACCGGCCCGACATGCTCCCCGAAGACGATCATACCAACTCGATCATGCTGCTGCTGCGCGACGAGAGCGAGCATCGCGGCCACTTCGATACCGCGGGCCATCTTCGGTTCGGGATCGCCGATCGTGGTCGACGCCGAGCGGTCGACAATCAGCAACAATGTCAGCTCGCGCGTCTCGGTGTAGAGCTTGATGTACGGGAGACCAGTCCGGGCGAGCAGATTCCAGTCGAGGTGACGCACATCGTCGCCTTCGGTGTACGGCCGGATGTCGGTGAACTCCATTCCGGTTCCCCGGAATACCGACCGGACCTCACCGCCGAGCAGCGCATCGGTGGCGCGTCGCCCCCGGAGTGCGAGGGTGCGGACCTGCTTCAGCAGGGTGGGCGGGAGGGACCTCGCCACGTCACGGCACCGGCACCGCGGCGAGCACCTGCCGCACCACGGCATCGGCATCGAGACCATCGGCCTCGGCGTCGAAGGTGAGCACTACCCGGTGCCGGAGCACGTCGGGCGCGAGCGCCTGCACATCCTCGGGTGTCACGAAGTCGCGACCGCGGAGATAGGCGTGGGCGCGTGAGGTCTGCGCGAGGGCAATTGATGCGCGGGGCGACGCACCGTACGCGATCATCCCCTGCAGCGCCCCGAGGCCAACGGCCGACGGTTCGCGCGTGGCCCGGACCAGGTCGACGATGTAGTCGGCCAGACGCGGATCGAGATGCAGTTTCGTGATGTCCTTCCGCGCGGCGAGTACCTGCGCCGGCTCCGCGAGCCGGGTGACCTCACGCAGGCTCGACTCCACCGACACCTGTTCGAGCACCTCGCGCTCCTCGGTGCGCGTCGGATAGCCGACATGCACCTTGAGCAGGAACCGGTCGAGTTGCGCCTCAGGGAGTGGGTACGTCCCCTCGTTCTCGATCGGGTTCTGGGTCGCGAGCACGAGGAACGGCTCGGGCAGCATGAACGTCTCGCCGCCGATGGTGACCTGACGTTCCTGCATCGCCTCAAGCAACGCCGACTGCACCTTGGCCGGGGCGCGATTCACCTCGTCGGCGAGCACGATCTGGGCGAAGATCGGACCCTTCCGCGGCGTGAACACCTGGTGCTGCGCGTCGAAGATCATCGTGCCGACGACGTCGGCCGGCAGCAGGTCGGGGGTGAACTGGATTCGCGAAAACGATGCGTGCAGCACGTCGGCGAGGGTCCGCACCGTGAGCGTCTTGGCAAGTCCGGGCACGCCCTCGAGCAATACATGTCCGCCGGTCAGCAGGCCGATCAGCAGCCGGTCGACCATCATCTCCTGGCCGATGACGCGCTTCTGCACCTCGGCGCGTACTTCCGCAACTGGAAAACTCACGTGTCGTCCTCTCGCTGCATGCCCACCGCCTTGTAGAGCCCCTTCACTTCGTGTGGTGTGAGGGGACGATAGCCACCGACTGGCAGGTCGCCGAGCCGGATGGGTCCGTATTCAATGCGGGCGAGACGATCGACCACCCCGCCCATCTCCTCAACCCAGCGACGCACGATGCGATTGCGTCCCTCGGTGAGTGTGACGTCCAGCAATGACCGACCGTCGCGCCCCGGCTTCACGTTGACGCGGACGGCAATGACCGGGCGACCGTCAACCAGCACGGTCCCCTTGCTCTTTGCCGTCAGCGTTGCCAGGTCGATGTCCTTGACCAGGGCCATGTACCGCCGAGTCACCTTGTAGCGCGGATGCGTCAGGCGATGCACCGCGTCGCCGTCGGTTGTGAGCAACAGCAGACCGGTGGTGCCGGCGTCGAGTCGACCGACGTAGGTCAGCGCACGCGAATCCGGTAGCAGATCGAACACCGTCTTCCGGCCCTGCTCGTCGCGTGCGGTGGTCACTATGCCTGGCGGTTTGTGGAGCGCGAGCCAGCGCGTCTCCACCTGCTTGATGGTGCGACCACTCACCACCACCCGGTCCCGGTCGGGATCGACCGAGCTGCCAAGCTCGGCCACCTTGCCGTTGACACGGACCTTGCCCTCCTTGATGAGCTCCTCGGACTGTCGCCTGGAGGCGATCCCGGCACGCGCCATGTAGCGCTGCAATCGCATGTCGGCCATCAGCCCTCTTCCACGGAGGCAAGCGCCCCGTCGGCGTTGGCCTCGTCTTCGGGCTCCGGCACATGAGGCTGGAGGGCAATCGTCAGTTCTTCGGCTCGTGGCAGGTCGCCCAGATCGCGCAGGCCCAGCAACTCGAGGAAGAGTGGCGTCGTGCCGTAGAGGAGCGGTCGGCCGAGGCCCTCACTTCGACCGACCACCTCGATCAAGCCGCGCTCCTGCAAGGTGCGCAAGACGCCACCCGCGCTGACCCCGCGGATCTCCTCGATCTCGGCGCGGCCGACCGGCTGGCGGTAGGCGATCGTGGCCAGCGTCTCGAGGGTCGCCGGCGAGAGGCGAGTCGTCCGCTGTGCAGCTTGGGCGCGTTCGACGGCCGCCGCGAACGCGGCTCGCGTGACGATCTGGAAGCCCCCGGCGAGTTCGATCACCTCCACGGCATGACCGTCGAAGTCGTAGTGCTCGCGCAGACCGTCGAGTGCGCTCCGCACATCGGCGCTGTCGGCGTCGCTGTCGAGCGCCCCGAGTTCCTCGAGGGTGAGCGGTCGATTGGCGGCGAAGAGGGCAGCCTCAAGAAGCTGCGAGAGCGGACTCAGATTGCTCACGAGTGATCACCAGCGGTGCGAAGGGTTGCGGTTGGGCGACGCGCACACGGCCGCGGCGAGCGAGTTCGAGCAGGGCGAGCAGTGTCGACAGGACGGCGACCACCGTGGGCGAGTTTCCGAACGCCTCGCGCCAATCGAACTCGGCGCGTACGGCGAGGAGTGCCTCGATCCGGACCAACGCACCCTCGACATCGAGTGGCCGTGCCACGACGCGGTGGAGCACCGGCGAAGGGATGTTGAAGATCACCTGCTCCACCGCGACCAGCAGGTCGATGATCTCAAGCGTCAGTGGTGGCGGCGGCGGCCCTTCGGTCGGCGGCGGTAGCCAGCCCCGGGCATGCTGCTGACTGCGACGCTCGGCGGCGCGCCCCATCCAGAGAGCGATCTCCTTGACCTGCTGGTATTCGAGCAGACGCCGGACCAGTTCGGCGCGCGGATCTTCCCACTCATCGCCATCGTGACGTGGCAACAGCATCTGCGCCTTGAGGCGCACCAGCCGTCCGGCCATCTCCAGATAATCCGCGGCCTGATTGAGGCCGAGGGCGTGAATCGCCCGCAGAAACTGATCGGCGATCCGGGCGATCGGGATGTTGGCGATGTCGATCTCGTCCTCGCGAACGAGATGGAGCAGCAAATCGAGCGGACCATTGAAGCCGTCGAGCGACACCACGAAGCCCGGCTCAGCCGTCAGGATGCCGCCTCTCGGCGGGGTCATGGTGGAAATCATCACCGAAAGATGTTCCAGTCAGTGCCCACGGCGAAGGGGGAGGCGAGATCCAGAAGATGGCTGTAGCCCCACTGAGCCGGAATCAGGAGGGTGCCGAGCACCCCCGGAAGCAGCCAGATGAGGGCGATCAGGATCATGAAGCCGAACCGGTCGAACTGGCGATACTTGAGTCCCCACGCCGGCGGAAGGACGTGATAGAACAGCCGTGAGCCGTCGAGTGGCGGGATCGGGATCAGATTGAATGAGCCCAGCAGCAGGTTCAAGTAAATGCCCCAGTTGAGCATTCGCTGGGCGGTGACCACGGTCGCGGTCCCGAGCTGCCCCGACCAGGAGTGGATCAGGCCGGCGAGGATAAAGAGGCCGGTACAGGCGATCGCGAGGATGAAATTGGTGATCACCCCGGCGCTCGAAACGATGATGTCGCCCCTCACATAGTTCCGGAAATTGCGCGTGACCACGGGGACCGGTTTGGCACCGCCGAAGGTGAACGCACCGCCGCTCCCGAACCAGAGCAATGCCGGCAGGATGATGCTCATCATCGGATCAATGTGGGGGAGCGGATTGAGGGTGAGCCGACCGAGCTTGTAGGCAGTATCGTCGCCCTGTTTCAGGGCAGTCCACCCGTGCGCGACCTCATGGGCCACGAGGGCGAAGAGCAGCATGGGGAGCGCGAGCAGGAATTCCGGGAGCAGGGCGGGACCTCGTGGTCATGAAGGTGAGGGGACAATCTAAACAGATGGACGATGAACGATTAACGATGAACGATGAAGGATCAGCGAGGGAGGCACCCATCCTGCGTCCCTGCCTCCTGATCTTACATCGTTCATCGTTAATCGTCCCGCCCCTTGCCCTGCCCAGCACCTCACGGTAATTTGCTGGGCTATCCGGCTCCCACTCGGGGACCCGGTCCAGATGATCATCAGGGGTAGAGACCGTGCCACGCATCAAGTCCGCCAAGAAGCGCCAGCGTCAGACCGCCGTCCGTACCGCCCGCAACAAGGCGCAGCGAAGCGCGCTCCGGTCGGCTGTGAAGCGGGTGCGGTCCGCCGAGACCGCCGACGACACGGCCAAGGCGTTCGTGGCGGCCCAGACCCTGGTCGACCGAGCTGGTCGGAAGAACCTGATTCATCGGAACGTTGCGAACCGGACCAAGAGCCGCCTCGCGAAGCTCGCCAACAAGGCCGCCAAGGGCGAGTAGGGCTGGTCAACCACCAAGCGACAATCGAAAACCCCCGCCAGACACTGTCTGGTGGGGGTTTCTGATGTCAGGGAACTCCCTCGGGTCACCCCGCCGTCAGCTCGGCACCGCACTTCTCGCAATACCACTCGAGTGGTCGGTTCATTGCACCACATTCGCCGCACCGGAGCGTTCGTGGGCCCGTGTCAACGGCTGGCTGCGGGAGCACCGGGTCGGGCTGCAGCTCGACCGTGCCGACATCAATACTCGCCACCTGACTCCGGGTCCCCTTCTCACGCTCATCCGCCTCGGCCAGTTCTGACCCGCGGCTTGGCGACGGCCTGACAAACCGGGGCTTCTGATCCCGTTCGGGCATGCCGAGCGGCGCTGAGCCGGGCGGCACGATCGGCGACCGCGGCGCCTCGAACTCGCCAGTCGGCGTGAATGACAGCCCACCCCTCGTGTCGCTGGATCGAGACGCCGCGTTCCGAGGCTCGTCCTCATCAGCCGAGTCGAACACTGCGAGGAATGAATCGTCGTCGCCGATCTCGGCAGCGACGGCCTCGAAGGCGGTCCTTGCCACCTCGGGATCGGGCTCGGGATCCTGCACCTTGACGTCAACCACTTCCGGCACTTCGGATGTGTCCGAGGCCGGCTCAGCGATGGGTGCCACCGGTCCCGGCCCGCGAGTGACCAACGCCTGGACCGCCTCAAGTCTCGCGACCCGCTCGGCGACCGCTGCAAGCGAGAGCTCGAAGGTCTCGAGGTCCCCGGTGTGCTTGGACCGCTCCTGGTCGAAACGCTTCGTGTCGTACTCGCCCACCGCATGCCGAAGTTCTGCTTCGGCGAGGGCGTCACGGGAGACCTGAGTCCGGCCCGAGAGGTCCTCGTGCTCGGCGCGATCGGCGCTCAGACGAGCGGTGATGGTGTCGGTGTGACCAGTGAGGCGCTCGATGACCGCCTCCAGACGACGCTCATAGTCGACCTGGACGCGGGCACGGACGGCCTGCGGCGTCTTGCTGCCCGCGTCGTCGAGGCGCTTGAGCCAGCCGTGCAGCGCGTCTCGCTCGGTGAGGATCGCCTCAACGGCGGCCAGGTCCTCGGAATCGTCTGACATCGGCGTGATCCTGCCTTCCGCAGTGTGGGGGCCGAACATGACTCGGCAGGAGTGGCAGAGGCCACTCCCGTGCGGGTTCCAATGCAATGTAGTATCGGCCGGGGGCTCGGGCACGCCTACCCGGTGCCGATCTACCCCTCGGCCCCGTAGACGACGCGTCCCCCGACCAGCGTCCAGCGCACCAGGCCGGGCAACGCCATCCCGAGCCACGGCGAATTCCGTGACCGTGAGCGGATCCGCGCCGCTTCGACGGTCCAGGTCGCCTCGGGGTCAAAAACCACGATATCGGCCACCCCACCACGGGCAAGCGTGCCGCCCTCGAGCTTCCAGAGCTTGGCCGGCGCCGCACTCATCCGGTCGATCAACGCGCTCAGGCTGAGGCGACCAGGCTGGACGAGCTCCTGGATTCCGATCGAGAGCGCCGTCTCCAATCCGATGATGCCATTGGGGGCATCATCGAACTCTCGTTCCTTGGCATCGTAGTGGTGCGGCGCGTGATCCGTGGCGATGCAGTCGAGGGTGCCATCGGCGAGTCCGGCCCGAATGGCATCGCGATCCTCGATCTCACGGAGTGGCGGATTCATCTTCGCGTTGGTGTCGTAATCACCGACACGCTCATGCGTGAGCGCGAAGTGATGCGGCGCGGCCTCTGCGGTGACCCGAAGTCCCTTCTCCTTGGCACGACGAATCAGCTCCACCGAGCCGCGCGTGCTCATGTGACAGAGATGGACATGGCCCCCTGTCAGCTCGGCGAGGATGCAGTCACGCGCAACATGAATCTCCTCGGCCGCCGCGGGGATCCCCTTGAGGCCCAGCCGGGTCGAGATGATCCCCTCGTGCATGGCGCCACCCGCCGCGAGCGGCATGTCCTCGCAGTGATCGGCGATCGGCACGTCAAAGGTGCGCGCATACTCGAGCGCCGCACGCATCAATTGACTCGACATGATCGGATGCCCGTCATCGCTCAGTGCAACCGCGCCGGCACCCACCATCTCACCGAACTCGGCGAGTTGCTCGCCGCGCTGCCCAACCGAGACGCAGCCAATCGGATAGACCCGTGCCAGCCGCGCGGCCTCACCCTTGGCCTTGACGAAACCGACGGCTCCCTGGTTGTCGATCACGGGATCGGTGTTGGGCATCGCGCAGATGCCCGTGAAGCCGCCGGCCACCGCCGAGGCGGCACCGGTTGCGATCGTCTCGCGCTCCTCCTGCCCCGGTTCGCGGAGATGCACGTGCACGTCGATCAGGCCGGGCGCGATCACCAACCCGCTAGCGTCGATCCGCCGGGCGTCATCGGGTGAGCCAAGGTCGCGACCGATATCGGCGATGCGTCCGTCGGTGAGATAGAGATCGGTGATCTCGTCGATACCACGCGACGGATCGATCACGCGGCCACCGGTGATCAGGATCGGCTGGGTCACGAGCTCTCCGTGTGGCTGGCCGGCGGGCCGCTGGCCCAGTCGGGTGAGCCGCCGGCGAGGAGGTAGAGCGCCGCCATTCGAACGGCGACACCGTTGGTCACCTGCGGCAGGATCACGGCGTGCGGGCCATCGGCGACGTCGGAGTCAATCTCGACGCCGCGATTCATCGGGCCGGGATGGAGGATCAGGATGTCCTTCGGGGCCCGCGCGAGTCGCTCGTTGGTTACTCCGAAGACGCGGTTGTATTCGCGGAGCGAGGGGATGAACCCGGCCGTCATCCGCTCGAGTTGCAGTCGCAGCACATTGAACGCATCGGCCCACTGCACGGCTTCCTCGACGCGCCGGAAGACCCGGACACCCATCGCCTCGATGTCGCGCGGCAAGAGCGTGGTCGGCCCACAGACGGCCACCTCGGCACCAAGACTTGTGAGGCCCCAGATGTTGCTCCGGGCGACGCGCGAATGGAGGACATCGCCGATGATACAGACCTTGAGACCGGCGATCCGGCCGAAGTGATCGCGCAGCGTGAGGAGGTCAAGCAGCCCCTGGGTCGGATGCTCGTGCTTCCCATCACCGGCGTTCACCACATTCGAACGGATGCGGTCGCCGAGGAACTTGGCGGCGCCTGAGCTCCCGTGGCGGATCACCACCATGTCGATGCGCATCGCCTCGAGGTTGCGTGCGGTGTCGACCAGCGTCTCGCCCTTGCTGACGCTTGACCCGCTGCTTGCCACATTGACGGTATCGGCACTGAGCCGCTTCTCGGCAAATTCGAACGAGATGCGCGTGCGCGTGCTCGCCTCGAAGAACAAGTTGACGATCGTCTTGCCGCGGAGTGCCGGTACCTTCTTGATCTGGCGCTCGGAGACTTCCTTGAACGGTTCGGCGGTGTCGAGGATCGCGGTGATCTGCTCGGTCGAGAGATGCTCGAGTCCGACGAGGTCCTTCCCCAGCACCCCGCTCATCCCTCCCCCCCCGATGCAGATCGACGCGATCCTCGTCATCGAGTTCGGCGACGCGCACATGGACCCGGTCGCCGGGGACGGTGGCGACGACGATCCCGGTGATATCGGCGGCGATCGGCAACTCGCGTCCACCGCGGTCGACCAGCACCGCGAGCAGGATCCGCTGCGGCCGGCCGAAGTCGGTCAACTCGTCGAGTGCGGCACGGATGGTTCGTCCGGTGAATAGCACGTCATCGACCACTACCACGGTGGCACCGTCAAGGGACGGTGGCAGCCGCGTCTCGTGCACCACCGGACTCGGCCCGATCGCCTGGAGGTCATCGCGGTAGAGGGTGATGTCGAGGACACCGCGGGCGGGCTCCTGACCGGTGGCGCTCGCCAGGATCGGGGCGATGCGGTCGGCGAGTTCCACGCCGCGTCGTTGGATCCCGACGAGGACGATCGGTCGGCCGGCCGTCTGCTCGACGATCTCCGAGGCCATGCGCATGAGGACGCGTCGCATCGCGGCGGCGTCGAGGAGGCAAGTGACTGTTGGCATCGGAGAGTCAATCTAACCCCACCGCCTCAGGTGGTCGGTCGCTCAAGGGCCGCCAGCCCAGCGACGAGATCCCGGGGTACCCAGCCGTGCATGCCGATCGGGAACAGGCCGGCGTCAGCAAACTCCCGGTGATAGGCCTCGGGGGAACGACGCTGGAATTCCTGCTGGTCGCCGTCGATCTGGTCGCGTGACGTGAAGGTTGGACACCAGGCCACGCCGCCCACAAAGGGGGCGAGCCGAAGCAGCCCGCGCCGAAGTGCCGGCGTCGGCAGGTAGTGGAGTACATCGGCCACGATCACGAGATCGAATGGACCTGCAAGCCCGAGTTCCCCGAGCGATTCGAGATCGCCCTTCACTAGCTGGCGCCGTGTGCCCCACTGGGCGATGGCCCATTCGGACGGCTCGATCCCGATATAACGGGCGGCTGGACGCAGGCGGGAGAGCACCGGCTGCCAACGCCCCTCCCCCGCTCCGACATCGAGCACCGACCTGATGGGTCGCATCAGGACCGATTCGGCGAGCGCCACCGCGAGCCGGACCGAGCGATCCAGGTCGGCGCGGCTGCCGATCCGGTGCGCCGGATCCCGGTACCAGCGGTCGAAGTACGCTCGGTTGTATGCCTTCATGGCCTAAAGAGCGAAGGAGAGAAGGAGAGAAAGAGAGAATGAGAGAACGCCGAAAACGTCATCGGCCACCACCCAGCGCGCCCCGCCGGGCAATGATCTCCTGCTCGCCCACGCGTGGCAGCGCCATTCGCTCGTCGGCGCCCTCCGGCTCGCGGTTGTGCTCGAGGAGTGCCCGGTAGGCGCTGTCGCCCACTTGCGTCCATGCGACGAACACCGAGTCAGCGTAGAGCCCGAGCACCGGGAAGGTGGCCGCGACTCCGGCGGTGGAGAGCTGCTCGGCCGCGGAGAAGTGCAGGCCATCGTCGCTCGAGTGGCGGAGGAAGATGCTCGGCAGTGGAGCCCTGCCGCCCTCCCACGCAACGGCAATCGTGCCCGATCGGACCGCCAACTGGACATGTGAGACCGGTGCGCCGGTGGCGGTATCTATCGGTTGCGCGGTCCAGGTCACGCCGCCATCCCCCGAGCGCGCATACCAGACTCCCGGCCCCGACTTGGCACCGGTCCACCATCCGATATGGACCTGGGATTCGGCATCGACACGGAGTGACGGACCGGCGTGCGGGCAGCCATTGAACACCCAGCCGTCGGCACGCGGCGACGTCGGTGCCGACCAGGTCTGCCCCTGATCGTCCGAGTGGATCACCTGGATGTCCCGGACACTCGCCTCTGAGACACCCCGCCACGCGACATGGATCCGACCGGTCGAGGCCACCGCGACCCCGGTCCGGCAACATGGGCATGCGGGTCCCGCCACGATTCGGTGCGCCGGTTCCCAGGTGCGCCCCCGGTCGGGCGAGTGGCGGAACCACACCCCCCCCTCTGCGGGGTCGTTGTTGAGCCATGTCGCGTAGACATCAGCCCCCGTGCCGGCCGTGATCGCGTGGAACGAGTGCGCCCCGAACGCCGGCCCCTCGTTCACGGTCACCGGCTCCGACCAGGAACGCCCGCCATCGAGACTGCCCGAGAATCGGAGTGCGCTGGCTGGATACCGCTGCCCGACATCCTTGCCGACGGT
>JBBSPX010000076.1:0-13189 GCA_038258395.1 Gemmatimonadales bacterium | reverse complement strand
ATTGCACCGAGTGCTGCGCCGGTCGAATCGGCCTCCTCGACGAAGCGTGGAGTCTGGCTGAGGCGATCAAAGATGTAGACGCGTCCGCCCCGACCGGCGCCCGACGCACCGACGATGAAGAACTTGCCGTGTCCGCCCCCGACCGTGGACCCGAAGTTCACGCCGGCACTGTCACCCGCGAGTGTGAGCAGTCGATGACCATCGACACCGGAGAAGATGTACACCTGCCCGCTGCCCTCGCCGTTCACGAAGCTGGCGGGTGCCGACGCGATGATGTCGGCGTGCCCGTCGCCGTCGAAGTCGCCGATCCCTGATGCAGCGGCGCCGAGGTTTCCATCGACCGAATCCCCTCGCAGCGCGAGCAGCTCGCGACCGTCGTGACCGGAGAACACGAAGACGGTGTTGATACCCGGGGCGCCAGCCACGACGTCGGGAATGCCGTCACCGTTCACATCACCCGCTGCTTCGAGGCCGGTGCCGAGAACGGCGCCGGCAGGGCCCTCTCGCGTCCAGAGCAGTTTGCCGCCCTTGCCTGAATAGACGTAGATTTTTCCCCGAGCGCCGCCGAGCGGCGGGTTCTGGGTCGCCGAGATCACCACGTCGCTAATGCTATCGCCGTCGACGTCGCCGATCCCTCGGGCGATCCAGCCGAACTCATCGCCCGCTGCCTCGCCCCGCCACTCGTGGATGATGCGCACCGACTCGACGAAGGGTGGATCGAACGCTCCACGATCGGCAAAGAGGAATGCGAACCGAGCGTCCTCGTGCAGCGGGCTGATATCGGAACTGAATGTCAGGCTGCTGAGATCTCGCCCCGTGCGCCGTAGGGCCGGGAGCCAGGCGAAGGCAGAATCAGCCTCACCCCTATGGGCGTACAGCATGAAGAGGGGCATCGCGACCATCCCCGATCCGTTGGGGAGGGTGGTGGCGTGCTGGAGGGCGTTCAGCGCGGCGTCGTCCTGGCCTTGCCCGCGTCGCGCGGCACCGAGCAGTACCCATGCGCGCGGTAGGGCAGGTTGTGTCGCGATGACGCTGTCGATGAGGGTCGCCGCCTCGGCAAACTTTTTCGCGCCGATCAGTTGCTGGGCCCGGTTGAGCACCGGCGCCGCGGGAACTTGCGCACCAAGGGCAGCCCCGAATAGACAGAGACAGAGGGAGGACCGGGCAAGCATCTGCATCGATGACACTCCTGAGGGGGCGATCGGGACGCGAAAGCGCCGCCGCCTTGGCAGCCCGGACCTTGAACGGCAATGCTCTTGGCGCGCCGCGGTACCCGACAAGGGAGTGGGAGTTCCCGAACCTGTCGCTTACACTCGCCGCCGCCGCTGGAGAACTGAGGACGGAGCTGGTGGGCCGGGTCGATGGTCCCGGAGCGCTCGACCTGGAGACAACGGTAAAATTCGGCTAAGGCTCGGCCGTCACCCGCCACACGGTGTTGCCGACATCGTCGGCCACCAGGAGTCCGCCGTGCGCCCCGACTGCCACACCCACCGGTCGGCCCCACGCCTCTCCTCTGTCATTCAGGAAGCCGTCGAGGACGGTGACGGGGGCACCGGCCGGCTTCCCATGGATGAACGGCACGAAGATCACGTCGTACCCGCTCCGCGGGTCACGATTCCATGACCCGTGTTGTCCGACGAACATCCCCTCCCGGAAGGGAGCTGGGAGCGCTTCACCCATCGAGTACGCCAGTCCGAGCGACGCGGTGTGGGCCCCAAGCGCATAGTCGGGCGCGATAGCCGTAGCGACTGCGGTCGGATTTTGAGGCTTGGGGCGCGGATCGACGTGGTCGCCGTAATAACTCCACGGCCAGCCATAGAACGCACCTTCCTGCACCGAGGTGAGGTAGTCTGGCACCAGGTCGCCGCCGAATTCGTCGCGCTCGTTCACGACCGTCCAGAGCTTGCCGCCCTCCGTCTCCCAGGCCATCCCCACCGGATTGCGCAGGCCTGAGGCAAAGATCCGATGCGCGCCGGTGGCCAGATCGAGCACCCAGATCGCCGCACGGTCGACTTCCTTTTCGAGTCCGTGCTCGCCGACATTGCTGTTGGAACCGACCGTGATGTAGAGCTGGTGACCATCCGGCGAGGCCAGGAGGTTCTTGGTCCAGTGGTGGTTGATCGGGCCACCGGGCAAGTCGAGGACATGAGTGGCCGCGGCGGTGATGATGGTGTCACCGGTGACATACGGGAACGAGACGAGTGCATCGGCGTTGGCCACGAAGAGCCGCGATCCGACGAGCGCCATCCCGAACGGCGATGTGAGGCTGTCGAGGAACACGGTACGCGTGTCGACCCGCCCGTCGCCATCGCGGTCGCGCAAGAGCGTGATCCGATTGGCCGAGGGTACCGCTGCGCCTGCCAATTTCTGGTACTGCTTGAAGAACCATGCCTTGAGCCCGCTCGTCTTCTCACCCGGTCCATTGGTCTCGGCCACGAGGACATCACCGTTGGGCAGGACGTACAGCCAGCGCGGATGATCGAATCCCGTCGCAAATGCCGCCACCGACCACCCGCGGGCTGCGGTGGGTGCCATGTCGGTGGGCCACCCCCGCGCCGGTGCCACGTTGACCATAGGGATGAGTGACCGCTCCGGTTTGGGCAACTGCGGGTTTGGGCCGATGCCCGCGGACAATGGGAGCCGCGCACTGGATGCGCAGGCAGCGAGCATCAGGGCGAGGAAGGAGACAGGCAGTACCGAGTGGCAGGATCGCATGAGTCGCCGGAGCAATGGGAAGACCAGGGTGGTTGCGGGTGAGGACGCGTGACCAGCGGACGTTGGCACGCTCGGTGACTTTAATCGGCATACGCGCCAGCCGCTCGCACCTGGCTGGCCGATTCCCCTCGGATCCTCTACCATTCTGCATGCGCCACATCGAACGTCATCGGACCGCTCATATCGGCTGGCTGCGTGCCTCGGTCCTTGGGGCCAACGACGGCCTCATCTCCACGAGCAGTCTGGTCGTCGGCGTCGCCGCGGCCAACGCCGCCCGATCCCCTGTCCTGATCACAGCCCTCGCTGGACTCGTCGCGGGCGCCCTCTCCATGGCGGCGGGCGAGTACGTCTCCGTGAGCTCGCAGGCCGATACCGAACAGGCAGATCTCGCCCGCGAGCGGCGGGAACTCTCTGACGACCCGACCCACGAGCACGCCGAACTCGCCGCGATCTACACCGCGCGAGGTATTGACCCCACGTTGGCCAGAGAAGTCGCGACCCAGCTCATGGCCCACGACGCACTGGGCGCCCACGCCCGTGACGAACTGGGCCTCTCGGAACTGAGCCGGGCACGTCCGCTTCAGGCCGCCTTGGCGTCGGCGGCGTCGTTCGCGGTTGGCGCCACCGTGCCGCTTCTCGTGGTGCTGTTCGTGCCATTCACCGCGGTCATTCCTGCGACGGTTGCGGCCACGATCCTCCTCCTCGTGGTGCTCGGTATATCGTCAGCGCGCTTGGGAGGTGCCCCGCCGCTTCGTGCCGCGGTCCGGGTCGCATTTTGGGGTGGCGTCGCTATGGGCATCACCGCACTGATCGGGCATCTCTTCGGGACGGTTGTCTAGCAGGCCGCTATCCTGCCAGCGAACACTCGGACGAAGACTGACCGACTTGACGCGAGCGCCGCCCCCGGCACCTGCCGGAGACGGCCAGTGGGCGCCCTGCCCGATGTTCGTCGTCAGGGTGACGGCACCACTTGGGTGCCCTGGAACGTGATCGTGTACAGTGCGGTACCAGTGCTGTATCGCACCTTGAAGGTGAAGGTGCCGCTCAGCAGCACGCCGCTCATGGTTGCATTGATCGATCCCCCCGCATCCAAGATCGGCTCCTGTCCGATTTTTGTCGCGGTACCCACGAGCGTGCCGCTCCCGAGTGTGCCCAGCATCACCGTGCCGGTGTATCCGAATTGCACACAGGTGCTCGCGATCATCCCATTGAATCGGCCCGGTGGCCCGAGAATCGGGGCGAACTGGCCGGGGGGAAACTGCTCGAACACGAGGTAGGCACAACTGCCGCCGTCGGTCAAATACAAGAGGGAGTTGCTTGGAGTCGTGACGAGATCATTGATGAAGCCAGTGATATAGTTATTGAGGATATTGTCGTACGGGTCCGCCAGATCGATCCCCCCTGGCGGCAATTGCACGCTGGCCTGCGTCGCCGTCGTGAACCGCCAAGCGAACTGGTACGGACGAGGCCGTAGCTTTGCGACCGAGCTCCCGCCGGCAAACGGCACGCCGGCACTTCGCAGCGATACCCGAACGGTGTAATCGACGCTCATCGCGTTTGTGGGATCGGGCCACGTCACGTTGAGGGTGTCGGTCGTCGTGGTCACGGTACGGCCATCGCCCAACGTCCAGACCCACGTTGGCTGTGCAGGGATGGGATAGGCTGATGTTGCCTTGAGGGTGTAGGGCGTATTCCAGAACGCGTCGAGCGGATTGGGGGTGATCGTCACCTTGCGATTTTTGACCGTGAACTCTGCCCACCCGGCGTAGATTCCGCCGCTCGCGCCTCCCGGTGGCATGCAAATTAGAGCTGAACCGATGTGTCTTCCGTCGGTTGAGCTGTCGATGGGAAGGCCGTTGCCGCGCACGACGAGGCCAAGAGTAGCGGGAGGGCTCACGCCGAGCGGAACCCAGATCCCTCCCGACTTGCGCTCGAACAGCGAACCGCCACCGATCGGGGTCTGTGCCGTCACGCCTGGCCCGGGGGTGTAGCCGACATCACACGCGCTTTCCCACCAATATCGCACGGTATCACCCGGTATGAATAGCGTATCCGTCAACGTCCTGGAGATGTTGCTCACCAATTTGAACTGCTTGAAGCCGTTGGAAATTGTGCCGCCGAAGAGCTGTCCCCAGAGCCCGTTGAGCCGCGCAGCCGACACCCCCGCGGTCGGTCCGAACGACACGTATCTCGAATAGGTGCTCGGGGGATCGTACGTAGTTTGGACAGGACTGGTGTAAGCCCATGTCGATCCGAGGAAAACGCCCCCGGAGAGCGTCAGCGTTTTCGGTCCGTTGAGCCCGGCGACAGTGGTCCCGGTGGTGACGCTCATGGTGGAGTTGTGGGTGGCGATGACCAGCAGCGTCACTCCCTCCGTTTGCAGCGTATCGAGGACGACATTTGTCGCATACAGTATTTGTGGCCGGCCGGTAGTATAGATCCCAGCTTTGAGACCCAAGAGTTGGAGCGAATCGATATCGATGCCCGTGAGACTGGCGACGAGGTTGAACGACGTCACATAGTTCGCCAGCGCGCCGATTGCATTCCCGATATCGTTCGAGAGAAGTGCTGAGAGCGCCAACCCCTCGGGATTGCTCCACTCAACCCCAGCCGCTTTCTGGTACTTGCGGTTGAGCTGGCCCTTCGCCCCCTTGAAATGGTCGAAGTACCAGGCGGCCGAGAGTCCCAGCCCCGGTGCAAACCGCCGGTTGGGAGTGAGTGTGGTCAAGGCATAGTCATACTCCCAATCGTCGGTCGCCGACACGTATCCGGTGTTCTGATCCTTGGCGAGTTCACTGAGCGGCACCGCGCCAATGATGAGCGCAATCTCCTCGCCAGCGGGCATCACGGAATGCGCGAGCCCGGACATCAATGTGCCCGAGGGTGAGACGTCGAGCCCGGTCTGATCAAGCCTCGGCAAGAGCACCGTCACGGTGCCCCCTCCGCTGGGCGCGACGGTCGCGCTGTAGAAGGACCCGCCGACAGGGTCGAAGACGTACGCGATCGGCCACTCTCCAGAAGCCAACACTGCCGGAATTTTTATCAGCACTCCCGCTTTCGCCGGGCCGGTGACCGTGCTCGAGATCGTCATGACCGGCGAAACGATCCGAACACCCGGCTTCGACGGCACCCGTGCCGACCCACCAGAGCGGATCTGAACCTGCGCGCTCTTGCCAAATCCCGGGGAGGGAATGGTCAATGTGGTGCCGTTGAGCGGATCACCGGGATGATTGACAGTGAACACGCCACCGCTCGCGCCGACCACCGCATCGAGCAGAACCGTGGTCGCCCCGCTGGCTAAGGTCGCGACAAATGTGACCGGATCCAGGCCAGCCACACTGGCCTTGAGTGTGTTGCTGCCAGCGCCCAAGGTCCACACGCCAGCCTGCGCCACTCCGTTGTTGCCGGTGCTCACCGTGGTCGGGGCAGCCAAGCTCCCGCCACCCGATTCGACCGAGAACACCACCGAGATGCCAGCCAGCACCTTGCCTTCCTGGTTCTTGACCAGCACGGCGGGCCGCACCGCTAAAGCCGCGCCGGCCGAGCCGGTCTGGTTGTTGCCGGCCTGGATGGCGACGGCAGTGGGGGCGCCGGTACCAGGCGTCGAGGTCGGGGGATTCCCGCCACAAGCGGCCAGCAGGGCCGCGCCAACAATCAGATTCCGTGTCTGCATTGCGTCTCCGAGAGGGTCTTGACCCAGAGGCGCAGGATCTGGCGAGGTCGGGCCATCGCGGGTGCATCCGGTCCGCCTTAGGTTCATGAGAGAGGTCCCTCCCCATCCAGGCAGGCGCATTCCCGATGGAGTCCCAGACCGCCCTCACCGATGCCCAGGTCACCACCCTGCTCGAGGCCATGCGAGCCGGCGACGCCGCCGCCGCTGAGCGGCTGTTGCCCATCGTCTACGAGGTGCTCCACGGGATTGCAGCGCGACTGATGCGCGGGGAACGCGACGACCACACCCTCCAGCCCACCATCCTCCTGCATGACGCCTGGGCCCGGCTGACCGCCGAGCGCAACTCGCCCTGGAAGGATCGTCGCCACTTCATGGCTCTCGCGGCTCGCGCCATGCGCCGTCAACTGATCGACCACGCGCGGGCCCGGCGCGCCGGCAAGCGTCGCGCCGATCTGGGGATGAGTCTGGCCGAAGAGCTGTACGCCCGCACCGGGCCGGACATGATCGACCTGATCGCGCTCGATGACGCATTGCATGCGCTGGCCGCCGTGGATGACCGCGCCCACCGCGTGGTGGAGTTACGCTTTTTCGGGGCGCTCGAGTGGCCCGAAGTCGCCGACGTCCTCGGCGCGTCGGAACGCACGGTCAAACGCGATTGGCAATTCGCGCAGGCGTGGCTGCGTCGCTCGATGGATGGCTCCAATACTTCACCCGATGGCCCGACTGGCGAAGATTCGCCGCCTCTTCCTCGATGATCACCGACTCCTTCTGGGCCCGGGTGCGCGTCACCTTCGAGGCCGGACTCGATGCCGAACCTGGGCAAGCCGAAGCGGCGCTGCGCGACGCGAGCGGCGGCGACGTGCGCGTCCTGAATGAGGCACGGGCGATGCTGGCGGTCGAGCCGGATGGATTTCTCGACCGCGGCCTCGTGCTCCCCGCCGATCCCGACCTCTTCCGTCCAACGCTCGGCCCCGGTGCGACCATCGATCGCTACCGGATCGTCGGCCTGATCGGTCGCGGCGGCATGGGTGAGGTGTACGAGGCCGTCCGCACCGGAGTCGACTTCGAGCGCCGCATGGCGCTCAAGGTCTTGCGCGCCGGCATCGTCTCCCCCGACCTGGTGCGCCGGTTCGAGCAGGAGCGGCGGATTCTGGCTCGGCTTGAGCACCAGAACATCGCCGCACTGACTGACGGGGGACTCCTGTCGGATGGCCGGCCATACCTGGTGATGGAGTTCGTGGATGGCTCACGGATCACGACGTGGTGCGCCGAGCACAACGTGGACGTGGCGGGTCGCCTCGCGCTCTTTGCCCAAGTATGTGATGCGGTAGGTCGAGCGCATCGGCACCTCGTCGTTCACCGCGACATCAAGCCTGGCAATGTGATGGTCACTGCCGACGGCACCGTCAAGCTGCTCGACTTCGGCATCGCCAAGGTGATCGATGCCGACAGCGGTGGCGTGGGCGAGGTGGCATCTCGCACCGGATCACTGGGACTGACGCCGGAATACGCCGCGCCGGAGCAGTTCGCCGGCGGGGCCGTCACCACCGCCACTGATATCTACGCCCTGGGCTTGCTGCTCTTCGAACTCCTCACGGATCGACGGCCGTTCGCAGGCGAGGCGCGCTCCCTGCCGGACCTCACGCGACTGGTACTCACCACCGATCCGCCGCTGCCAAGCAGTGTGGCGAAGCCAGAGCTGGCGCGAGTGCTGCGCGGCGACCTTGACGCCATTGTCCGGAAGGCATTGCGGCAGGACCCCGCGGACCGCTACCAGGGCGCGGACCGACTGGTAGACGACCTGAATCGGCACGCGGCCGGCCTCCCGGTCGAGGCGATGCGCGGGCATCGTGGCTATCGGTCGGCCAAGTTCGTCAGGCGGCACCGCGTCGCACTGGCGAGTGCCGCGCTGTTGGCGGTGGTGGTGCTGACCGGTGCGGCCTCGACCTGGAGCGAGTCACGGCGGACTCGGGTGCAGAAATCCCGAGCTGAGGCGACAACCAGGTTTCTTACCGACATGCTCTCCTCGGTCGACCCCGCGGCTGCCGGGAAGGAAGTGCCGATGGTCCAGGTACTCGACAGCGCGGCGGTGCGGATCCGTGCCGACACGCTGCTCGACCCGGAAGTCGAGGCCTCGCTACAATCGGCGATCGGCGCCAGCTATCGCGCGCTCGGAAAGTACCAGCTCGCCGAGCCGCACCTGAGGCGCGCGCTCGCCCTGCGACTCCGACATGCCGATGACCCACTCGCCACCGCTTGGGCGCATCGGGAGCTGGGCGAGCTCTTTGACGCGCGGGGGGAATATGCGGCGGCGGATTCGGAGTACGCACGCGGGATGGTGCTGTTGCCGGTTCGCGGCGATTCGGCCACCGAGGTGGTGGCGACGGACCTGTTGGAACAGCGGGCGCGGATGCAGTCACTGGCGGGCAACCTGCCAACCGCCGATAGCATGCTGGAGGCGGTCGTCGCTCGACTGCGTCAGGCGCATGGCGATAGTTCGCTGCCAGTTGCTGCCGCCCTCAGCCAGCTCGGCGTGACGCTCGCGCAGGAGCACCACTTCGAGCGCGCGGAGTCAGTGACACGGAACTCGCTCGCGATCTACCGGCATGTGCTGCCATCGACGCATCCCGACGTCGGCAAGACCCTGGGGCGGCTGGCCACCATCCTCGAGCAGACAGGCCGTCCGGTTCCGGCCGACACCGCCTACCGTGAGTCGCTCCACAATCTGGACGCTGCGATGGGGGACAGCCATCCCGAGGTGGCCTGGATCCGGGTGAACTATGCCGGATTCCTGTTCGACAACGAGCATTGGGACGCGGCGATCGCCGAGGCCGACACCGTCCTGTCCAGTCGAGGGAAGGGCATCCCTGACACCCATCCTGGAGTGGCGCTGGCGCTCCAGGTGCGCGGGATGGCACTGGCCGGCAAGGGAGAGCATGCGGCGGCAGTGCGCGCGCTGCGGGAATCGCTGGCGCTTCGGCGCGCAGGTTTCCCTGCAGGGCATTGGGCCATCGGTAGCAGCGAGAGCGTGCTGGGGGCAGAGTTGATGGCCAGCGACGCCCATTTAGAAGGGTTGCAACTCCTCCACGAGGGATGTCGTATGTTGACCAAGGCGCTTGGGCCCGAGCACCCGATGGCGCAGAAGGCGGTGGGGCGGCTGGTGGCGGTGGGGGAGACGCACCCGGCGTGCGAGTGAGGTGAGTGAGCCGGGCCGACCACTTCGACGGCTCCGATCGTAGATTGAAAGCACGGCACAATTGCCGCGCACAAACAGGAGTCACATCATGATCACTACGTTGCCGAACCTTCCCGATCACACGATTGGCATTGCCGCTTCCGGTCTCGTGACGGGCAGCGATTATGAAGCGGTCATCATTCCAGCCGTCGAGGCCGCACTGAAAAAGCATAAGAAGTTGCGGCTCATCTACGAACTCAACAGCGACTTCACCGGATTCGCTCCCGGCGCCATGTGGGACGACATGAAGTTGGGTATGGCGCATCTCGGTGCATGGGAGAAGATCGCCATCGTCACTGATGTTGGCTGGGTGGCCAACGCAGCGAACATCTTCAAGTTCGTCATGCCGTGCACCATGAAGGTCTTCTCGCTCAAGGACCGAATCACCGCGGAGCAGTGGATCGCCGCCTGACCCCGGAAGCGGGGGGGCTTCTGCCCCCCCACGTTTACGCGCGACACCCATGTGAGGAACCATTGGGATCTCTCCGAGACACGCTCCAGACTCTGGGAAGCCACCTCTTCCCGAGTCGGTACGATGTTCGCGGCTTCAGGGTGACCGTTGAGAACACTCGGCCGGAGATTGAAACCTCCGCGGTTCTCAGCCGACTTGGGCTGGCGATTGACTTGATCGATCGCCACACGCCGCATTATGGCCGTCATCTCCGTCGCGATTTCGCCGGCATCCTCGTGACACGGTATGCATGCCGAGGAGCGTACTTCCCGGTGTCCCGAGCATGCCTCGTGGAACTCACCTTTTGCGTGAACCCTGCGATCACATTGGCACAAATCGCGTCCACCATTTTGCACGAGGGGATGCACGCACGGCTTCACGCGCTCGGATCCGAGATGGAATTTGCCGACCGTGCGCGGGAAGAGCGTTTTTGCCGGCGCGCCGAGATCGAGTTTGGCAGCCTGGTGCCGGACGGTGAGGTGGTGGTGCGGCGGGCTCAAGATGCACTGGCCCTCACGGATGAGGAGGTCGCGCCACGCATCGATCGGGACCTTGCAGCAGAGAGGGTCGCGCACGTGGATGGCGCCTAGTCGCCAATTGCACCAGAATACAGAGGCATCTCGCGACACAACCCTCAGGAGACACCATGGCAAAGGTCACCGGAATTGGCGGCATCTTCTTCAAGGCACAGGATGCACCGGCGCTGCAGGCATGGTATAGGCGCCACCTCGGTATCGATGTCCATCCGTGGGGCGGTGCCGCGTTCGACTGGGTCGACTCGGCGGGCAAGCCCACAGGCGGGACGACGGCTTGGTCGGTGTTTCCCGAATCAGTCGACCAGTTTGCTCCGAGCAAGGCCCCGTTCATGGTCAACTACCGCGTTGATGACCTCAAGGCCTTGGTTGAGACACTCAAGGCCGACGGCTGCGACCTCGTCGGTGACATGGAAGATTCCGAGTACGGCATGTTTGCCTGGGTCCTCGATTCCGAGGGAAACAAGGTCGAGTTGTGGCAACCGATGGCGGAGGACGGGAAGACCACGGGCGCGTAGTTCGTGCCCGAGATCCAGCCTCGCCTGCCATACCTCCGTGGCAGCGCACCCGGCGAGAACCCCGCGCTCGCGGGGGTCATCCGCACCGTGATGACGTCGTTCGGCGCGGTGGGTCCCGGCTTCTCGATCGAGGATGCGGAGGTGGATCGGATGCACGAGACGTACGCTACTCCGCGGTCGCTGCTGCTTGTTGTCGATGACGGCAAGGGGCGGGTGATCGGCTGTGGAGGAATCGCGCCGCTCGAGGGTGGCGACGCCCGCACCTGCGAACTCAAGAAGATGTACTTCCTGCCCGAGGCGCGCGGCCTTGGGTTGGGTCGCGAGCTGATGACCGCACTCGAGGCGGCCGCCCGGGATCATGGGTTCCGCACGGTCTACCTCGAAACGCTCAGCACCATGATCGAGGCGGCAAAGTTATACGAGCGGATGCAGTACGTCCCACTTCCCGGCCCGTTGGGCAGCACCGGTCACTCGCGCTGTAACCACTTCTACGGCAAGGAGCTGTAGGCCGATAGCCAGAACTGAAGCCCGCCGAGCGCGGTTCATCGTTCATCCGTCGGCTGTGGCATCCCACTTCGGCTTCATCTCGCGGCCCCACTGCTTGGGATCCTTGTCGTGCATCTCTTTCATCGCCTGGGCGGTCTCGGGGTGCTTCTCCATGACGTGCTTTGTCATGGTCGTGACCATCTCATCCCAGCTGTTCGCTTCAAGCTTCTGATCGCAAGGTCCGCCGAGCTCGTGGCAAGTCATGCTCTTCATGATAGATCTCCTGCCTTGGGTGACGAACAGGACGGATGGGGTCTCCTCCCTCCGCCGAAAGCTACCTGACTATACACTAGTCCCTCCCCAATTCCAGGTCCGAAAATGGCGCGTGCGCTGCGGGGGTCTGCACTACCATGCGGTCCACCCTCGAGACGGAGCGATCATGCGTGGTGTTGTGTTTTGGTATTGCCTGGCCCTCGCTGTGGTCGGTTGTGGTCCAGCGCCAGCAGCCCTGACCCCTGTCCCATCTCCCACCGTCTCAGCGCCGACACGCGGCCAGATACCGATCACGTCACGTTCGAGTGCGGCGAGGTCACTCTACCTTCGCGGTCGTGCGCTCAACGAGAATCTCCAGCCGCACGAGGCGCATGCCCTCTTTGAGCAGGCCGTCGCACTCGATTCGAATTTCGCCATGGCCGAGTACGGCCTGGGCGCCACCGCACCGACGGCCAAGGAGGTGCGTGACCATCTCGATCGAGCGATCGCACTCGCAGTCAACGCCACGGAGGGTGAGCGACTCCTGATTCGCACCCTGATCGCTCGCACGGATGCCGGTCCCACAGCGTGGGCTGCGGTTGCCGACTCGCTGGTGTTGCGGTATCCGGAGGATGAGCGCGCGCAGTGGATCCTGGGCAGTGCATACTCTGCGCAGCAACAATATGACAGTGCCATCGTGCACTACAAGCGGGCGATCGCAATCAATCCACGGTTCTCGCTTGCCTACAACTCCGAGGGGTACGCCCATCGTGGGGCGGGGGACTTTGTTGCGGCGGAAGCAGCCTTCCAGCGGTACATCGCGATGGTCCCCGATGATCCGAATCCATACGACTCGTACGCTGAATTATTGATGAAGCTGGGCCGCTTCGACGAATCAATCGTGCAATACGACAGGGCGCAATTGATCGATCCGCATTTCAGCGGATCATTCGTCGGTATCGCGGCCGATCATCTCTACGCGGGACGGCCTGCCGCAGCCATCGCCGAGGCGGAGCGCTATCTCGGCGTGGCCCGCGACGACCATGAGCGGCGGGCGGCGCTGTTGACCTTGGCCCTCGTCCAAGTGGACATGGGCGCGACGGAAGATGCGCTGCGCACGATGGAGCGCATGTACGCGTTGGCCGAGGCCATTGGTGATGTGGCGAGTATGTCGGGGGATGCGATGGCGATCGGTGATATCCTGCTGGCGGCAGGTCGCCTCGACGAGGCAACGATGCGGTTCCGCAAGGCGAGCGACAGTGTCGCAGCATCCATACTTCCCCCCGCCGTCAAGATCGACACCGAGTTGCTCACACAGTACATCCT
>JBBSPX010000075.1:0-13193 GCA_038258395.1 Gemmatimonadales bacterium | reverse complement strand
GCGGTGCCGGCATGCCCTGCGCCGAAGTGATCGTGTTCGGACTCATCGCGCTTCAGGAACCCCGAGAGACCACCCTCGGTCCGCAGCGTATCGAACCCATCCTGGCGGCCGGTGAGCAGCTTCCAGGCATAGGCCTGATGTCCGACGTCCCAGAGCACCTTGTCGGTCGGCGAATCGAACTCGTAGAGCAGGGCGATGGCGAGCTCGACCACGCCGAGCGACGCGCCGATGTGACCGCCGGTCACCGAACAGCGGTCGATCAGGCGGTCACGGATCTCCTGGGCCAGCTCGGGAAGTTGGGCCCGCGAGAGCTTCTTGAGATCGGCCGGACCCTGGATTCCGTCGAGGAGTGACATCGGCGCTCCAGCGCGCTGAGGGTGATCAGAAGGTGCGATCAACAATATACCGTGCCAGGTGGGCCAGAGGGCCGAGCGGGAGGCCAGCCGCCTCGAGATACTCGATCGCACGTTCCGCGTGCTGCTGCGCGGCCACGGCGGCCCGCTCGACGCCCAGGAGGCCGACATAGGTGCTCTTGGCGACGATGGCGTCCTTCCCGGCGGTCTTCCCCAGCTGGACCGAGGTTCGGGTGGCATCAAGCACGTCGTCCGCCACCTGGAATGCGAGTCCGACTTCCCGCCCAAAGGCTCGAAGCGCCGCCACCTGACCTGGGGTTGCGTTAGCGGCGATGCCGCCGATGACCACCGAGGCGGTGATCAGCGCGCCCGTCTTCTCCCCATGGATGCGCATGAGCGTGACCATATCGAGATCGGCACCCTCGGCCTCGAGATCTCGCCATTGGCCCCCGACCATTCCCCGGATCCCACCCGCCTCGAAGAGCTCCATCGCGATGACGCGCTGGACCGTCGGGGGGAGTGCCATCTCGTGCATGGCGCGGGCGAGCACTTCGGCGGCGACTGGCACGAGCAGGTAGCCGACCCTGGTGGCGGTCGGGACGTCGAACGCGACGTGGGTGGTCGGCCGACCGCGGCGGAGTGGGTCATCGTCCATGCAGGGGAGATCGTCGTGCACCAACGAATAGGTGTGCACGATTTCGATCGCCGTGGCGATCCCAACGATGTCACGATGCGTGCCGCCGACGGCGCGATAGGCTGCAAGCACGAGGGCCGGACGCACTCGCTTGCCAGGGGACCGGAGCGCGTAGGCGAGCGCGTCACCCAATCGACCCGGCGTCTCCAGTCGCACGGCATCGGCGGTGACATCGAGGCGCTGATCGACCTGTTCGCGAGCCGCCGCAAGAATCGCGGGAGCGTCAGCCATCCAGCGGTTCGAGCCGGACGCCGTCGCCCTCGGCTGTGTCACGGAGGACCTGCTGCACACGCGTCTCCGCATCGGCGAGGCGTGTCTTGGCGGTCCGGAGACGCCCGACGCCTTCCTCGAAGATCCGAAGCGCCTCTTCGATGGGGAGGTCATCTGCCTCGAGGCGACGGACAATCTCCTCGAGTCGCTTGAGATCATCACCAAGGGTGGGCTCTGTCGTCATGTCGCTTCTCTGCGTGCGGGGATGGTGCCATCACTGACCCGGAGCGTGAACGATGCCCCGGTCTTGAAGTCTGCTGTGCGCCGTAGCACGTGGCCCTGCTCGTCGGTCGCCACGGCGTAGCCGCGTCCAAGGACCGCAAGGGGCGACAAGGCATGCAGCTTGGCGGCGTCGCGGTCGAGCGTCGCGGTCAACCGGATGAGCCGCCGGGTCACGGCCGGTTCGAGGCGGGCGCCGAGCGCTGCCAGGCGTTCACGGGGTCGGCGGACGTGACGCTCCAGGCTGGCCGGAAGCGAACCGGCTGCCGCCAGAACCCGCCGTTCCGCCGTCCGTAGACGCTGCAACAGTGCACTCGCCATCCGGTCCCGGGTCCGCTCGAGGCGTTCGCTTCGGCGCGTGAGGCTTGCGTGCAGTGCCGCCTGGATTCTGGTGTCGAGCATGGTCACCTGACGTGCGACCTCGGCCCGTTCGGGGAGGGCAAACTCTGCGGCCTGGGATGGGGTGGCGGCCCGGAGATCGGCGACCAGGTCGGCGAGCGTGACGTCGACCTCGTGTCCCACGGCGCTGATCACCGGGACAGGGGCCGCCGCAATGGCGCGACAGACTGCCTCGTCGTTGAAGGCCGCCAAGTCCTCCTTCGCCCCCCCCCCGCGCCCGATGATGCAGAGCTCGATGCCATCAAGCAATGCCAGCGTCTCGAGCGCCGCTACCAGTTCTCCGGGCGCGTTGTCGCCCTGCACCGCCGCGTTGATCACCAGCAACTCGATCGCCGGCCAACGGCGGCGCGCCACGGTTATGATATCGCGGACGACCGCACCAGCCACCGACGTGATCACGGCGATTCGACTCGGATACTCGGGCAGCGGTCGCTTGCGCCCGGGATCGAGCAGGCCATCGGCGAGAAGTGACTGCTTGATCCGTTCGACATTCTGGGCTGAGGCGCCGACGGCCGATGCCGGCAGCACCTGGACGACATTGAACCGAAGCGCGGAGCGCTCCTCCCACACCGATGGCGTCCCGAGGGCGAAGACCTCGGCACCCTCCTCGATCGGGGTCTTGAGCCGAGCCGCCACGGAACGCCAGATCGTACAATCGATCTTCGCCAGGTCGTCGCGCAGACCGAAATAGACGTGTCCGCTCGGATAGCGCTTGACGCCGACCAGCTCGCCCTTGACCCAGGTCGCCGGAAATTCCGATTCGACCCGATCCTTGAGGGTGCGCGCCAAACGGGAGACCGACCAGGCGTCATCGAGGCCGCTCATGCGTCGCCCTGCTGGAGTTCCGCGGCCTTGACCGTGTTCGAGAGCACCATGGCGATGGTCATCTTCCCCACCCCACCTGGCACCGGAGTGATCGCACCAGCGATCTCACGCACCGCGTCGAAGTCGACATCTCCGACCACGCGGTAGCCCTTGGGGCGGGTCGCGTCCTCGACGCGATTGATCCCGACATCGATGACCGTCGCCCCGGGCTTCACGGCATCGGCACCGATGAAGTTGGCGCGGCCGATGGCGACGATCAGCAGGTCGGCCGTCCGACAGACTGTGGCGAGGTCGCGCGTGCGCGAATGGCACACCGTCACCGTGGCGTCACCACCTGGCCCCGATTGCACCAGCAGATTGGCCATCGGACGACCGACAATTGTCGAACGACCGACGACGACCGCGTTGACCCCGCGGGTCGAGATGTCCGAGCGGCGGAGCATCTCCTGGATGCCATAGGGCGTTGCCGGGATGAACGCGGTCGGGTCGCCGAGCACGAGCTTGCCGACGTTCATCGGGTGGAAGCCATCGACATCTTTCCGAGGATCGATCCGTCTGAGGACCTGGTCGGCGTCGATGTGCGGCGGGACCGGCATCTGGCAAAGAATGCCGTGCACCTCGGGATCGGCATTCAGGCGATCGATGACACGGAAGAGTTCGACCTCGGTCGTATCGACGGGAAGCGTGATCGTGTCGGAGCGCATCCCCGCGGCAAGACATGCGCGTCCCTTGGCGCGCACATACATCTGTGAGGCGGGGTCTTCGCCCACCAAGATCACAGTCAAGGCCGGCACCACCCCGCGGCCGGTGAGCCGTGCCACCTGGCTGGCGACCTCGGCCTGAATGTCCACCGCGAGCGCGGCGCCGTCGAGGATGCGGGCGCTCACTTGGCCACCCCCGTCGCGCGGGTTTCCCGAATCACGGTCACCCGGATCTGTCCTGGGTATTGGAGTTCGGCTTCAATGCGGCGGGCGATCGTCTCGGACAGCTCTTCCGCGGCAGCGTCGCTGATGGTCTCGGGCTTCACGATCACACGGACTTCGCGCCCGGCCTGGATCACCGTGGTGCGTTCGACGCCCGCATAATCCCCCGCGATCTCCTCGAGGCGCGCCAGACGCTTGACGTAGCTGTCGAAGGCCTCGCGACGGGCGCCCGGTCGCGCGCCACTCATCGCGTCGGCCGTCTGCACGAGTACCGACTCGGTGCTCTGGTGCGGCACATCGTCGTGGTGAGCCCCGATCACATTGAGCACGAGCGGCAGCTCGCCATGACGGCGGGCAACCTCGATGCCCAACTCGACATGCGTTCCCTCATGTTCGTGCGTCAGCACCTTGCCGATATCATGCAATAACCCACCGCGTCGGGCGAGTGCCACATCGGCATGCAGCTCGGCGGCCATCATCCCGGCAAGCCAGGCAACTTCCTTCGAGTGTTCATAGAGGTTCTGGCCATACGAAGTACGGTAGCGCATCCGACCGACCAGCTTGGTGAGTTCGGGCGCCAGTCCGTGCACGCCGAGGTCGAACGCCGCCTTCTCGCCGAGCTCCATGAGCTGGGCATCGATCTCGGTGCTCGCCTTGGTGACCAATTCCTCAATCCGGCCGGGATGAATACGGCCATCCGCAACCAGGGCCTCGAGCGCCCGTCGGGCGATCTCGCGCCGGACGGGATCGAAACAGGACACCACGACGGAGTCGGGGGTGTCGTCGATGATCACATCGACACCGGTTGCGAGTTCGAACGCGCGAATATTGCGCCCCTCGCGCCCGATGATCCGCCCTTTCATGTCGTCGCTGGGCAAGGTCACCACGGACACGGTCGTCTCGGCCGTGTAATCCGAGGCCATTCGCTGGGCAGCCATCGCGATGATCCGACGCGCATCACGCTCCGCATCTCGCTGTCCCTGTTCCCGAATCTGTCGCGCATGAGCCGCCGCTTCGGCACGGGCCGTGGCCTCGACCTCCTCACGCACGCGGGCAGCCGCCTCGTCCCGCGTGAGACCAGCGACCTGCTCGAGTCGCGCCGCGATGGCGGCCGTGCGCTCGGCCGCGTGCGCCTGCTCGATCGCCAATTCTCGACCACGCGCGTCGTTGCCCTCGCGATGGGATTGCAGCGCACGTTCGTCATCGAGGAGACGCTGCTCACGATCCGCCAAACGCGCCTCGCGGTCGGTCAGGCGCTGCTCGAGCTTCTCCGCCTCGGCCCGGCGAGTCAGGACCTCGTGGCGTACCTCCTCACGAAGCGCCTTAGCCTCCTCACGGGCCTCGGCGAGCTGGCGGTCACGAAAACCCACCGCTTCGTGTTCGGCGGTGGTGCGAATGTCGGCGGCCGTTGCGTGCGCCTGCTCGGTCATCACCTGCAGCGTCTGTTTGCGACGGGTCAGGTAGCTATTGAATCCGAAGATTCCGAGCAGGGTGCCGACCAACGCGCCAATGGCGGCGGTGAGGCCGGGATGCAGGTCCATCATCGCTCTCTATCCCAACAGCGGAGCTTCCCGCCGGGTATTGGTCAGTCGGAAGTCATGCCCCGACCCGCCCGTTTCGCAGGCGGCAGGAGGCGCGCGAGGTCCTCGGTCATGGTGGTGAGCCGACGCGCGACCTCCTCGTCGGAACGGCGCGCGCGGAACAGTTCATCGGTGACCGCGAGGCCGGCAAGGATGGCGGCCTTGTGAGCTTCGAGCGCTGGCATCATCGTGCGGATGCTCCGGAGCGCCTCATCAAGATGTGCCGCGACCTCGCGCGTGTACTCGGGTGGCAATTCTGAGCGCACCACCAGTTCTTCGCCACCCACCGTGACACGCACCGACTGCTTTGCCCCGCTCATGCTACCCCCTCGGTCTTCACATCACGCTCGACGAAGGCGAGTCGCTGTTGCAGGCGGACCAACATCTCCCGAGCCCGATCGACCCTGGCCCGCAGGTCGAGGTTCTCGCGCTCGAGGTCGAGCAATCGGGCCTGCTGCCGGACCAGCTCATCTCCCGGGACCATGCCCTCCTTCCCCTTGACTACCTGCAACTCCTGCTCGGCCTTCAGGCAGCGCCGACGCCACCCGCCGAGTTCCTCGGTCAGGTGTTCGAGCACCCGCTCGAGATCGACGAGTGCCGTGAGATCAGGACGTGCGTAAGGTGACGTCAAGTTCGCGCTCCAGCATCTGGACCAGTCGGGCAGTCGCCTGGTCGACTTCCGTGTCAGTGAGCGTACGGTCGAGCGCCCGGAAGGTGAGTCGGTACGCAACACTCCGCTTCCCGTCCGGCAGTCCCTGGCCACGGTATTCGTCCACCACCGTGCTGTGCTCCAACGCGAATCGGGCACCGCGTTGCGCCAACAGGGCGAGGATCTCGGTCGCGTGACGGTCGACGCCGAGCAGCAGCGCAAGATCACGCGTCACCGCGGGATGATGTGGCAACGGCTCGAACCGGACCGCCGCGCGAGTCGAGGGATCGGCGCTGATCTCGCCACCGAAGACCGCACCGGCCCACGGCGGGGTGTCGGCCTCGAGTGCGCCACACCAACCCACGGTTCCACCCTCGGTCCCCAACGCCAGCCAATGCCCGCCTCCAACTTGGACCACCGCGCCGGGATGCGCCAGAGCAAGGAGCCGCTCGAAGAGCCACCGGGCGTCCCACCCATCCCAATCGGCCACCTCACCGCCCCGGCTCCAATGCGCCGGATGCCGGGCGCCGGTCACGGCGAAGGCGAGGTTGGTCGTCTCGGTCGGCCGCTCGCCAGCCCCAGCCCGCGTGAACACCGTGCCAATCTCGAACAGCCGGACATCGCGTGTCATCGCGTGGCAGTTCGTCTCCACCTGCCTGACGAGTGCCGGGAGGATCGCCTCCCGAAGCCTGCCATGATCCGCCGACAGCGGGTTGAGAATCCTGGGCGCCGTGTCGCTCGTGGTCGTCACCATCGGCAGTGTCATCACTTCCGAGAGGCCCAGCGAGGCAGCGCCGGTTCGCAACTGTTCCATCATGGTCCACGCCGCATCATCGCGGCGCGCGGCGGGCCGAAACGGGCGAAGCTCGGTCGGGATGTTGTCGTAGCCGTGGATCCGGGCGACTTCCTCGACCAGATCAATCTCACTCGTGATGTCCGGACGCCAGCCCGGAACGTCGACCGCGATGCGCCCATCTTCGGGCTTGCTCACCACGGTGGCGCCGATCGCGACGAGGCAGCGTTCGATCTCGGTCCACTTGAGCTCGATGCCAAGCACTTGCGCGATGCGCGAGGGGCGGAGAAAGATGCGCGGCGCGTGCGATGGCGCCGGAAAGCAATCGACCGCGTTCCCGTCGAGCGTGCCGCCCGCTACACCGATCAGCATCCGGATCGCACGACGGAATGCGTCGACCGCGCCCCAGCGATCGGTGCCGCGCTCGAATCGTTGCGACGCGTCGGTGCTCAGGTTGACACTCCGCCTCGCGGCCCGCACGCGGAGCGGTTCAAACCACGCGCACTCGAGGAAAATATCGCGGGTGGTGTCGGTGACTTCGGTGGCCGCGCCACCCATCACGCCGGCGATACCGATCACCCGCTCGGCGTCGGCAATCACCAGCGTCCCCTCGCTGAGCGTGCGCGAGACACCATCGAGCGTGGTGAGCGGCTCGCCAGGACGTGCGGCGCGGACGATCACGGCCGGGCCGGCGATCGTCGCGGCATCATACGCATGCATTGGCTGGTTGAGCTCGAGCATGAGGTAGTTGGTCACATCCACGACATTGTTGATCGCACGCATGCCGACGGCCTTGAGCCGCTCGACCAACCACTCGGGTGACGGTCCGACGCTCACGCCGCGAATGGTCGCCGCAAGGAACCGTCCGCACCCCGCACGATCGGTGATTGCGAGCCGGACGCCGCCAACCACTGCCTCATCGGCGTAGCGGGTCGGGGTCGGCAGATCGACATCGGCAAGATTGGCCACGTCGGGCAGGCGGAACGGGATGCCGTAGGCGATCGCCAATTCGCGCGCCACACCCTTGTGCCCGAAGAGGTCGGGACGATTCGGCGTGACATCGACCACGAGCATGTGGTCGCCGAGGCCGAGCACCTCAAGCATGCCGGTGCCGGGAGCGGCATCGGTATCGAGAGCGAGAATGCCGTCGTGGTCGTCGCCGAGTCCGAGCTCGCGTGCAGAGCAGAGCATCCCCTCGGAGACTTCGCCGCGCAACTTGCGACGCTCGATAACCATGCCGCCCGGCATCGTGGTTCCGAGACGTGCGAACGGATACTTGGTACCCGCGGCGACATTGGGTGCACCGCAGACGACCTGGAACGATTCGCCACTGCCGTCGTCAACTGTAGTGACCTGCAACTTGTCGGCACTTGGATGCGGACGCACCTCGGTGACCAGACCAACCACGAACGGCGCGAGCTCGGCGCCGACCGCCTCGATCGCATCAACAGGCGCACCGAGCATCCCGAGTCGCGCCGCAGCATCGACCGGGTCGATCGGCTGGCGGAGGAAGCCCTCGATCCAGCGGCGCGAGATGTTCATGGCGTGAGGGCCCCGAACTGGGTCAGGAAGCGCATGTCCCCGCCGTAGAGCAAGCGAATATCGGGCAGCCCGTAGCGGAGCATGGCGATGCGCTGTGGCCCCATGCCGAACGCCCAGCCGGTCCACTCCTCCGGGTCAAGGTCGACATTCCGGAGCACCTGCTCATGGACCATGCCGCAGCCGAGGATCTCCATCCAGCCGGTGCCCTTGCACGCACCGCACCCCCCCCCACCGCACAGCAGGCAGCCAACGTCCATCTCGGCTGACGGTTCAGTGAACGGGAAGAACGACGGCCGGAAACGCACCCGTGTGTCGGGGCCGAGGAACCGCTCGGCGAAGTGGGTCAGGGTCGCTTTGAGGTCGACGAAGGTGATGCCACGATCGACCGCCAGGCCCTCGATCTGGGTGAAGGCCGGGGCGTGCGACGGATCGAACGGATCATTCCGATACACCGTACCGGGGATCACCACCCGATATGGGGGGGGGCCGCTCCGCATGACACGGATCTGGACCGGCGAGGTGTGGGTCCGGAGCAGCAGCTTGCCGCCGGCGCCTGGCGTGCTCCCCTCGGGATCGAGGTAGAGCGTGTCGTGCATGTCCATAGCCGGATGGTCTTCGGGGAAGTTGAGCGCGAGGAAGTTGAGTTCCTCGTCCTCGACCTCGGGACCAAGTGCCACGCTGAAGCCGAGTCCACGGAAGATCTCCACGATCTCGGCGGTCACCTCGCTCACGGGATGGCGTGTGCCGACCCAGTCGGCGCGGCCGGGCATGGTCGGATCGGTGGCCTGGGCCCGGGACGCGCGCGTGGTGCCGGCGAGTTCGGTGCGGCGCGCCTCAAAGGCGGCCTCGAACTCCTGCTTGAGCGTGTTGAGTGCGGCGCCCGCCTCCCGCCGCTGCTCCACTGGGAGGGAGCTCAACAGCTTGAGGCGGGCGTTGAGTTCACCCTGCTTGCGACCGAGCACGCCGATCTCCTCTGCCTCGAGGGCCGGGAGGTCGAGCGTGCTGATGGCGGCAAGGCGCGCGCGCAGGCCGCTGAGACCGAGGGGATCGGCCACGGCGGTTACTGGTTCGCCTTGGCGACCTCCGCCAGCTTCGCGAACGCATCGGCATCGCGCACGGCGAGGTCGGCGAGCACCTTCCGGTTGATCTCGACACCGGCGGTCTTGAGGCCGGCCATCAGGCGCGAGTAGGAGATCTCGTGCAGGCGGGCCGCCGCGCCGATCCGGGTGATCCACAGGCGACGGAAGTCGCCCTTCTTCTTGCGACGGTCGCGGTAGGCGTAGGCCATGCCGCGTTCGACGTTCTCCTTGGCGGCCTTGTACAGCTTGCTCCGGGCGCCGACGCCGCCCTTGGCGGCGGCCATGATCTTCTTCTTGCGGGCGTGGTGAGCCACGCCATTCTTGACGCGAGACATGGAATTCTCCTCAGCCCTGGAGCAGCTTGATGGTCCGGCGGAAGTCAGCCGAGCTCACGAGCGCGGACTTCCCCAGCTTGTTCTTCCTGGCCTTGTCCTTCTTGGTCAGGATGTGGCGAAGGTTCGCCTTGTTGCGCTTGATCTTGCCGGTACCAGTGAGCGAGAACCGCTTCGCGGCGGCGCGCTTCGTCTTCATCTTGGGCATGCCAGTTCTCCGTATCCTGCGTCAGCTCGCGATTACTTCGGTGCGAGCACCATGATCATGTTGCGGCCGTCCTGCTTGGCCTCCTGCTCGACCTTGCAGACATCGGCCAGGAGGGTCGAGACTCGGTCGAGCACTGCGCGTCCGAGCTCCGGGTGCGCCATCTGCCGGCCACGGAACATCATCGTGACCTTGACCTTGTTCCCCTCGACGAGGAACTCCCGGGCGTGCCGGGTCTTGAACTCGAAGTCGTGTTCGGCGACCCCGGGGCGGAGCTTCACCTCCTTGAGGTGAATCACATGCTGCTTCTTCTTGGCCGCCCGTGCTGCCTTCTGCTCCTCGAACTTGAACTTGCCATAGTCCATGATCTTGACCACGGGGGGTCTCGCCATCGGGGCGACTTCGACCAGATCGAGGCCCCGTTCGACGGCAGCGGCCATCGCTTCGTCGATGGTGAGGACGCCGAGCTGCTCGCCCTCCGCGGTGACCACCCGGACCGGCGAGATGCGGATCTGCCGGTTGACACGTACACGTCGATCGCGATCGAGGCTGGACAGTGGAATCGGTCCTTTCGTTGAGCCAAAAAAAGAACACCCCGCCGAGAATGGGCGGGGTGTCCAAGAGGCGCACCACAGCCCCGTGAGGCTGGATGCTTATGCTCTCTGGACCCGGTCGCCTGAACTGCAGCTTGGGGTGGGACGGCTGTTCCCGTCCTCTTGATCAGGGGCATTCTACTGCAAATGGGGGGCCATGTCAAGGGCGTCAGCCCCTTAGGCGCGACCATAAGGTCGCGCGATGGATCTCAGCTCACGATTCAGCGCCCACCCAATGTCCAGCTCAGGCCGAAATGCAGCAGCGCGTCCGCCTGAGATCCATGCTCCAGGCTGCCGGGGTTCTGCTCGAGCGGTGGCGGCAACGGCAGGTCAAACGCGTAGAACAGCATGTCGACGCCGAACGTGGCATCCAGGTGTGACCAGATCGCGACGGCGGAGCCGAGGCTGAGTGTGGCGGCAATTTCCGTCGGAGAGTCGTAGGGCGCGTAGGCGTCACCGCCGTGGTGGACGACCCCTGGGCCGGCGCCGAACCAGACCCGCGGCCCCTCAGGCGTGCGCGATGCGACGTAGAGCGCTTGCGCGGTCGCCATCAGGACATGCGCCGAAGTCGGTGGGGACGGTCCGCCAGGTGTGATCACCGACGCAATGGTGCTCGACGCATCGACCACCTGAATCTCCGCACCGAAGTGGCCACCAGACCAGAGGTGCACCGCGCCGCCCCAGGCGAATCCACTCAGATCTTGCGGCGACGTCGGCAGCGTGGTCGAATACACCGACGCCTGGTCAAACGTGCCGAGCGGATGGTAGTAACCGATGACCGGGGCGACATCGATGCGGACTTGCGCACCGACTGGCGGAGGGCCGACGAGCAGGCCCCCAAGCACCGATCCGAGCAACACCAATGACCGCCTGAGCATTCCTGATGGTACCCAAACCGCGCCCATTCCGAAAGTGGAACGACTAACCCGGGGGATGAGCCCTCGACCCGGCGATTCGCGCGTTACAGGGAAACCTCCTCCAGGAGAAATCCCATGACCATCGCGGATCAGGATCTGCTCACGGCAATCACCCCCACGGAGGCGGTCCTGCTCTATGGCGATCTGGTCGTGAAAGCCTCTGCGACACCGAAATTCAACCGGGAACTGGTGCCCACATCAGGCAAGGGCGTGAATGGCATCGACCTCGTCGATGCCGCCATGGTGACGCTTGCGGCGGCGGTGGTGTCCGGCGGGGCGATCCCCACCGTCGAGATGAAGCGATTTCTGTTCGTATGGAAGACCCCCAGGATTCAGCTCCGCTTGCAGGACACCACCAATCCGTGGCCCTCGGGCAGCCCCGAAGCACGCCTGGTGGACTGGCTCAGTCAGCAGCCCGGGCGATCCGGTGGACTGGAGGCAGCGACGATCGCCCTGTTCATCCCGAAGCGATACATCAACGTCTGGCGCACTGCGTACCAATCGCTGCACGACGGTCTGGTGGCTCGAGGCTACCTGGAGCGGAGAGTCGTGGCACTCCTCAAAGTCATGAAGAAGGAGCAGTTCACGCTCGCCCCTCCATATCTCGCTCCGTTCACTCGCATGGCGTCCGCGTTCGAGCGCACGCACCTGCGTGTCAAGGACAAGATCTCACCTGAAGTGCAGGAGGCTGCAGCCATGTCGTGGAGCGCGGCGTTGGCGGCGCAGGAGGCCAATACGGAGTAGTCGGGGTCGTCAGCCCAGTTCGTTTCGGCCGGAACGGCCTCACCCGGTCGGCAGCGACTTGTGATCCATGCTGGCGGGCAATTCCTTCCGCGCAGCAACGTGGCAGATGACGAACCCAATCACCGAGCCGACCGTTCCGAATCCGAGGGCGGGGATCAGGTAGTTGACGAACTGGGGCGCCCCAATGACCAGGAAGCCCGACGTATATGTAGCGGCCGAAGCGATCACCCCACCGAGCGCCCCGAATATGGTACCACGCAGGCGGCTCGCCGAGCGCTCGCCACGCGAGGAGGCGATCCCAAGCCCGAGCGTGAAGAACGCGCCGGCCACCACGCCAAGGAACGCGAAAATCAGAAGGGGTGCGAGGAGTGGTCCCGAAAGGAGCGGAGCTCCGTTTATGAGACGTCCGACCAGGATCGCGAGCATGGCCAGGATCGCCCACCCCACCGCTGAAACCAGCGAGAGCAGCAACACGGCCCGCAGTCGACGAAGTTCGATCATGCGCGGCGCTCCTCGTGGAAGAATCCGTTCTCAACTGGCACGTGAACCCTTGCTCACGCATCCCGAGCGAATGCAAACGCCTCCTGCACGAATCGCAGGACGGTAACGGCTTGACTGCCCTCGCCGGCCTGCCATTCCGTCGCCGTCATTACCACCGACGTGAACCCATCGATGTGCCAGTGTCCGAGGCCATTCCACTCCGGCAATGATTCCGGCCAGGGATACCGACTGACGTACAGGTACGGTTCGTCGTAGGTGTCGTCACCGGGAGACAATCCGAGGCCAACACTCGCTACCCCATCTGGCAGTGAGATGATCGTGCCGAGGTCGAAATGATGCGGCCACACCCGCCTGGGCGACCCCAGCCCGGCGTCAAGGACCACCACATCGAGAGCCCAACGCGCAAGCGCAAAGTATCGGCCGAGTTGCACCCGGCGACCGGGATCCCCGATCACGAATGCCCCGGTGCCGCCAAGCGCATGCTCCGGGAAATCGGGGAATTCCCGCTCGGTGATGACGGGTGCGGAGTGCGGCTTGCTGTTGTTCAGCCAAGCATATGCCTCCGCCATCGTCCG
>JBBSPX010000074.1:0-13360 GCA_038258395.1 Gemmatimonadales bacterium | reverse complement strand
TGGACGATCGCGGCGGAGAGGGTGCAGCCGGTACCGTGGGTGGCGCGGGTCATTAAGCGCTTCCGGGTGTAGCGTTCGACATGATCTCCCGCCACGAGGACGTCGACCAGGATGTCGCTCTCGAGATGACCGCCCTTGACGAGTGCGGCACCGGCACCGAGTTCGACGAGGGCGTGTGCGGCGGCGAGCATTGCCTCGGGGGTTCGGACCGTGAGTCCGGTCAGGAGTTCGGCCTCGTCGAGATTCGGGGTGACGCAGGTCGCCATCGGCAGCAACAGGTCGCGGACCGCCACGATGGCATCCTCATCGAGCAGGCGATCCCCCGAGGTGGCGACCATGACCGGGTCGACCACGAGGCAGGGGGGGGAGAGGGCTGTGAGGCCCCGGACCACCGCCTCCACGACCTCTCGGGTGGCCAGCATCCCGGTCTTGACGGCGGCCGGCGGCAGGTCCTCGGCCAGTGCGGCGAGCTGCTGCCCGATCACCGAGATCGGGATGGGGTGAACTGCGCGGACACCGAGGGTATTTTGCGCGGTGACGGCCGTGATCACCGTCGTCCCGAAACAGCCGTACGCCGCAAAGGTCTTCAGGTCGGCCTGGATGCCGGCCCCTCCACCAGAATCGGAGCCCGCGATGGTCAGCGTGATCGGTCGTGACGTGCCAGGCACGTTCGCCCTCCCCTCTCGATGAGTCTGTTGACGCTCATCCGGGACCTGCATCGCCGGAAGGCCCGTGAACGTCGCGGGCTGGCGCTCGCCGAAGGCGTGCGACTCGTCGAAGAGATGCTTGCGGCCGAGGTCCCGTGCAAGGGCGCCATCGCGAGCCCATCGCTCGAGGCCACGCCACGCGGCGCAGATCTGCTTCGGACGCTTGTTGCGCACGGCGTCGAGGTGGAACTGGTCGACGACCGGCAACTCGCCGAGGTCGCCGCGACCGACCACCCACAGGGGATTGTGGTGGCGTATGCCCCACGGAGCTGGTCTCTCGATGAGCTACAGGTTGCACCGGGCAGGCCACTGCTGTTGCTCGACGGCGTCCAGGATCCCGGCAACGTTGGGACGATCGCCCGGACCGCGGTGGCCTTCGGCGCGGCAGGCCTCGTGGCTCTGCCGGGCACGGTCGACCTCACCAACCCCAAGGTGGTGCGCGCGGCCGCGGGGGCGCTCTTCCGACTGCCACACCTGCACGCCGATATCGACGACATCCGCCAGTGGCTCTGGACGCGGTCGATCCCGATCTGGGCCACTACCATCGACGGTGTTGCGATCACCGACGACGAATCGGTGGGCCCGATTGCCCTGGTGCTCGGTAACGAGGGTGCCGGGATCTCCGCCGAATTGCTCGGTCACGCCGGACGGCGCGTCGGGATCCCGATTCGGAACGAGGCCGAATCACTCAATGTCGCGGTTGCGGCCGGCATCCTCCTCCACCGACTCGGCGGGCGGCCATGAACTTCGATCTCGTGATCCAGGCGCTCGCTGATCACCCGGTGATCTTCCTGGTCGCCTCGACCGTGTTCGGGCTGCTGCTCGGGTCGTTCCTCAATGTCTGCATCACGCGCTGGCCCGCCGAGGAGTCGGTGGTCAAGCCGCGGTCACGCTGCCCAAAGTGTCGCGAGCTGATCGCCTGGTACGACAATATCCCGGTGGCGAGTTGGTTGGCCCTCGGTGCCAAGTGCCGACGGTGCGGGTTGCCGATCCCGGTGCTCTATCCCGCGGTGGAGCTGGCGGTGGGCCTGATCTGGCTCGGCGTCGCGTGGAGTCAGGGTCCGAGTATCGAGATGATCCGGGGGGGGGTATTCCTGACCATCCTGCTCGGGATCGCGATGACCGATGCCCGCGAGTACATCATCCCCGATGAGTTCTCGCTCGGTGGCACGGTGCTCGGGATTCTCTTCGCCCTGTTGGGTGGGGCGCTCGCGTGGCCGCAGGCGCTGCTCGGCGCGGTGATCGGCTATGCGCTGCTCTGGGTGGTGGCCGCGCTCGGTGAAAAGGCGTTCGGTGAGGAGGCAATGGGCGGCGGCGACATCAAGATGATGGCCATGCTCGGCGCCTTCCTCGGCTGGCAGGGCGTGCTGCTGACGCTCTTCCTCGGCGCACTGCTCGGCACGATCATCTTCCTGCCGCTCAAGCTCGCCGGCCGTAACAAGCTGGTGCCATTCGGCATCTTTCTCGCGCTCGGCGGCGCCGCGACCTACCTGGTCGGCGGCCAGATCATCGCGTGGTACCAGGTGTCGATGCTGGGGATGTAAGTGAGAAACGATCCTTTAGGCACGACCGTCAGGTCGTGCGGCACGACCAATGAAACCCGACTTCAAACTTCCAAATTCCGCCCGCTACGGCTGCTCCACAATGCGATACAGCTGCATCTCGGTCGGCCAATCGCTGTCCTCGATCTCACATTCGATTGCCATCCATCCCGTTCGGGCGAACGCCACCATCGTCCCTGGCCCTGTCGAATAGCAGGGCAGCATGACCCGACCAAGGTGTCTCGAGTCCTCGAAGAGGTCGACTGCGGTTGAGTCGTGTGAGTAGCCCACGACCCAGAGCCTGCCATGTCCATCGAGGTGGAGTGGGTTTCTCCCGAAGTGGGGTAGGCGTTCCTGTTCGAGGGTGTCGAGACGCCCCGATGCATCTCGGAGGCGAACCGATTCACCGTTCGGTCCGCGCATGAACTTGGGGCGGCTCTCGAGCCGCTTGCGTGTTTTGGCGGCCCCGATCGGTCCCCACCGACTTGGTGGCAGATCAAGGCCGAAGTCCTCGAGTGGTGTACCAGAGGCATCGTAGACCCGGATGCGATAGTCCCACGGGTCCGCTACCCAGATCCGGTCGCGGGTGGCGGCGTAGGGGAACGACAATGGTCGGTTTGTGCCCCGCTGTGTGATGGCAGCGGCGAAGATGCTGTCCGCATCCGTCAGGAGCGTGCGTCCTTCGCGTTCGCCGACGAGTGAACGCACGATGCTCCGCGGTTGCGTGCCGTCCGGTCCGCGCGGCAGAGGCTCCCAGTGGTCGACCGAGTCCCCCACCCATGCGAGATTGATGTCGCCGATGTACGCGGTGCGCTCGCGCAGGAGGTGCCCGGCCAGGTCTAGGTCGACCAACCGGGCGGTCCCGCTGCTGTAGAGCTGCACGGTGTCCCCGAACAGTTCGATTCCGACCAGATCGCGGATCTCACCTGGCCCCTCGCCCTCACGGCCAAAGGCCGCAAGCCGGTGCCCGGTGGAATCGACAACGCGGAACAACGGACCCTCGGATTCCGTGACTTGGTAGATGACCCGTCCGGCTTCGGTGACATCGAAGAACATGAACCAGTCCTCCGGCCGATCGTCAGGCGCCAGCGCGAGGGGCCGACGCTCAAGCATGGGCATTCCCTTCGCCGGAGTTGCGTCGGCGATCACCGGGGGTGGAGCCTGTTCCGCTGGAGTGCCGCACGCGAGCAAGAGGAGCATGATCGGCAGTGAGGGAGATCGTGGCATTGATGCACCTCGGGTTGTGCCGGTGGGACTGCTTTCCCAATGCGTCGGGCGGCAGGAACCATCCTGCCTCAAGGCTGCCGTCTGATGCTCAACGTGCCTCAGATTGTGGCTTCCGCTACCCTTCGACCAGCTACCCACCCACCGGAGACTGGACCAGATGCGGACTGTTGCCCTGATCGCGAGCACTCTCCTCCTCTTCGCCTGTCGTGGTGAGGCGCCCGCTGCCGCACAGCAGCTCGACCAGGTCGAGCTGGATGCGCTCATCGATTCGTTGATCCCGAGCGTCGAGCGTGCCTCGGGGATGACGTTCAAGGAACGGCCGAAGGCTGCCGTCCGCACCAAGGAACAGGTCCGGACGTTCCTGCTCGCCAAGCTCGCCGATGAACTGCCCCCCGAACGCCTCGAGGGTCTCAGCGCGGCGTATCGCCTGTTGGGACTGTTGCCCGACACGCTCGATCTCGGTGCGATGTTTGTCGACCTCTACACCGAACAGATCGCCGGATTCTACGAACCCGACTCGCTCACGCTGTATGCGGTGGGTGGCTCGAGTCCGCTGGCACTGCGGGGGATCCTGTCGCACGAACTGGTGCATGCACTGCAACACCAGTACATCGCGCTCGACTCGATCCTCGACAACCGCGATGATGCCGACCGACTCGCCGCCGCCCAGGCGGTGCTCGAGGGACAGGCGACGCTGGTGATGGTCCTCACCCTCTCGCCTGATCCGGACGTCCTGGCCAACGATGACACCTGGAATCTGCTGCGCGGGCAGTTGAGCGGTCCGGCGGAGGGCCTCGATGTCTTCAACAACGCCCCGACCGTAATCCGGACCGGCCTGGTGTTCCCATACCTCGAGGGCGCCAGCTTCGTGCGCTCGTTCATGCTGCAGTACCCCGGACAGCAACCGTTCGGGAGCCTGATGCCGCAATCCACCGAGCAGATTTTGCACCCAGATCGGCTGACTCGGAACGACGCACCGATCGCCCTCCGATTCGATGACGACACGACCGGCGTCAGCTTCGAGGACACCTTCGGCGAATACGAGATGCTGGTGCTTCGGAGCGTGCTGGCCGGCATTGCGGCGATCCCGACCGACGTGCCCCTCAATTGGGGGGGGGATCGGATGCGGGCCTACCGCACCCCCGATGGGCCGGCCCTGGTCTGGTACAGCGTCTGGGATACCCAAGCGGGGGCCACGAACTTCGCGGACCGTGTCGCGGCGGGACTGCTCAAGCTGAAGCGTGAAGGCTACCGGACGACGATCACCGAGTTGCCGATCGGGCCGCGCGCCGGCGTGCAGGTGGTGATTGCACCGGAGGCTTGGGCGCGGTGGAAGGACTTACCGAGGGTGAAGATCAACGATTAAGGATCAACGATTAAGGATTAACGATTAAGGATTAAGGATTAACGACGGCTGTCACGCCGAACGTAGTGAGGCGGCGGAGCCGAGGCGATGGTACGAACGCTGAACTCACCCCCCTCACTGCGTTCGGGGTGACACCCTTCATCCTTCATCGTTCATCCTTAATCCTTAATAGTTCATCGTCCCTTCTCACGTCAACAGCTGATTCACTCCGAACGCAATCGCGCCGAGCATCGCGCCGAAGAGGTAGCCGAGCTTGACGATCAGGTCGAGCTCCTTCTGGGTCACGCGGCGGACGATCTCCTCCATCTTCTCGGTCGAGAATCCCAGCACCTTTTCCTCGACCATCTCCTGAATCGATAGCTTCGCGACGACTTGGGGAACTTGCTCCTCGATCCATGTCCACGCGCGCTCATGGGCACTGTGCCGGAGCGCCGCGGCGGCCTCGGGTCCGAGCCACGAGGACGGTCGACCGATCGGTCGGTCGAGGAGGGCGGTGCCGCTGGCGGTCACCGCCTGACGAATCGCCCTCCGTCCGGCGTCACTGGCGAGCGCTCGGCCGAGCAGCTCGGGCGCCTTGTCGCGAAGGGCGCCGCGCGCGCCGTCGAGCAGTGAGTGACGGAGGGTATCGCTCTGCAGCGCACCCAGGAGCCAACCACTCACAGTGGATTCAATCTCGGTGATGCGTTCCTGGCCCAGTGCCGCCATCCGCTCGGCGAGCGGCCGTTCGAGAATGCCATGGATGCCGCGATTGATCGAGAGCTTGACGCGTTCGCGGATCTCGGTCGAACGCACAGCCTCGACCAACTTGTCGACGCCGGTCTTCTCGAATGCGGTGAGCAGGCGATCCATCATCTTGTCGTTGACGACGATCTTCGCGAGCAGTCGCTCGTGGATCATCATCTGTCGGACCGAGCGGTCGAACGTCTCGCGGAGCGCGGTCGCGATCGTGGTGCGAAGCGTTCCGTCGGAGACGAGGGAGCCGAGCTGCTCGACCGCGCCGGGGATCGCATCGGTGATTCCCTGTTCGACCACTGGCACCAGACCCGCCGGGATTCGCTGGCCAAGTGGCGTGGTATCCTCGGCCATCCGAGCGAGCTGGCCGGTCACGATCCGGTGGATGCCGGCACTCACCTCTGGGGAGGCGGCGACCTGGGCGAGCCAGCGATCGACCGCGGCGCCGTCCTCGCCATCGAGTCGGTCGGCCCAGCGGTTGGCGACGCCCTTGAACTCATCGGAGCCGACGTACTCGGTGAGTGAGCCAGCGAGCCGATCGCCGAATTCGTCGACTGCCTTGGTGACCGCGGCTCGTGCCGACCCGTCGAGTTGGTCGCCGATGGCACCATGCTCCCGGTCGAGCATATCGTCGAGAATCCGGTCGAGGGCCTGGGCGAAGGCGGTTCGGACCTCGGGGGCCCGGAGCCGCTCGATCAGATCAGCGGGGGTGAGGAGCCGCTCCCCCACGATCTTGCCGATCGCGGTGGCCAGGCGGGCCTTGTTCTTCGGGATAGCCCCGTGAAAGCGGAAGGGGCCCCACTGACGCTCGTCGTGGGGATGAAAGAGCATCCAGACGGCAATCGCATTGGTCAGTCCGCCCGAGAGGGCGCCAACGCCGATCGTGACTGCCGCAGCGATCCAGATGGAGGTATTGGGTTCCATAGGCGGAGGAATCTACGGGATGAGGGGAGGGGTTGGTTTCAGGGTGGAACGATTAGCGATTAACGATTAACGATGAGGGTGAAGGGTTCAGCCGAGCCCCCCGATCGGTCGGAGGCGGTGCCAGTAGCCCCAACCCCGTCCCCGAGCTACATTTGAGGGCTATGTTCGATGAGCTCTCCTCCAAGCTATCCGACACGCTCCGCCGGCTGACCGGTCGGGGGGTGTTGACTGAGGAAGCCGTCAAGGAAGGACTCCGCGAGATTCGCCGGGTACTCCTCGAGGCCGACGTGTCGTTCGATCTCACGCGCGAGTTCCTCGCGCGCGTGCAGGAGAAGGCGGTCGGGCAGGAGGTCTTGAAGGCGGTTCGTCCGGGGCAGCAGTTGGTCAAGGTGGTGTACGACGAGCTGGTCGTGTTGCTCGGCGAGAAGCAGGCGCCGCTCGCGTTCAGTTCGGTGCCACCGACGGTGATCATGATGGTGGGCTTGCAGGGCAGCGGCAAGACGACGACGGCGGGCAAGCTCGCCAAGCGTCTCAAGCTTGAGCAGAAGGCGCCGTTCCTGATTGCGGCCGATGTGTACCGGCCAGCCGCGGTCGATCAGTTGCGGGTGTTGTCGGAGCAGGTGCAGGTCGGATTCCACGGTGAGCCAGGCGAGACCGACGTGGTCGGCATCGTGCGGCGCGGCATCGAGGCGGCGGGCAAGGCGCGCGCGCGTTCGGTGATCGTCGACACCGCGGGTCGCTTGCAGATCGACGAGGATCTCATGAACGAGTTGGTCCGGCTCAAGGCCGCGATCAAACCACACGAGATCCTGTTGGTGGCCGATGGGATGACGGGGCAGGACGCGGTGCGGATCGCGCAGGGCTTCCATGATGCCCTCGGGATCACCGGTGTCGTGCTGACCAAGATGGATGGCGATGCGCGCGGTGGTGCGGCGCTCTCGATCTACGGTGTCACCAAGGCGCCGATCAAGTATGTCGGTGTGGGCGAGACGCTCGACGCGCTCGAGCCGTTCCATCCCGATCGGATGGCCGGTCGGATCCTGCAGCAGGGCGACATCCTCACGCTGGTCGAGAAGGCGCAAGAAGGTGTCGACGAGAAGGAAGCCGAGCGGCTGGCGCGGAAGGCGGGGACGAAGAAGGGCCTCGACCTCGATGACTTCCTCGCCTCGATGCGGCAGATGCAGAAGCTGGGACCGCTCAAGAATGTGCTCGGCATGTTGCCGGGTGTCGATGCGAAGATGCTCAAGAACGCGAACGTCGACGAGAAGCGGATCAAACATGTCGAGGCGATCGTGCTCTCGATGACCAAGCAGGAACGGAAGGATCCGTCGCTCATGAACGGATCGCGCAGGTCCCGGGTGTCCCGCGGATCGGGTCGGCCGGTGCAGGAGATCAATCAGCTGCTCAAGCAGTTTGAGCAGATGCGCAAGCTCATGAAGTCTGCGGGCAAGGGGGGCATGAAGCTCCCGATGGGGGGCAAGTTGCCCTTCGGTCCCCGCTAACAGTTCCAGGAGAGCATACGAATGGGTGTACGGATTCGCCTGCGCCGCGAAGGGCGCAAGAAGTTGCCGATGTATCGGATCGTGGTCGCCGACAAGAAGGCGCCGCGTGATGGTCGGTTTATCGAGACGATCGGCACGTATCGTCCGAAGGACGAGACCGACAACATGACGCTCGACGTCGACAAGGCACGTGCCTGGATCGCCAAGGGCGCCACGCCAAGCGATACGGTCGCATCGTTGCTCAAGCGGGCCGGCGTCTAGTTCGCTGATGGCCGATGACGCCCCGGCACTGATCGTCGTGGGCCGGGTGCGGAAACCGCACGGGCTCAAGGGCGAGCTGTCGATCTTCCCGCTCACCGACGAACCCCATGAGGTGTTCGTGTCGGGGCGCATCCTCACGATGCTCACCCTCGGTGGCGTGCCAGCGGGAACGATCACGCTGGAGGCGGTGCGTGGCTATCACCGGGAGTGGTTGCTCAAGATCACCGGGCACACCACGCGAGAGGCGGTCGAGGGGTATCGCGAGCATTTCCTCGCCGTGCCGCGCGATTCATTGCCCGAGCTCGACGACGGTCAGGTCTATCAGCAGGACTTGGTGGGCTACGCCGTCCGGGACACCGGCGGCGAACCGCTCGGCATCGTCTCGACGGTGTACGACCTGCCGGCGGGGCTGACGATCGAAGTGCAGGGCCCGAAGCGCGAGTTCATGCTGCCGTTCCGGAGCGAGTACGTGCTCGAGACCGACACGGCGGCCAGGCGACTGGTCGTCACGGTGCCCGATGGATTGCTCGACTGATGCCGTTGCAGGTGAATGTGGTGACGCTGTTCCCGCAGGTGATGTTGCCGTTCCTCGAGGCGAGCATTCCGGGACGGGCAGCGAAGGCGGGGAAGGTGAATTTCCGGTTGGTGCAGTTGCGCGACTTCGCGCACGACAAGCACCAGACCGTTGACGACACCCCCTTCGGTGGGGGCGCGGGGATGGTGCTCAAGGCGGAGCCCATGCTCGAGGCAGTGGACTCGCTGGGCCCGCGGACCGGTCCGGTGGTGGTGATGTCGGCACGCGGGCGACGGTTCGCCCATGCCGACGCGGTGCGGTGGTCGCTCGGGGACCAGCTCACGATCCTATGCGGTCACTACAAGGACATCGATCAGCGGGTGGTCGATGTGCTCGGTGCGGACGAGGTCTCGATCGGCGATTTCGTGCTGACGGGGGGGGAACCAGCGGCGCTCTGCGTGATCGATGCCGTGGTTCGGCTCCTGCCAGGGGCGATCGGTGATCATGAATCGGCGAGTTCCGATTCGCATTACGATGGGCTGTTGAGCCCGCCGAGCTATACCAGGCCCGCAGAGGTGCGCGGGGTGCAGGTCCCCGAGGTGCTGCTCTCGGGCAACCATGCGGTGATTGCCGCATGGAGGCAGCAGGAAGCGGAACGCATCACTCTCGAACGCCGCCCAGATCTCTGGGACGCGTTCATGGCAACGGACCGTCCGGAATCGGACGGAAAGTCCTGACGACGAACCCGCGCACGGCGCGGAGGAGCACACGATGGGTCTCGAAATGCTCGGTATTCTCGACCACGAGGGGTTGCGCGACGACGTCCCCAAGTTCGATGCCGGCGACACGATCAAGGTCATGGTGCGGGTTCGCGAAGGCGAGAAGACCCGTCTGCAGGCGTTCGAAGGCGTGGTGATCGCCCGTCGCGGTGGCGGAGTCAACGAGACCTTCACCGTCCGGAAGGTCAGCGGCGGCGTCGGTGTCGAGCGGGTGTTCCCGCTCCACTCACCGCTCTGGGCGACGATCGAGGTAGTCCGCCGTGGCCGCGTCCGTCGCGCCAAGCTGTACTATCTGCGGAACCTTTCGGGCAAGGCGGCCCGGATCAAGGAGAAGCGGGATCGGTAACGCGTGAGAATCGAGAAGTGAGAAGTGAGAGGGCCCCGCTAGATGGCGGGGCCTTTTCGCGTTATTCTCAGGCCATGCCTCAATCACAACTCCCGTCTCCTGGCCTCCTCGGCCTCGGCTTCGTCACCGACTTCCTCGATACCTTGGGCGTCGGTTCCTTCGCGGTGACCACCGCCGCACTCAAGCTCGGCCAGGTCATCCCCGACGAGGAACTTCCCGGCACGCTCAACGTCGGCCACGCCATCCCCACGACACTCGAGTCGATCATCTTCCTCGGCATCATCGCCGTGGACCCACTCACGATGGGCGGGATGGTTGTGGCCTCCGGGCTCGGCGCCTGGTTCGGGGCCGGACGGGTGTCGAAGTGGCCACGCCAGACGATCCAACGCGCGATGGCCGTGGCACTCCTGGTGACCGCGGTGTTCATCGTGCTCCGTCAGATCGGCCTGTTCCCGAGTGGCGGCAACTCGATCGGACTGACCGGGCTGCCTCTGGTGATCGCCATCGGTGCCAGCGCGATCATCGGGGCGCTCATCTCGCTCGGGATCGGCAACTACGCGCCGACGATGGCGGTCACCTACATGCTCGGGATGGACCCGCGCGCGGTGTTCCCGATCATGGCGACGTCTGGGGCGCTCATGCTGCTGGTCGCCGCGACGCGCTTCTACCGCTCGGGACGATTCAACCGCCGTGTGGCACTCGGACTCACACTCGGCGGTATTCCCGGCGTGCTGGTCGCTGCGTATCTCGTCAAGACACTGGATGTGACGCTGCTGCTCTGGCTCGTGGTCGGTGTGTTGCTGTACACTTCGGTCGTACTCTACCGATCATCCCAGGCTCCCCGGGAAGTCACGCCATGAAGATCACCGCCATTCGCGCGTACCAGGTCGACCTGCCCCTCCACGAGGGGAGTTACAAATGGTCGGGTGGCAACGCCGTCTCGGTTTTCGATTCGACGGTGGTCGCGGTCGAGACCGACAGTGGGATCACGGGCTGGGGTGAGATCTGTCCGCTTGGACCGGCCTACCTCCCGGCATATGCGGCGGGCGCGCGCGCCGGCATTCGGGAACTTGCGCCGCACCTGATCGGCGCCGATCCGACGGCGCTCGACGAGATCAATCGACGGATGGATGGCGCGATGCGCGGCCATCCCTACGTCAAGTCGGCCCTCGACATCGCCTGCTGGGATATTCTGGGCCAGGTGGCTGGGTTGCCGGTGGCGACGCTGCTGGGCGGACATGTCGGCGACGACTTTGTGCTCTACCGCGCGATATCGCAGGAGTCGCCGGACGAGATGGCGGCGAAGATCGTGGGCTACCGCGCCGAAGGATACCGACGCTTCCAGCTCAAGGTGGGCGGCGATCCGGACACCGATATCGAACGGATTCGGGCGGCGGCTGCGGTGCTCGAGCGTGGCGACAAGCTGATCGCCGACGCCAACACCGGCTGGACCCAGCATGAGGCGATGCGCGTCGCCGACGCGGTGCGTGATGTAGATGTTTACATCGAGCAGCCGTGCCTGAGTTACGAGGAATGCCTCGCGGTGCGGCGCCATACGAATCGGCCGTTCGTGATCGACGAGGTGGTCGACGGGGTCGACATGGTGATCCGGGCCATTCACGATCAGGCGGCCGACGTGATCAACCTCAAGATCTCGAAGGTCGGTGGCCTCACACGGGCGCGACAGATCCGGGACCTCTGCGTCTCGATGGGGATCGCCATGACGATCGAGGACACATGGGGGGGGGACATCACCACCGCCGCGATCGCGCACCTGGCGCATAGCACGCCGGAGCGGTTGCTGTTCACCTCGACCGATTTCAATTCGTACGTCACCGTGTCGATCGCCGAGGGTGCACCGCAGCGTGTCAACGGACGGCTGGCCGCCTCGCGTGAGCCGGGGCTGGGTGTCCGGCCGCGGATGGAGGTGCTGGGGGATGCGCTCTTTTAGCCCCGCCCTCGCAGAGCGGCGGCGGGGTCTCCGAGGTGAGGAATGAATTGACGGCTGTCGTGGTGAACCGGGTGTCGTCTCCCCGCCCTCTCAGAGCGAGCGGCGGGGTCTCCTTGCGTGCCACCTGCACGAACTCCGATGAATGCCGACCAAACCGCGGGCTCATGCCCGCGGCTCGGCAGTCCGGCTTCGCCGGAGGGCGGGGCTAGTGCTTGACCACGAACACGCCGCGTGGGCCGCTGGCCATCTCTTGATCGGCATCGACGAAGTCGGTCGCGGGCCACTGGCCGGGCCGGTGGTCGCGGCGGCGGTGGTGTTCGCCGAGGGGCACGCCGGCATCCCGCACATGCGCGACTCGAAGAAGGTCGCTCGACGGGCGGAGCGTGAATCGCTCGCCGAAGCGGTGCGCGCCGAATCACTCGCGTGGGGCATCGGTGCCGCGAGTGTGACGGAGATCGCCCGACTCAACATCCGACGCGCCACCGCTCTCGCCATGCAGCGGGCACTCGCACGCTGCCGCGCTCGGCTGGGCAATCGCACCACCGTCCGCGTCCTGGTCGATGGACTCCCGGTCCCTGAGCTCGGCTCGCAGCACAACGCATTGGTCAAGGGTGATGCCCACTGCCATGCCATTGCGGCGGCCGCGATGCTGGCCAAGGTGACACGCGACTTGCTGATGCGGCGCCTCAGCGTACGTCGTCCCGGCTACGGCTGGGAGAGCAATGTCGGCTATGGCAGTGCCGGCCACATCGCGGCGCTCAGGGAGCTGGGGATGACCCCGCATCACCGGGCGCAATTCTGCCAGACCGCGGTGGGGCAGAGGGTATTGTTGTAGCAGGGCCCCTACCGCCTGAGCGCGCCCCGCAGCCAGAACGCGGCCAGTCCTAGCATCGCGACACGAATCACCGTCGCTCCAACCGCTGGCAGGTGGTACGCCGTGGCGATCGTTGGGGCGCCGAACCAGTTATAGAGACCGAACGTGACGCCACCGAGAATCGGGAGCACGCTCATCGACTCGAGCCGGAACAGCGACACGATGGCGGCGACGAGCACCAGGCTTCCCACGGTCCATGCGGCGACGGTGAGGTAAACCGACGGCGCGTTGGCGAGCGTCGTGTTGGTGGTCATGTAGTAGCCGATCACGAACCCCGGAAACGCCGCGGCGAAGATCCCGAACGGATTGAGCATCCAGACCAGACCGTGCCCCCCCCTGACACTCTGTCGCGCGCTCCTCTTGCCGGCCAGGTCGATGCATCCAGCGGTGGTGCAGTGATTGCAATCGGAGCAGCGCGCCGAGCCGACGGCGATGAGTGGTGACTGCCCGTAGAGCTTCTCGACGGGGAGAACCGGACAGAGCGCGTTGCAGAAACCACCGCGCCGTGAGACGAGGGTGCCCAGTCCGATCGCGATCGTGCCGACCAGGAGCACCGTCCCGGCGAAGGGCACCGTGTGTTCGTTGAACAGGAACCGGCGAGCAGGGACCAGCACCATCAGGAGCGTGATGCCGGCG
>JBBSPX010000073.1:0-13420 GCA_038258395.1 Gemmatimonadales bacterium | reverse complement strand
CCTCGGCGGCCGTGGCGGGAACGAGTCGGTCTGCTCCGCCCCGGGCCCACGCGCTCGCCGCGACCCACCAGACGGGGCGCGCATCACCGGGCGGGGTGCGTGCCGGCAGGAACCGCTGGGCCCGACCGTCCCGGTTCACGAACACGCCGGTCTCCTCGGCCATGTTGGTCACCGGTACGCGGCACGCAGCCGCGACCCGCGAATCTGCCACGGTGGCAAGGTCGATCACACATGCCACTCCGGCAATCGCGGCGGCATCGGTGTCGGACAGCTCTACATCGATCAGCAGCACGCAGTGGTCTGAGCCAAGCTGATTGACCGTGCGATCCCAGTCGGTGCCGACGCCAAAGAGCTCAGCACCAGCGGCATTCGGTCCGCGCTCCTCCCGTAGTGCGAGATCCGGAATCCCTGCGAGCGGCGCCGCCGCGCCCACCGGCACCTGCATCGCCGAGACGGCATGGTGTCCGTCGACGAGCCGCATGATCCAGCCGATCCCCTCGACGGAGACCCGTCGCCCGAACAGGACGGTCAGGGGGCCATCGGTCGCATCGATGGTCGCGCGAATCGCGTCGAGTGCGGCGTCCCACTCGACCGCGTGCTCGCTTCCCGAAATGGTGCTGATCTCGACCCGATCACCCCGGTTCATCCAGCGATAGTCGGCCCGACCGGTATCGCAGATGAAGTAGTGGTTGACCGCCGGATTGGGTCGTGGTCGCAACCGCACGACCACCTCGTCACGGGTGTCAATCGAGACGTTGCAGCCCTGCGAACAACCGGAGCAGATCGATGCCGTCTTGTCGAGGTCCCAGACCCGAGCCTTGTGCAGGAAGTCCTTCGAGACGAGCGAGCCAACCGGACAGAGATCGACAACGTTGCCGGACCACTCATGAACGAGGAGCCGGTCGTGGTCGATATCGACGAACGCCCGATCGCCGCGCTCGGAAATCGTCAACACCGGTTCCTCGGCGACGCTCTCCATGAACCGGACGCACCGCGTGCAGAGGATGCAACGATTCGGGATATAGAGAATATCAGGCCCGAAGTCCTCGACCGGGTTGTAGCGCTTCGGATAATCGGCATACCGACCGGCCGCATTCCCTTCCTGGAACACGAAGTCCTGCAACTCGCACTCACCCGATTGATCGCAGATCGGACAGTCGAGCGGGTGGTTGATGAGCAGAAACTCCAGCACACCAGCTCGCGCCTTCGTGGCCTCCGGCGAATGGACATGCACCACTTGGCCCTCGCCAGCCGCCGTGACGCAGGAGGGGACCATCTTGGGCAGCTTCTCGACCTGCACCAGGCACATCCGGCAGACTGCCGGCGATGGCAGGGACGGGTGATAGCAGTAGTGCGGCACGAGGATGCCGGCCTGCTTGGCGGCCTCGATCAACATCGTGCCCTTGGGCACCTCGACGACCTGACCGTCGATCGTCAGCGTCACCATCTGGTCGGCCATGGGTCAGGCCTCCTGGAGCACAGGCGCCCGCGCGCCCGAGATGTATGCATCGAACTCGGAGCGAAACTTCTTGATCCCGGAGACCACTGGCGTCGCGCAGGAGTCGGAGAGCACACAGATCGTCCGTCCGGTCATGTTGTCCGCGAGGTCGAGCAACAGGTCGAGATCGGACGCCTGCCCCTCGCCGCGCAAGATCCGCTCGAGGATCCGGGTCGTCCAGGCCGTCCCCTCACGACAGTTGGTACACTGGGCGCAACTCTCGTGGGCATAGAACTTGGCGAGTCGCATGATCTGGAAGACCATGTCGGTGGTATCGTCCATGACGATCATACCGCCCGAACCGAGCAGGGAGCCCGCGGCGGCGATCCCTTCATAGTCGGTGATGCAGGTAGCCGCTTCCTCTGCGGTCAGGATCGGCACCGAGGAACCGCCCGGAATCACTGCCTTGAGCGTCCGCCCTTCGCGCATACCGCCGGCCAGGTCGAAGATCAGCTCCTGCATGGGGAGTCCCATGGTGATCTCGTACGTACCGGGCCGACGGACGTGTCCGCAGACGGAGATCAACTTGGTGCCGGTGCTCTTCGGGCTCGACAGGCTCAGCCCGGCGTACCACGCCGCGCCCCGCGTGATGATCGGCGGGACCGCCGCCAGTGTCTCGACGTTGTTGATCGTGGTCGGCATGCCGAAGAGTCCGGACACGGCGGGGAACGGGGGCTTGATCCGTGGGTTGCCGCGCTTCCCCTCGATCGCGTTCATCAGCGCCGTCTCTTCACCGCAGATGTAGGCGCCGGCGCCCCAGTGCACAAACACATCGACCCGCTTGCCGGATCCCATCGCATCGGCCCCGATGGAGCCGGCGGCATACGCCTCAGCCAGGGCGGCCTCAAGGATTCGCCCGGGCTCCGTGTACTCGCCGCGGACAAAGATGATGCAGCTGTCGGCCCGGATCCCAAGACAGCCGATGGCGCATCCCTCGATCAGGGCGTGCGGCGTCCAGCGCAGGATCTCGCGGTCCTTGAACGTGCCGGGTTCCGATTCGTCGGCGTTGCAGCAGAGGTAGTGGGGCTGGCCATCCTCCTTGGGCATGAAGGACCACTTCATCCCGGTCGGAAATCCTGCCCCCCCCCGGCCGCGCAACCCACTCGCCTTGACCACCGCCACGATCTCCTCAGGCGTCATGGTCAGCGCCTGGCGCAATCCCTCATAGCCGCCACGGGCGACCCAGCCAGCGTGTGTCCGCGCTTCGACCTCACCGAAGTGGGTCGAGAGGAGCGGGGTCTCACCGGGATGAATCGGATGTGGCCATCCCATCAGGGGTACCTCGCGAGCAGCTCAGGCACGCCGTCCGGCGTGACCGATTCGATGAAGTCGTCATCGATGAGCATCGGGGTGACAAACCCGCAAGCACCGAGACATTCGACCTCGATGACCGTGAAGCGACCGTCGGGCGATGGGGCGCCCAGGTCGATGCAGCCGGTGTGCTCGAGTAACGCTTCGACCACCTTGGTTGCGCCGCACATGTGACACGGCGACGTCGTGCAGACCTGGATGAAATGCCGGCCAACCGGATGGGTGTGGTACATCGTGTAGAAGCTGACCACCCCCTGCACGTGCGCCGTGGTGACGCCCAGTTCGGCGGCGATCTCCTCGATGGCGGCCGGCGTCACCCAGCCATGGGCACGCTGCGCGATCCAGAGAGCCGGCAGTAACAGCGCCTGACGCGTCGGATATCGCGGTGCGAGCTGTTCGAGGTGGGCACGGCGCGCCGGCGTGAAGACGGGTTCCTGCGTGGCGGGATCGGCGCTCATCGATCGATCTCACCCATGACAATGTCCACGCTCGCATTGATGGCAATCACGTCGGAAAGTTGGGCGCCCTCACAGAGGTGCGGCAGGGCCGCGAGGTTGAGAAACGATGGTGGCCGGATCCGCCAGCGGACCGGCTTGGCCGTCCCGTCAGACACCATGTAGTACCCGAGTTCCCCCTTGGGGTTCTCGACACCCATGTACACCTCGCCGGCCGGCGGGCGAATGCCCTCCATGACCTGCTTGAAGTGGAAGATCATCGCCTCCATGTCGCTCATGGCCCGCGACTTCGGTGGCAGGATCACCCGGGGATCACTCACATTGATCGGGCCGGGTCGGAGCTGCGCCAGCGCCTGCTCGAGGATGCGCACCGACTGGCTCATCTCCTCCAGCCGGACGCGATACCGGTCGTAGATGTCCCCGTGTTGCCCCACCGGGACATCGAAGTCGAACGTCTCGTAGCCCAGGTATGGTCGGTCCTTGCGCACGTCGTACGCGACACCGCTGGCGCGCAGCATCGGTCCCGACAGCGAGTAGTTGATGGCTTCGTCGGCGGAGATCACGCCGACGCCCTGGGTCCGGCCGATCCAGATCGCGTTCCGGGTGAACATCGTGTCGACTTCACGAAGGGTCGTGGGGAAGGTGCGCAGGAACTCGGCGAGACCCTGCTCCCATCCCTCCGGGATATCGGCCATCATGCCGCCGACCCGCGACACGCTGGTCGTCAATCGCGCGCCGGTCCACGCTTCCTGGAGGTTGTAGACACGTTCGCGTTCCTGGAACATCCAGAGGAAGGGCGTGAACGCCCCGAGGTCGATCCCGGTTGTCCCCGCCCAGACCAGGTGCGAGATGATCCGCGAGAGTTCCATCGCGATCACGCGGAGTAGTCGACACCGTTCGGTGATCTCGATGCCCATCAGCGCCTCGACGGCCATGGCCAGGGCGACGTTGTTGGCCATGGGGGCCAGGTAATCCGTCCGGTCCGTGAGGGGAATGATCTGATTGTACTGGCGGTACTCCCCGAGCTTCTCGAAGCCGGAGTGGAGGTAGCCGATATGCGGAATCACCCGGCGGACCGTCTCGCCCTCGAGTTCGACCACGAGCCGAAGCACGCCGTGCGTCGCCGGATGTTGCGGGCCGATATTGACCAGCATGCGCTCGGCGCCGAAGTCGTCGGCCACGTGCTCACTGGGCCGACGCGGGATCCCGAGCGGCGCCTGCACGATGCGTCCCGACGGATCGATGATCGGGGTGCGGACATCGAACTCGAGGGTGCGCTCGGTCATGCTTCCTTCCCGACCCGGCCGCTCGCGCGCAGCCGAGCCTGCATGTCGGCAGGCAACTCGTGGTAGGCCGACTGGATCGAGAGTTCCTCGAGGGTGTAGTGCGCCTCGGGGTTGGCATCGAGCGCACGTCGAGTCTGCTCACTGCGGGATCGATGTCCACGCAGCGGAAACGACTTCCGGAGCGGATGTCCCTCGTCGTAGGTCTGCCACATCAGGATGCGCCGGAGATCACCGTGGCCTCGGAAGCGAATCCCGAACATGTCCCACACTTCGCGCTCCAGCCATTCGGCACCGGCCCAGAGGTCCGTGACCGTCTCGACCTCGAGTGGGCCCTCGGGGTCGAGGAGAATCTTGACTCGGAGATCGACCCGTCGCGCGAGCGAACGGAGTTGATACACCACCTCGAGCTGCCGTTCCGGATCGCGGTATTCCACGGCGGTGACATCGGTGAGGTAGTCAAAGGACTGATCAGGGTCGCGCATCAGCCAGGCGAGCATCGCCTTGGCGCGAGCTGGCTGCAGGTGCACCATGACCTGGCCGCATGACTCCCCACTCCAGAGCACGGCATCCTGATGCCGTTGCCGAAGCGCCGTCACCGAATCCTGGGCGCCGGCCAGCGCCCATGTGCGCATCGCGTCGCCCGTGAGGGTGGCCTCGGTCACCCGGATCTCGTCTGGGCGATCGAATTGCCAAACGGCTCGGAGACTTCGTCAATCACCTCGGGACGACGGAACAGGCCGTCCGGTCCGACCAGATGCTCGGTCCGGATCAACGGGTCGACCATGGTCTCGCCCTGGATCTTCTTCTGCAGCAGCATGATGCCGTACAGCAGGCCCTCAGGGCGCGGCGGACAGCCAGGCACGTAGACATCAACCGGAATGATTGTGTCGATCCCCTGCACCATGGTGTAGGTATCGAAGATCCCGCCGGTCGAGGCGCATGCCCCCATGCTGATGGCCCACTTCGGCTGGGGCATCTGGTCCCAGATGCGCCGGATCACCGGGGCGAGCTTGAACGGGAGGCGACCGGCGCAAATCAGCACGTCGGCTTGGCGTGGCGAGAAGCTCATCCGCTCCATCCCGAACCGAGCGATGTCGAAGCGGGAGGCCGCGGTCGCCATGAACTCGATCGCGCAGCACGCCGTTCCGAATGGCATCGGCCAGAGGGAGTTCGAACGGGCCCAGTTCGCAAGGAAGTCGAGTCGGGTCGTGACGAAGTTCGGGGAGACCGCATCGAGTGTCTCGGTGGCGGGGGCTGGCGTCAATCCCATTCCATGGCTCCACGCTTCCAGAGGTAGACATAGCCCACGCCGAGGATGCCGACAAAGGTGAGCATCTCGAGCAGCAGGACGCCGCCAAATGCGCGCATCTGCTGGAACGCAACCGCCCATGGAATCATGAACACCGTCTCGATATCGAACACGATGAAGAGCATCGCGATCAGGTAGAACTTGACCGAGAACCGCTCCCGGGCATTCCCGATCACCGGGATGCCGGACTCGTACGGCGCCAGCTTCACGGCCGTCGGGCGGGAGGTCTGCAGCAGGTGCGAGGCCCCAATGATCAGGACCGCATTCGCCGCGACGAAGATGAGGAGGAGCAGGATCGGGATATAGGGCTGTAGCAGGTGGGACCCCCGCTCGTGAATTCGCGCTCGTGAAACATTTCACAACAGGGGTAAGCTATCCGCCCTGGGGGGCGAATTCAACTGATCCACAGCGACGGGAACGGCATTGGCAGGGGTGGACAACGGGCTGCCCGTCGTGGCACGGCCGGTTACATTGGGGCCGGCCGCACTGCCCTCTCGACCCCGATCCCCGAGGATTCCCGATGTCGATCAAGTCAGACCGCTGGATTCGCCGCCAGGCCACCGAACACGGCATGATCGAGCCCTTCACGGAGGGGCAGGTTCGCGCCGGCGCCATCTCCTACGGCGTCTCGTCCTATGGTTACGACATGCGCGTCGCCGACGAGTTCCGCATCTTCACAAACGTGCTCTCCGCGATCGTCGATCCCAAGGCATTCGATGAGCGGTCGTTTGTCGAGTTCAAGGGCGATGTCTGCATCGTCCCCCCGAACTCCTTCGCGCTCGCCCGCTCGGTTGAATACTTTCGCATTCCCCGGAATGTGCTGACGATCTGTGTCGGGAAGTCGACGTATGCCCGGTGCGGCATCATCACGAACGTGACGCCATTCGAACCGGAGTGGGAGGGGCACGTGACGCTCGAAATCAGCAACACCACGCCGCTCCCCGCCCGGATCTATGCCAACGAGGGGATCTGCCAGGTGCTTTTCTTCGAGGCGGATGCCGACGACCTCTGCGAGACGAGCTACGCCGATCGGAAGGGAAAGTACCAGGCGCAGCGGGGCGTGACACTGCCGAAGCTGTAGGGCCGCCTCCTATTGGAACTGCAGATTTCGCTCGAAATCGGCTGGACTGGTTGCCGCGCCCTTGGCGACCTCGAGGGTGATCGCCCCCTGCGTGTACAGGGCCATCAGGTGCTGGTCGAAGGTCTGCATCCCATATTGGACCTTGCCCTCCGAGACATGATCGCGAATCTCGCCGGTCATGTTCGGGTCGGCGATGCACTCCGCGATCGTGGCGGTGTTCCGCATCACCTCCACCGCCACCACCCGACCCTGCTCATCCTTCCGCGGCAGCAGTCGCTGTGAGATGACGGCCTTCAGCGATTCGGCGAGCCGCATCCGGACATTCTGCTGCTCGGAGGCATCGAAGACCGAGACCAACCGATTGATGGTCCGTGTCGCGTCGGTGGTGTGCACCGTGCTGAAGACCATGTGGCCCGTTTCCGCCGCCTTCAGGGCGATGTCGATCGTCGAGCGATCGCGCATTTCGCCGACCAGGATGATGTCGGGGTCCTGACGGAGTGCCGCACGAAGCGCCGCCTCGAACGAGGCGGTGTCGCTCCCGATCTCACGCTGGATCACGTTGCACTTCATGTCGCGATGCAGGAACTCGATCGGGTCCTCGATCGTGACGATCTTGCCGGCGCGCCGGTTGTTGACGTAGCCCACCATCGCGGCGAGCGTCGAAGACTTTCCGCTGCCTGTCGTCCCGGTCAGGAGGACCAGGCCCCGCTCCTCGACGGCGATGTCATTGAGCACAGGTGGCAGCCCGAGTTCCTCGAAGGTCGGGATGGTGGCGGCAATACTCCGGAGCACAGCCGAAATCGAGCCACGCTGACTGCAAAGATTGACGCGGAAGCGGCCCACCCCTGGCACGGAGTACGAGCAGTCAAAGTCTTGAAGGGTCGAGAGCGCATCGGCCAATTCGGATTCGACGACCTTCCGGGACTGACGGAGGATCATCCCGCCGATGGCAAGGGTGTCTTCCGGCGTGAGGTTGGGGAGTCCGGCGACGGGAGCCATCTGCCCTCGGATCCGCATGCGGAACGGGCCTCCCGCGCAGACATGCACGTCCGACGCCCCGATCTCCAGCGCCTTGCGCAGAATGGCGTCAAACGATTCCGCAGTAGTCATGCACGGGCTCCATAGGGGTCGTGTGGTCCGCTGCACCTTGCAGGAGTCCCGGCAGTTCGACCGGGCGCACCCCCACATTGTCGGCCTGATGGGCCGCCCCCCGAAGGGGTGGGCGGCCTCACTCCCACCATGGGGCAACCACCGTGCCGTACTGGCCTCGCCTTGGCGGCATGTCCGGAAACGTCAACTCCCCCGGTGCCAGGGCGGCGCCGGGAGAGTCGGGACACGGTGGAAACGAGGGCTCGTGCTACCGCTTATTGCGGCTCCGAGCGACCGCAACACCTGCCGCCACGACCGCCACGGCACCAGCCGCAGCCGCTGCCAGGGTCTTCTTGTCGGCGTGTGCCACCTTCGACTTCACGGACTTGGCCGCCTTGGTGACACGCTTCCCCGCCGTCGATGCGGCAGCGGATGCGGACTTCTTCGCCGACTTCACAGCCTTCTTCGTGCGCTTCGCCAGACTGGTGGCGGTCTTCTCCGCACTCTTGCGGGTCGACTTTGCGGCGCTCTTTGCCGCCTTCTTCACGCGCCGGGTCGCCTTCTTCGCGGCCTTGGTGACGCGGGTGCTGGTCTTCTTCGCCGCCTTCTTGACGGCCTTCTTCACGATCTTGCGGGACGTCGCCATCGGTTTACTCCGGTGTGAGTTGGAGACTTGACTGCGCATGGATCGTACCAACGTCGGGCGCTTCGCACCAGCGGGGGCTGTCCACGAACTCGCGGCCGCGCATCAGTCCCCCCCGCCAGACAACGACGCGCGCGCACGATCGAGCAGCTCGGCAGCCGTCCGAATGCGTCCGGCGAGCTCGTGCGCTGCCTGCCTCGCGGCTGCCGGATCGTCGTCCTTGAGCGCTTCGATGATGGTCGGCAATTGCACGTTGGCGTACCCATTGTCACGGTCCGCCGCAAAGACAAGGTTGCGAAGGTAGGGGCGATTCGAGAGTCCCTCCGGCCGACGCAGGGTGCGCTCCACCTGGCGCAGGATGGCATTGACCTTCGCGGTCGTTGCCGGATCGAGCGCGTTGTCTTGCAACGCGCCGTTGCGGGCGATCGAGAACCTCGACCCGAGCGTCGCGAAGAGATTCGCGGCGCTCTCGAGGTCGGTGAGGGCCGCACTGATGGCATCAGCCCCCGGTTCCTTCCGCGACCGCTCCACCAACGAGGCGAGGTACGTCCCCAGGTCACCATACTCGAACGGCACAATGTCGGCATTGGCAAAGCGCGCGAGGAGGACCGACGCGACCTGCGCGGCGGCCACGTGCTGGCGATACCCGGGGTCGGCGAACCTTTCCACGAACGACCAGGTATCGTAGGCCGAGTGGTAGGACCCGCCGCGCCCACCAAAACCGAATTCGATCGACGGAATCCCGAGGTGGTTGTAGAACCCCGTGAAGTCTGATCCCCCGCCGAGATCGCCGAGTACCGGAAGGCTATCGCCCGAACCCGCGCGGGCAGTCCAGGCGGCAAGAATCGACACGGAATCTCCCGGTTGGGTCACCTCACGCGTGACGTCGTGCATCAGCTGCTTGAGCGACATCGTGCCACCTGCCCCGAACCGTGGGCCGCCCACGACGACATCCATGTTGATGTAGGCCGCCGCCTGCCGGTCGAGCATTTCGTCGTGCTCCTCCACCCATTCGGTCGAACCAATGAGGCCCCACTCCTCGGCATCCCACGTGGCGAAGATCAGGGTGCGCAGTGGTCGGACGCCTGACCGCAGCATGGCACCCCAGGCACGAGCGGCCTCGAGCACGCTGATGGTCCCGGAGACGTCATCTAGCGCGCCTGGCCCCCATGCGTCACGGTGGGCCCCCACGATCACCAGCTCGTTCGGATAGGTCGATCCCGTGATGGTCCCGAAGGTGTTGATCACCTCCTTCATTGCGCGCTCGCCCCGCTCGGGCCACACCGCCACGCGAGCCTGAACCGTTCGGTCCCCGAGGTGGTAGCGATGGCCCAGGCCGCCCTGCCAACCATCGGGGACCGAGGGACCCTGCATCGCGGCAAGGAAGCGATCGGCATTGCCATACCCGATCGGCACCACCGGGATATGCGGGATCGCCATGGCCTCGGGACCGATCCGTTCCACCCCGGCAACGGACGGCCGACCCGGTGTCGAGGGATCACCCTCCCCGTTGAAGAGCGAGCCGCGCTGCACACCGGATGCGCTCCGCATCGGACCGGCCGGGTACACCTCGTCGATCACATAACCATCATCCTTCGGGTCGCTGTACAGCAGCAGTGCCACGGCGCCATGCGCCTCGGCCTCACGGGCCTTGATGCCACGATAGGATCGACCGTAGCGGGCGATCACCACGCGACCACGCACGTCCGTTCCCAGCGCCGTCAGTGTGTCGTAGTCCGCCGGCAGGCCGTAGTTGACGTACACCACTGGCGCAGTCACGTCGCCGGCACCGGAGTAGCCGTTCATCGCAGGCCATTGCACGGAACGCGTGGTGGGGTCCTCCGACAACTCGGGTTCGGTGAGGGAGAGTCGAGTCCGTTCGGTCCCGATCACTTCGACAATGGTGGAATCATGGAATGGCAGGAACACGCGGTAGGATGCACGTGACGTATCGAGCCCCCACGACGCCATCGATTGCAGCACATGCGCCGCGGTCTCTCGCTGTGCCGGGGTGCCGGCGACATGGGCGTGCGCTGCAAGGACATGCATCTGGCCCCGCATCGTATCCGCATTCGGGACCGCCATGAGGCGATTCTCGAGCGCAGCCTCTCGGGATACCGACGACGCGCGGAAACCGGGATGACTGATCTGTCCCGATACGAGCGCCGGCACCATCATCGCCACGAGAGCCAAGGGATAACGCACGACGTGCCTCCAGGGACTGCGGGTAGACCACGAATATATCGTCACGGTTCTGACCATTCAGGGAAGGACATCGGTGATGTCGAAGATCAGCATGGCTGGACTCGGCGGGTTCTTCGCGCCGAAGACGTACGTCCGTCCACCGATCGTCGCCACCTCGCCGGTGTGGAGCCCCGAGGGGATGGTGACCTGGGCCCGCTGCACCGGATGCAGCGGGTCCGTCCGATCAAAGAGGTACAATCCCGGCGACACGCCGCCTTCGCCGGTCGCGATCAGCTGCCTGCCATCGGGGCTGATCGCGATGTCGCTCACAGTGGTGATCCCCGGCAGCTCGACCGAGCCAGCCAGGGTGGGTGATCCGCTCGCAGCGAGGGTGAAAATGTTGATCACGTTGCCACGCTGCCCACCACGTGTACCCCAGGTGCCGGTGTATGCGACGTTGCCCCGCACCGCCAGATCCGATGTGAATCGATCGGTGATCGTTGGACTCTCTTGCTTGGAGACGAGCGTCACCTTGTCGAAGGCCCAGAGGCCATTGAGCATGTCGGAGGCATAGAGGGTGTTCCCCCCCCAGGCGCCACCCCCCGTGTTAGCCGCTCCCACCCCACCCGGCGATGCGCGGGCAATGATCCGGTTCGTGAGTGAGCCACCAAGTTGCCCGCTCACGTCGATCGCCACGACGCCAGCGTTGTAGAACGCCGCATAGAGCACCTGCCTCGGCTCATCCATCCAGAAGTTGTGGACGCCCGCCCCGTCGATCCGGAGCGAAGCCACCTCGACCGGGTGGGTCAGGTCCGAGACATCGACGACGTGCAGGTCGCCCGACGCGGAAAGTCCGATGGTGGCTGGACCTTCCTGTCCGATGAAGAGGTACCGCTTCTCGCCCGTGACCGGATTGTGGAACCACCAGGCGTTGTGCACCTGCGCGCCACCCGCGACACCATTGCTCGAGGTGGTGAATTGGGTCACCAGCACCGGCAGGGTTGGCAAACCACCCCGAACGCCGTTGCCGACATCGTAGATGTACATCCCGCTGTTCCATGCCGAGACGAACGCCAGCCCGTCCCGGACGAAGGTGTCGTGATGGCCGTAGTTGGGGGGTACGGGGACCGTCGCGACGACGTGCACGGTGGGCGGGGTGAGCGTACCGGACGCGGTGAAGCGCACTTCGCCAGGAACATCGGCCGCGGTCGCGACCGCTTCGTTGAGACCCACCCCGGGACCGAGCTGGAGCGTGGCCGACGCCGCACCGTCACTCCCGGTCGAGCTCACGGGAACGGTCACCTGACCATTTCCCTGTGTCACCGTCCAGGTGATGGCAACACCGCTCAGCGGCGCACCACCGTTCTCGACTCGGATCCGCATTGCCTGGGGGAGTGCGGTGCCCGGAAGTCCCACCTGGCCATCGCCCGAGACGAGCGTGATGCGCGGTCCGTCCGGCTCGGGATTCGTGCTGCTCCCGCCGCACGCCCCCAGCATCCCGAGTACCAAGAGCGGCGCGAGCCGCCGCACGCAGGAATCACGCATCAATGCATCATTCCTTCCATGTGGGGGTCCAGCACGCCGTACCGGCCCATGCGATGCCCATTCGTCCGCCAGTCGATGGTCAACCCGACGCGCAGATGCTTCACGCGATCGCTGCCATAGATACCGCGCGGGGTCACCGCGCCGCCGCCCCGCGACGTAATGGTACCGAATGTTCCTTCAAGGAAGGGGACGAAGCGAAGTCCCGAACGGGACACCAGCAACTGCCGCTCGATCCGCACCGTGTGCAGCGTCCAGACGAAGCGACCGAGGATGGCGTTCTCCAGATGAGGACGACGTGTTCGGTACGGGTCGGTCGGCCGCTCCTCCTCGGGGCGATCGGTCCGTTCGAACCGATAGGCCACTCGCGCCCGGCCACCGTCAATCGCGATCTCGCCCAGAACGCTCCGATACACGAACGCCTCCTCGAGCTCACTGGTCCGAGCGGCCTCGAGCAGGGTGTAGAGCCGGTGACTGCCATCACGAGATCGGCGGGTCCACCGGAGGGAGCCGGAGCGCTTGTCCTGATCGCCTCCCGCACCCTGCCGTTGTTCCGGTGAGTGGACCTTGGCCGTGGAAAGTTGGACGTCAAGGTCGGGCAGAGGCGTGACGGTGAGGCGCGCACTCCATGAGTCGCCGAAGCGCCACCCCGACGACTGGTGGAGCAGTGGCCACTGCCACGGGGATTCGGGTTCGTCACCATCGAACAGGCCGGCTTCCAGGACCGCGGGCCCCACCGCCACCTGGCCGATGAGCACGGCGCGCTCGAGGATCTGCGCGAGGTGATGATTGACGGGATAGGTGCCGAACGGTCGGTTCATCGGATCATCGGTCCCGAACGGCGCGAACCCCTTGCCAAGCGCGAGGCCGACTTCCCCCCCCCGTTTGGATGCGCCGAGTTGATGGTGGGCCTCGACCATCAACTCATGCACGAAGGTGTGCGGGTGGCGTCGATCGACGAATCCCTCGCCGTATGCGCCTGCGCTTAGTTCGCCATCGGGCAGCGTGATACCTTCGAGGTT
>JBBSPX010000072.1:0-13492 GCA_038258395.1 Gemmatimonadales bacterium | reverse complement strand
CCACCACCGGTTGCTCGCCGGCGAATGCATCGCGCACATCGGCGAGTCCCGGCACCGCGCGCATGGCATCCTGCACCTGCGCCGCGGCGGCCGATCCATCCTCGCGACGTGCCGCCGACACCTCGACGCGTACCGACCGACCCTCCCGCCCGATCAGCGATCCGAACTCTGATTGGCCCGCGAGGTCGAGCGACAGGGCGCCCTGCTCCACCAGGTCGGGGAGCCCGGCCCGCAGCCGGTCGGCGAATCGTGTCGACGACATCGTGGTGGGGATCGGGATGACGAAGCTTGCCTCGCCAGGGGCGCCTGGGTCGGAACCGGAGAGGACCTCCTCATCAGTCGCGTAGCCGATGCGGACGTAGATGCCCTCGCTGCCGAGATCGCGCGCGACCTGCTCGATCCGTTGGGCCTGGCGCTGGGTCTCCTCGATTGCCGTACCGGGTGGCAGGCGGAGATCAGCGACCGCCGTCCCTTCGTCGACCTGCGGCAGTACCTCGCGTGGCAGTCCCACGGCGATGTATGCGGTGATCGCGGTGCCAACGATCGCGATCGAGAAGATCGTCCTCGGATGCGCGAGCGAGTAGATCATCCCGCGTTCGTACAGCTCGGCGACATAATTGCCGAAGCGGTAGAGCGGCTTGAGAATCCGCGATTCGGCCCACGCGTCGTGCTCCTCATCGTGACCTGGTGCTTGGCCAACCAAACCGCGGCCTGATGGCCGCGGCTCGGCCTTCTTGCTTCCCCAGGTCAGCATCACCGGCATCAACGTGAGTGCCAGGATCAGTGCGGCACCCACAGAGACGACCACCGAGAGCGAGAGATCGCGGAACAGCGCCGCGGCGAGACCCTGCACGAAGACGATCGGCCCGAACACCAGCAGCGTGGTGAGCGTGCCAGCGATCAGCGGCCCGCTGACCTCATCGGTGGCCTGTTGCGCCGCTTCGAGCGCAGTGAGACCCGTTTCCCGCAATCGTCCCGACGCTTCGGCCACGACGATTGCATTGTCGACCAGCATGCCGACGGCGAGCGCCAGGCCGCCGAGCGAAAGGATGTTGATCGTGACGTCGAGGAGCTGGAGCAGGGTGAGCGCCACCAGCACCGAGAGTGGAATGATCAGGCCGATCGCGAGCGAGATGCGCCAATTCCGGAGGAAGATCAGGATCAGCAGGATCGAGAGCGCGCCACCAACGAAGATTTCCTGCGACAGATTGCTGAGCGCATCCTGGACAAACTGTGCCTGCGCGGCGACGAGGCGGATGGTCACCTCCGGGAATTCCTCGCGCAACTGATCGAGCACCACCTTGAGATCCTTGGTGACACTCACCGTGTTCGACCCGGCCTCCTTGTACACCACGAGGCCGACCGCGGGCTTGCCGTCGAGTTGCACGATGGTGCGCGGATCGGCGCTGGCCGGTGTGACCGTGGCGATATCACCCAACTTGAGGCCGCTCCCTGCGGCACCGATCGGGATGTCGCGGATCTGGGATGGATCACTCAGCTCGGCGAGCGTGCGCACCGAGAAGCGGAACTGGCCACGCTTGATCGTGCCACCGGTCGCTTGCGGATTGGCGGCCTGGATCGCCTGACTGATCTCGTCGGGGGTGATGTCGAGGGACCGGGCCATGACGGGATCGACATCGACCCGGATCTGGTCCTCGGGATTGCCGACCACCGCGACACTCGCGATGCCACCGAGTTGCTCGAGTCGCCGCTTGTGGACGTCCATGGCGCTGCGTGCGATGGCCCGGAGGTCACCGGGACCGGTGAGTGCGAGGACGGCGATCGGCCGTTCGCCCGGATCCGAGGTGAGCAGGGTCGGCCGCTCGGCACCATCGGGCAGCCGGCCCCTGGCGTTGTCGAGGTTCTCGCGCACGGCGAGCACCGTCTTCGACATGTCGGTGCCCCAGTTGAACCGGAGGGTGGTGGTGCCCTCACCGGCACGCGCCACCGAACGGAGCTCAAGCAGGCCGGGGGTGTTGCCGACCGCCTCCTCGAGTGGCTCGGAGATGAACCGCGACACTTCCTCGGGTGCGGCACCGGGGTACATCGTCCGGATCGTGAGGACCGGCAGTCCGACATCGGGGAGGAGCGAGACGGGCATCCGGCCCAGCGACACGGCGCCGAGCAGGACCATCGCGAGGGTCGCGGCAACGGTGGAGACCGGTCGGCGGAGCGCCGACGATGCGAGTGACATCGCCCCGGCCTACTGCGCGACTTCGTTCTTGGCCACCAAGCGCACCGGCGCCTGATGCGTCAGCGTCAGATGTCCGGCGATCAGCACGACATCACCCGGTTCGAGCGGGATCAGGCCGCTGATCGAATCGGGGAGGATCTCGCGCTGACGGCCGTTGCTGCGCCCCGGATTGACATACACCCATTCGGCAATCCCGTTCCGCACCACGAACACCAGCGGTCGACCATTCCGCTCGACCAAGGCACGCTCGGGCACGATGATCCGCCCAGGCAGACGATCGGCCTCGAGGCGCACCTCGGCGTACATCCCCGGCCGGAGCTTGCCGTCGCCGCGGATACGGACCACGGCGGTGCCGGCCTTGCCGGCGGAGTCGACGAGCGGGAGCACCGCGGCGATCTTGCCATGGATCGACTCGCCCGGCATCGCCGCCACCATCACTTGCGCGTCACCGCCCCGACTGAGTAGCGGAATATCGTGCTCCATCACGCGAGCATCGACCCGCAGATTGGTGATGTCCACCACCATCGCGATGTCGGCACCACTCGAGATCCGTTCACCCAACGCCACGGGTACGCGCTCGATCACGCCGGAGAACGGTGCCTTGATCTCGGCACGATCGAGATTGAGGCGTGCCTCACGCAGATCGACCTCGGCGGTCTCGAGGCCCGACGAGGCACGGGCGTACGCCCGTCGCGCAGCACTCGGTGCCATCCCGGTTGCCGCGGAATCCGGCAGGATCTCGGCGGTGTAGCGCGCCTGTGCGTTGCGGTGATTCGCCTCGGCGCGCTCGAGCGCCAATTCGAGTGGCTTGGTGTCGAGTCGCACCATCACCTGACCCGTGCTGACCCGATCACCCGGGCGGACGAGGACCTCCGCCACGGTCCCCTGTGTCTCCGCCTTGACCATGGTGGTGGCCTCGCTCTTGATCGTCCCGATCGCATTGACCGAGAGGACCAGATCGCCCTTGATCACGTCGTCGCCGACCACCGGCAGGACGAGCTTCGATCCCGCCTCCTCGGTCGCCGCCGCGGCCTGGGTCGAATCGTCGGTGGTGCCGCCGCCCTTGGAGTCGCCGCAGGCGGCGAGCATCAGGCACAGGGCGAGGATGGTCCGGGTGGGGCGGACAGCGAGCATGGGAAGCCTCATCGGCGGGGGACAAAGGAGCAGATGCCCGAAACGGTGGCAGGGACGCGATCAGGAATGCCACCGCGGGCCCAAGACCTTACCGGACGGGACTGCGCGGGCGAAAACGCCCAGTGAGGGACAGGCATGGCGGTCCGGCGGGTCGGGGAACCCTTGAATCTACTGTCGAATGCCCGTGGGGACAGGTCAGCGTACGATCTTGAAGATCCGGACCCGCGGGAGGTCGTCGGCGCCGGTATCGAGGACAGCGACGCGGTCGCCGGCCCAGCTCGTTGCATACGCCGGGCCCCACGGACTGGTGGCGGCACCGAGAAAGCTCCCGGATCGGTCATAGATGTCGAAGCCAAGCGGACGCCCATCGCCACCGGTTGTCACCCAGAGGTTCCCGTCACCGTCCTCGTCGATCCCCCTCCATGTGGGCAGCGTTTCCGGAATGTCACCGAGCGAGGCGACGCCCTTGAACCTGTCGGTCAGCTCCATGATGCCGTCGAAGAGCGAATCGCGCATCCCTGGTGGTGCAGGGTCCGGGATCACATCACTCCGGCCGAAGATGCGGACGGTGTCGGTTGCGTTTCGGACCACCGTGAAGGTCGATATATCGGTGCGTCCGAAAACCGCCGTGCCATCGTGCAGCAACGTGACGGAGGTCTGTGGGGCAAGCGGGACGTAGCGGACCGTGGAGCCAGTGCCACCGCCCGGGAAGGTTTGTGTCACGGTCCAGACCGCAGGCTCGACCGCGCGCGGTTGCAGCAAAGAGTCGATCCGGCGGCCAGTCAGGTCGAATCGCACCCACTGCGGGAGTGAAGTGCCATCCGGAACTCTCTGTGATCCCTGCACAGTGATGATGCCATCACGATCGACGTGTGCGGGGGGGCCGAACTGGCAGCAAATTGAGGGGAATGATCTGACGACCGAGTCGGTGAGGGTCAGGAGTGTGATCCGCGATTGTTGCGGGTCGTGCACGATCAACGTGTCGCCCAGGAGTGCGGGGTGTGGCGAGCGGAATTCGCCCGGTCCATCACCCTCGCGGCCAAGCGTGCGCACGAAATTGCCCGTGCTGTCGTAGTACACAAAGCGTGGGGGATCCATATCGCCCACGAACAGTGACCCGTCGTTGCGCAGCATGAGCCAGCGGGGCTCGAGCAGTTCACCTGGCGTGCCGACGGCGGGCGCGATCGTGCGTTCGAGCTCGAACTTCCAGCCATTCGTATCGGCCCACTCGCTCGGTCCGTCATTCATCGCCCTCACGATGCCACCGGGGAGGGTGTCGGTGGTGACATGGTGAGCGGCGAGTCCGGAGTCCTGGGCGCTGCACGCGGCGAGTACCAGCAGGAGAGGCAGGGTGCGCGTCATGCTCAGTGCTCCTTCCGACGAAGTTGTGCGACCACAGGCCGATGATCGGACGCCATCGGCTCGGTGATGGCCGTGACCCAATCAACATCCCAATCACCGCGCGACCCGAAGATGTAGTCGATCTCCTTGATTGGATCGGTCGACGAGAAGGTGAGGGTTGAGTCGGCGAGCTTCGGTGCCGGTTCGACGAGATCCTGGAAGAGTCGAAGCGTGCGCGAGTTCGGCGTGTCGTTGAAATCGCCGAGCACGATCCACGGTCGCGTCGCACGCGCGAGGGTGCCGATGAGCGTCGCGGCTTGGGCGTAGCGCGCGGCGTCGTTGGCGAGCCAATCGAAGTGCACCACCACCACGTCGATGGTGTCGTTGCCTGGCAACGCAATGGTGGCACGAAGGGCGGCGCGTGGTTCCTCTGGGCCGTCGGGCAGTTGCAGGCGCTCGGTCGCCACGATCGGATGGCGCGAGAGGATCGCGAGCCCGTACCGACCGCCGTCGTAATCCATGAACTCGGCGAAGGCGTGCTCCATCCCGAGCAGTGTGCCGAGCGTCGCGGCTTCGTCGATGCTGCCGGAGCGGCGGACGTTCTCATCGACTTCTTCGAGTCCGATGATCTCGGCGTCGAGTCGACGCAGCGTGGCAGCGGTTCGCTCGAGTGCGACCACGTTGTCCATGCCACGGCCATGCCGGATGTTGTAGGTCGCGATCCGGTGCACGGAGTGCTCCTGGCCGCTCCCGAGACTCTTGAGCACGGCGCAGCCGGAAATCGAGGTGAGCAGGGCAAGCGAGACGACGAGTCGGCGCATGGGCGGTCTTCCGGTCCGGGGAGCGTGCCCGAGGAAGCTACGTCGTCCACGCAGGGTCGGAAAGTCGCGGTGTCAGTATTGACAGCAAAGCATCCGACGCATTCAGCCGAGCAGGTACTCCACCACGTCGCTGGCGTGGTACCGGGTCCGGTCACCCAAAAAGAGCCGAATGATCTCAAGGTCATCGCCGCTCGTGATGAGTGGTGGTTCCTCGGTACCGCCGTCGCGAACCTGCGGCTGCCCGATGTCGGCGGTGAGCGCATTGCAGAGACATTTGCGGCCGACGGTGTCCTCGAGCCGCCCGCCCTTGGCGACATACTGATCAACCGGTTCGGCGGCACACCGATAGCCGACCTTGCCCTCGGGCGTGTGATACGACTCACGGAGGTAGCCGAGGTCGCAGACCCGCTCGCGTGGTGCGTCTCGATTCGGGCCACCGGCCCATTCGACCACCTTGAACGGATAGCCGGTCGGCGAGGCACGCGGGTCCGTCACGATCGTGGCCTCGCCGCTGATGGCGGCATCGAGCGCGGCGTGCTTGAGGTCAGACTCGAGTCCTGATTCCTCACAGTAGGCAAAGAGTGTCCCGACCTGAATGCCAACGGCGCCGTCGGCCTGTGCGGCGGCGAGCGCCCCACCGCGCCCCGCGCCCCCGGCGAGCCAGAAGGGCACGCCCAGCTCGCGCATTTTCTCGAGATCGACCACATCGCGCTCACCGTAGATCGGTTCGCCAAACTCATTGAAGGTCGCGGTCCCGCGCGGTGGTGCATTGTGCCCGCCGGCCGTCGGTCCCTCGATGATGAACCCATTGACGGTGCCGGTCGCCTTCCGCGACAATACCGTGGCAAGCGAGTTGCTCGCGATGATGGCGAGGAATGGCGGGCGCGTGAGCGGTGCGTGCTCGCCGGGCCAGAGCTCCTTCGGGTCCAGTTCAATGCGGCGCTCGACATCGGCCGGTGCGCCCTCGAGGTCCAGTCGGAGTGAGGCGGGTTCGTGTTGGGCGAGACGGTCGAGCGCGCCGGGGATCTCGCGCGGGATCCCGGCACCCATCAGCACCGCGTCGACACCGGCCAGCAGGGCACCGTAGAGCGTGGCCAGGTTGGGAAGCTGGACCTTGGTCAGGAGGTTGATCCCCACCACGCCGCTGTGACCCTCCTTCGCCAAAAACACTTCAACGAAGCCAGCGAGCGCGGTGAGCTGATTGCGTGCCGTGCTCACCTTGAGGCGGTGCATCGGCAACATGCGGTACGGGATGCCCGGTGCGCGTCCGCCGGCGATGAAGTAGCGATCGAGGACCGCCTGGGCGACACCCGGAATCGGGAAGGCCGCCATGGCACGCCGGACATCACCGCGCGGATCGCCGTCCTGCAGGCGACGCACGACCACCGTGTCGATGGCGGTGCCCGAGACCACGCCGAGTTGACCGCGGCTCGACACCGCACGGGCCAGTCGCCAATCGGAGACGGCGACCCCCATGCCCCCCTGGATGATCGGGGGAAGGATGGCAGCGTGCGTCATGAGATCATGTTCCGTTTCAAGACTGAGATTGCGACAGACTGGCGACCAGCTCGCGAAGTCGTCCCCAACCGCCGTCGAGGCGCTGGGTGACGACACCGTTGCCATCGACCGCCATCACGGCGGCGACATGTTCGACATCACCTGTACTGGTATCACGATTTCGCGTGACTCCGAGGAGGTCGAGGGCAGACTCGACCTGATCGATGGTACCGGACAGGACACGATCCGCCGGCCCAAGTTCCCACTGCGTGGCGATGGTCGGCAGGCGGGAGGGTGTGTCACGCCAGGGATCGATGGTGATGACAATGATGGGCACGTCCCCCTGGTCGGTGGACGAGCGGGCGATGCGCAGGTCGTGCACGATCGCCGGACAGACGGTGGTGCAATGCCCGAAGGCAAACGTCAGCAACGCCGGACGACCACCGGTTGCCTCGGCGAGTGTCACGGTCGCCCCATGCTGATCGACGAGCGAGAGCGCCGACGCATCGATCCGCGTGCCAGTGGGGATGCCCGCCGCGACGATCGGCCGTTCGCCGGTGAGACCGGCGGCATACGCCACGCGGCGACCGGCCGCGCCGAGCCCGATGGCGAGCAACGCGAGGACCACCGCCACAGTGTTGCGCCAGGCACGGTTGTCCCGGATTCGCCGGAGATCCTCACGCAGCGCATCGCCCCATGCTGCGACGAGGAATCCGATCATGCCGATTGGTTCGCCGATCAGGAGGATCCAGCCACTGAGGGCTGGCAAGCCTCCCCGGGACGAGCCGAAGCAGGCGGCGCGCGTGCGCGCCAGCCACTCCGGCTCGACTGACCCGAGCGGCCAGAGCGCGAGCGCCCACCACCCCGCCGTGATCACGATGATCATCAGCAAGGCGAAGGCGGCCGCACCCGGCCGACGGGTGGAGGTCCTGGTCATCCGATCTTCCAAAGGAAGGAGAGGAGTTTCCAGTTGGTGAAGTAGTAGAGCACGAATGCCACGAAGAAGACGCCCACCAGGATCAGTGTCCCCGGTGTTGCCCCGGCGATCCCACGTCCCGGTGCATGGAGCGCCTCGTTGATCTCATCGGCATTGGCCGGCTGCACTGGCGGATTGGTCAGCCCCTGCGGGATGCCAGGCACCTCGACACCGCGTGGGAACTCCGTCACCGGCTCGCCGAAGAACACGGACTTCACGGCGATCAGGATGAATGAGAGCGCACCAGTCACGGCGATGATCCCGCCGATACCCATGATCGCAAGGAAGAGGTCAACGGCCGGATTGAATGCCACATCGAACGGTGCCTGGGCGAACGAGATGTCCCAGTGCCGACGCGGCACGCCGAAGCTGCCGGCGAACGTCATCCCCATGATAAGCAGCAGCAGGCCACCCGCGAAGAGGTACGGCTGGATCTTCGCGAGCTTCCAGAAGGCGACCTTCCGCCGAAAGATCAGCGGCAGCAGATAGTACGTCGCACCCATGAAGGCAAGCGCGGTGCCGCTCGCGACCGTCGAGTGGAAGTGCCCGGGGATCCGGAGCGTGTTGTGCGCAATGATGTTGATCTGCTCGGTGCCGAGCGTGACACCGGTGATACCGCCCACGAAGCCGAACACCACCACCGAGAGGATCAGGGACGAGAAACCCGGGTCACCCCACGGTGCGCGTCGCAACCAGCCGAACAGGCCGTCGTTGAAGCCCCGGAGGCGCATGCCGAGTTCGATCCCTGCCGGAACGGTGAAGCCGTGCACCATCGAGGCGAGCACCGCCATGTACATGAAGTACGAGGTGTTGACGATCTTCCAGGCCGGACTGAACCCGGGATCGACTAGGAGATGGTGCGCCGATGCCATCGAGATGAACAGGATGTAGAGCACGAACGCCGAGCGGCTCACCTTCTCATTGAGCACCACAGCACCGACGGTCAGTGCGCCGAGCATGTACCAGATCGCCACCATGGCGGCGACGTTGATCTGCTGCGACGAGTGCCCGAGAGCCCACCAGAGCATCCGGTAGACCTCCGGATCGACGGGACCCGTGAGGCCGATCGACCAGGTGAAGGTCGGGATGTAGACCATCGCACCGTGTACCAGCGTGATGATCGCGATGATCGCGGCGGTCATCGCACCGTAGACCACGAGTGGCAGTGAGCCCTCGTACCGCTTCTCGCGTTTGGCTATCACCAGTGTCGCAAAGAACTGGCAGGTCGTGAGCAGCGCGCCCACTGCGAAGAAGATCACTCCGAGGTACAGCGCGGGATGCGCCTTGAGCGGCGGATATGAAGTGTAGAGCACGTCGGCATGCCCGCTCCACTGCGCCCACTCCACGATCAGCATGCCCGTCACCATCAACCCGAAATTGAACCAGCCCAACCGGGGGGCCGCGGGTCGGGCGTTGAGCAGCACCGTGCCGGCGAACCAGAGCACAGCCATCTCGAAGAAGATGATGAAGAAGATCAGCATGTTCATGCCGTGCACGCCGAGCAGACGGTAGTACCACACCGCCGGCAAGAGGTGCACCGCCTGCCAGCGCGTCAGCACCAACAGCAGGGCGGCGCTCGCGCCGATCAAGAGCGCGACGACCGACAGCACGGCGTGGGCCTTGATCAGCCCCTCGGCCTGGCGATGGATCGCCCGACCGGTCGCGGGACAGGTGCGGAATGCCTCGACGTTCGGTTGCGTCATGGGGCACCTTCAGACTGGAGTTGGGCGTTCGGATTGTCGACCACGTCACCGCTGGTGCTGTCGGTCACGATCAGGCGACCGACCATCGCATGGTGACCGATCCCGCAGAACTCGTTGCAAATGATCCGGAAGTCACCGGCCGCGCTGGGTGTCACGCGCAGGGCGTAGTCGTACCCCGGGACGATCTGAAAGTTGATGTTGAGCGGGAACAGCGAGAAGCCGTGGTTCACGTCCTTCGACGACAGGTGGAGCATGTACTCCTTGCCCGCCTCGAGCTTCAGGATCGGGACCCACGAGAAGGTCATCCCCACCAGATAGATGTCGGACCCCGCGGGAGGTTCCACGATCGGTATGCCCCGTTCCGCGCCGACCTGATACTGCTTGGTGAACTCCATCGTGCGGGCATAGAACGCATCAGGATCGACACGACTTCGGACACCGGCGGGGTTCTGACCGCCTTTGTAGTGCCAGAGCGGCATCATGGCGAACAGGATCATGCACCAGACAAAGGCGATCCCCACCCACACCTTCTCTGCCTTGTGGGCCGGGCGCCACCAGATGCCGGGAACCGGCTCAAGGCCGGTATGGACACGCGTGAGCATCAGGACCTCTCAGGGAAGTGTGGCGGTGGGCATGGTATAAAGTTCCCACAGCCCCCATCCGGTGAAGACGGTGAACATGATGACCATGCCCAGGGCGAGCAGCAGGAACATGTTGTCGAAGAAGCGTTGGCCGAGCGGTATGGGCTCGGGTGTCGATGTGGGATCATCCGGCGGCGCGGGCATGCGAGCGTTCCTCTCGGGAAGTAGGAGCGGTGGGCTGTGTGCGGGTGAGTTGCACAGGGACGACAAGGAGGTCGGCGATGGTCGTCTCGTTGAAGAAGGCTTCGATCTGGGCGGCCATGCCCGACCAGCGATGATGTGCCTGACAGGGATTGGCGTCGGCGCAGGTCGGTCGTCCCACGAGGCAGCGCCGATCGCCGATCGGCTCGAACGGCTCGATCACGCGGGCGAGGGCAAGAGACTCGGGAGGATCGACCAATTGGAATCCGCCCCCGGGTCCACGTGAGGAGCGGAGCACTCCCTCGCGGGCGAGGGCATGGAGCGTTTTCGAAAGATAATTCCGGGGACTACCCAGTGCATCGGCGATGTCGTCGACTCGAATGGGGGTGTCCGCACCATGCTCGGCTATGTACAATACGGCGCTCAGCGCGGTTTGTGCAGTTGAATTCAGCCACATGGGTGGGTCACCGGTGAAAGTATTCTTGCTAACATCATGAGAATATGATAAATTCGCGGCCACGTCAATATGTCCACTCCTCGTAGCCTTTCCCGCCGCCTGATGAGCGTCCTCGACGCCGGCTTCACCAAGCTCTATGGTTGGCGCTACAATCCACTGCATCAGCCGGGCACGATGGCGGTGACCATGCTGCTGGTGCTGCTCGTCACCGGGCTCATTCTGGTGTTCTTCTACCGGGTCGGGGCACCGGCAGCGTCGGTGGCCGCGCTGGCGCACGATCCATGGCTGGGTCGCTGGCTTCGGAGCCTCCACCGATACGCGTCAGACCTGTTTGTCATCGCCGCGGTCTTCCATGCCGTTCGGATGTTCGCCCAGCGGCGGACCTGGGGCACGCGTCGGCTGGCTTGGGTCTCTGGGCTGTTCCTGCTCGGGATTGGCCTGATGACGGCATGGACCGGGTTCGTGATGGCCTGGGACACCTTCGGCGCTAGGCTCGCGGTCGAGGGGGCCCGGATGCTCGACGTCCTGCCGTTCTTCTCCGAGCCGATAAGCCGGATTTTCTCCGGCGAAGGTCCGGTCCCGAACGCCTTCTTCTTCGTCAATCTCTTCCTGCATATCGCCCTGCCGCTCGGCGTGGGGGTGGGGCTCTGGTTGCACCTGTCGCGACTGGCTCGACCGGTCGTGTTGCCACCTCGGCCGGTGCTGTGGACGACGATTGCCGCGCTCACCGCCCTTGCCATCGCGGTTCCGGCGCCGCTCGGCCCGGCGGCCAACCCGCTGCAGGTTGCCGGCTCCACGCCGATCAACCTGGTCACCTCCTGGTGGCTGCCAATCACCGAGATGTTCCCACCGGGGGTTGTCTGGGGTGTCGTGATCCTGATCGCCGGCGTGCTGGTGATGGTACCACGATTCACGCGCCCGGCAGAACGCATCGGCATGGATGCGCCGAGCGTCGTCGACCCCAAGTTCTGCACCGGATGCAACCAGTGTCCCCAGGATTGTCCATGGGAAGCGATCACCATGGTCGAGCGCGACGACGATCGACCCACGCTGGTGGCCCTCGTCGATCCCGAAAAGTGTGTGAGCTGCGGGATCTGCGCCGGTTCCTGCGCGCCGATGGGTGTGGGCCCACCCGGGCGATCCGGCCGTGACCAACTCGCGACACTGCGGGCCGATGGTCTCCTGGTGGCAGCCTCGGACGCCGAGACCGGTGCGGTGCCGGTCGTCGCGATCTGTTGTGAACAGGCACCGGCGGCACATGTCGCGGCACTCGAGGCACGCGGCGCCAGGATTCGTCGGGTCTCCTGCGTCGGCAACCTGCATTCGTCGGTAGTGGAGTTCACCATCCGGCGTGGGGCGCCGGGCGTGATCGTCTTTGGGTGCCCGCCACGAGACTGCGTCGGACGCGAGGGACCGAAATGGCTTGACGAGCGGTTCTTCAACGACCGCGAGGCCGAACTACAGCCTCGGGTCGACCGTGCGAGGGTGCGCACCGCGACCTCAGCACCCGGCGACCTCGCCGGCACTGTGCGGGCCTTTGATGAGTTCGTTGCATCGCTTCAGCAACTTGACCAGCTCCCCGTCGAGAACGATGTGGACATCGACCTGATCTGTGAGCCGGTCCCGATGGAGGCCGACGCCGAATGAGCCGACCGCTACGGATGGGCATGGCCGCCGTCGGCACGGCCCTGATGCTGATGCTTGTTGCGGCGGCCTCGGGTCCCGAGTGGCGCTATCACGCCGATGACTCCGCCCGCCTGCGCCTATCGTGGGGCGCCCGCCCCGAACGGATCGAGGTCTGTCGCAGGCTCAGCGAGGCAGAACTCGCCGATCGCCCCGAACACATGCGCCAACGGGTGGAGTGCGAGGGCACGACGGCCACCTATGCACTCGAGATTCGGGTCGATGATCAGCTGATCGATACCCGGGTGTTGCGCGGCGGTGGGCTCCGACACGATCGGCCGATGTACCTGCTCGATGACCTGGTGATTGCAACCGGTGAGCATCATCTGGTGGTGACGCTGACGCGTCGTGAGGAGGAGCCGGACGATGAGGTCGACGATGATGATACGGTCTCTTCCGTCGCGGACACCGGCATCTTTGCCGGCCGTGCCCAGCGTGAGCTCGAGGAACGCGATCGCCGGAACCGCGCGGCGATTCCCGCGTCGCTTCGGCTCGACACGACGATTGTCTTTCGGGAACATGAAGTGCAGCTCGTGACCTTCGATGCCGAGCGGCAGGTGCTGCAATTGTATCAGCCGATCCATACGCCATGACGAGCAACTCAGACCGGCTCGTCCGCCGCTGGTTGCTCTGGTCGATCGCGGCCATCGTGCTGGTCGTTGTGGTCGGCGGGGCTACGCGGCTCACCGAGAGCGGGCTCTCGATCACCGAGTGGCGGCCGGTCACCGGCGTCCTGCCACCGATCTCGCATGCGGCATGGGTCGATGCCTACGCACGCTACCTCGCCATTCCCGAAGCACAGAGCGTCCACCTCGGCATCACCCTCCCGGAATTCCAGATGTTGTTCTGGTGGGAATGGATGCATCGTCTGTTGGCACGGCTCGTCGGCCTGGTACTCGCCGTT
>JBBSPX010000071.1:0-13591 GCA_038258395.1 Gemmatimonadales bacterium | reverse complement strand
CCACCTGCCCGATTGCCGAGAGCGTGGTGACCACGGTGGGGCCGAGCGCAACGGCCGCACCCGATGTTGTTCCGGTGTTGAGGTCGATGTCAATCGCCATGAGCGCGCCGGTCGGCAAAACATAGACGAGCGTGCCGTCGAGATAGCCAATGACGTCCAGCACATTGAGGTCAAAGCGCCGCACGGCACCGGTCTTCAGTGACACCGCGCCAAGCCGAGTGTCAAGAAACCCTTTGATGGTTTGGATCGCGATCAGGACGGTCTCGCCATCCGCCAATGCCAGCGGTCCGTTGAAGTACACCTCACCGTTGGCAGAGTCCGGTACAACCAGGAAGCGGGGCGGGCCACCCGCGACAGGAAGGGAGAGGAGACCCCCGGTCGCGCCGACCAGGATGGCGCCGCCGCGGGTCCACGTCAAGCCAATTGGTGATTGTCCCGCGTCGCCCACCAGAACAGGAGATCCTCCCTCGGCTGGGATCTTCCAGACATTCGTACCAACCATGTAGGCGATCCACTGACCATCTGGTGAGAAGGTTGGCTGCTGGGCTCCGTCGGTCCCGGCAATGGTCCGGGCTGCAGCGTCTTCGATCCGACGCACGGTCAGTCGTACCGCCGCTGTGGAGTCCGCAAGCGCGAACGCGATAGTGTGGCCGTCAGGCGAGACGGCAACGTTTTTTCCCGGGGCCGCGTTGGCGGTGAGTATCATGGAGGGCATGGCGACCTGGAAGCGGACGACCGGAGGCTCCACCTCGCGCTGCGAGGTGCGCCATGCTGCCAGCGCGAGTCCCACGGCGACGACCAGTGCCATTCCAAGGCCGCGCACGAGCGGGCTCCGTAGCTGCGTGCGGAGCGACGGCGCACCGCGGGCCCCGGCGATGCCCCGTCCAGTCGCGGAAGTCGTGAATGCGGGGTTTGCCAACGCCTCTGCAAATCCGGCTGCCGTCGCGAAGCGATCAACTGGCAACTTCGCCAGCGCCTGCATCACCGCATCCTCGACATGCACCGGCACCGTGTCGCGCGTGGCCGATGGCATTGTCGGCCGCTCGGTCATCACCTTGGCGATGATCGACTGCGCACTCGGTCCCGAGAACGGCGGCTCGCCCACGAGCATCTCGTAGCAGACGCAGCCGAGCGCGTAGACATCGGTGCGTGCATCGAGATCGCGCTCGCCCATCGCCTGTTCGGGCGACATGTAGTGGGGCGTGCCCAGCGACATGCCGGTCTCGGTCATCCGCGAGCCACCCTCGCTCCGCGTCGCGGCGAGGGCGATGCCGAAGTCCGCGACCAGTGCTCGGCCGTCGTGCAGAAGAATATTGTCGGGCTTGATGTCGCGATGGATCACGCCATGTCGGTGGGCGTAGTCGAGTGCGCCAGCGACTTCAGTGGTGATGCGCACCGCATCGGCGATGGAGAGTTGCTTCTCACGGTCGAGTCGGTCGCGGAGCGCTTCGCCTTCGACGAACGGCATAACGTAGAAGACCGTGCCGTTGACTTGACCCGAATCGAAGAGCGGCAGGATGTGCGGGTGCTGCAGGTTCGCGGTGGTCTTGATCTCGGCGAGGAACCGCTCGGCGCCGATCACCGCTGCCAGTTCGGGTCGCAACACCTTGATCGCGACCTTGCGATCGTGCTTGATGTCCTCGGCGAGATAGACCGTCGCCATCCCACCTTGGCCGAGCTCGCGCTCGATCGTGTAGCGGTCGGCGAGGCTTGCCGTAAGCGACTCGATGGTCATCGGCTGGCCTTCGTGTCGAAACGAGTCGAGGGAGCGACGGAGAGACGATCGGGAATGTCTGTCACGGATGATCCGGAAGGGCGAGAAACCGATCAAGGAGGTCGTGGACGCCGAGTTCCGCCGACCAGCGGTCCAGGTAGGCGTGGTCGATCAGGTCACGATTGAGGGCGATAATCCCCATGATATCGCGTCGTTGCTGTTCCGACGACTCGTCTCCGAGCCGGTACCACCAGAGCTTGGAGAGCAGGATGTCTTCCCGAGTGGCGACCCGAATGGCCGCCTGGTCAGCCGCCAGGAAAACGGGTTCCGCTCGCTCGAGCGCGGCTCGGTTGAAGGCGGATACCACTGGGAAAAAATCCACCTTCAGGTAGGAGGTGCGGTGAATGAGGTTGAACGAGACTCCTTGGCTTACGGAGGCGACGGCCTGTTCCGGATCCGCAAAGAAATCGGCGTCGAACGCGCTCATCAGCACGCGCAGATCCACCGAACGGAAGTCTGCCACGATGTCGATGTCGTTGGTTGCCCTGAATTCCGCGTGCATGCTCGACGCCAAGGAACCTGTCACAAAATAGGGGACTCGGTAGGCCTCGAGGGTTCCGGTGACACTCACGATCGCACCGGTCAGCTCGTCGAGCCCGCTCATCGGTTGGGCCGTGCCGCGATGCGACGGGCCACCCAGTTCGCCGTGTCCTCGCCGAAGAGCTGTTCGAGGAAGCGCTGTCGGACCGCATCGGGCCCCCGCGATCCGACCGTTCGCTGGGCGCCCGCCCAGGCGAAATCGCGAGCCAACTCCGACAAGGCAAGCGCGCGGCCGAGTCGCTCGGCGGACGTGAGGGCCGTGATCCTGGACAATTGCCCTTGTCGCACCGCCATCGAGGTATCGCCGAAGCTGGACGCGCTCATGGAAGAAACATACTCGCGACCAGACACACGGTCGCCATCCCGCCCTGACCGAACTCGCGCTCGAGGGTGTAGCGGTTGGCGAGGCTTGCCCTGAGCGAGTCCATGGTCATGCGTTTGCCCCCAACGGGATGCGAGTCGAAGGGGCGGCGGTGAGGCGGGAGAGCATTTCGGTCATCGCGTCACCCCTGGCACGCTGGCGAGAAAGATGTCGCTCCGGTAATCATTGACCAGGCATGCGCCAATGGGCGATGCCGTGGCAATGACCGTCGACTGGATCCAGCATCCGGGCGGCAGCCGCATCGCCAACGTGGGGGAACCGCCCCCGGCGGACTGGCGCCATAGCGTCGGACCATTGGCACCTGGGACCCAGCGGGAGAAGTAGATCGATCCGTCTCGTGACCAGTTGAGGTGCGTCGGATCGATCGGCCCGCCGAAGGCGGACAGCACGCGCAACTCCCAGTGATCGATCGGGGTCACGGCAATCGCGCTCTGGCCTCGAAGCGTGATCAGCATGGCGACCTGCGCTTCGTCCGGGCTGGTGACATACTGCACGATGGTCACGGAGTCGGGCGCAACGAGTTCACGGGAGACGCGGCCCGCTGAATCGTACACCGCCAGGTCCTTGCCACTCGGAAGTCGAGCCAGGATGCCGTGTGCGCCAAGCGGGATGCCACTTTCAGTGCTCGAGTGCGGTCGGTAGTCAATGCGCTGGGTCCTAACGTCCAGTACACCCACTTCAATCACGCTGCCTGAAACTTTCGCGAAGGTGACGCGACGTCCGTCGGCGGAGATCCCGGTTTCGAAATTGGCCGCCCCGCTCGTGCTGGAGAGCGCCGCTTCGACACTGGTTTCGGCTCCAATCGACAGTCGGTACAAATTGTCGCCAATCGCATCGCCGCGCATGTAGTACAGCGATCGGCCATCCGGTGAGATCACCTGCATGCCATACCAGGTGGTGCCGCGTGTCCGTTGGCGCGCATCACGAGCTCCGTCCGTTGCCACCGTGAACGTCCAGAGGTCCTGAATGGCGTCGCCGGAGACCAGTATCACGCGACCGGTCGACCGCGCCACATCAAACTCGCCGCGATAGAGCATCTGGAGTCGCGGCATCACCACGGTGGGCCCGCCTGCAAACCGACCGCTGCGGGCAACAGGTATCAATACCAGTTCGTCGTCCTTCACGGGAGCCGGCAGCACGGTCAATATGCCGTCGCCATTGGGTGTCCAACGAACTGCCGCTCGCTGTCGCGTTGGCATCGAATCGATGACTGTTCCGTCGCGACCGACGATGATGGTGCCAAGGTTGGATACACTCAACGCGAGGAAGCGTCCGTTGGGAGACCACGCGACGTCATCGATGAGACCCGTCGGCAACGGGATGCTGTCGACAACGGCCCCGGTGGACACGAGCACGATGCGGGCATACGAGGACTTCGGGCGACGATATCGCCCGGCGATGAACACCACACTGTCGCCGGCGGGGTGGGTGTCGAATACCCCCACACCGCCAATCTGCCGGGCCACCCCTCCCAACCGCGGCAGGACGAACACCCCTTCCCGAAGCGAATCCAGCTGGGCGAGGAAGACCACCGAGGCGCCATCATGCGTGAACCGGGGAATCCTGATATATGGGACGTCCGAAAGCAGGGTGACGGGCCTGGTCGTTGCGCTGTCTTGCACAATGAGCGCAGCGTGGCATGGAATGGCACTGGTTTCATCAATGTCGGGGTCGAGAAACCCTGGATACCCCGACTGGTCGCACGGCGCGAGTACGTACGCGAGGAATTCGCCTCGCGGCGAAATGGCGGGAGATCCGGCCACGCCGTCGAACGTGACCTGGCTTCGGCTCAGATCGGCCGAGGGCGCATTGCTGCGACGCACGATCGGATACAGCAGGGCCGCCGCAACGGCCCCGACCAGTACACCAGCCGTTGCGGCGATGCGCCAATCGAAGCGCGACCGGTTCGCGGCTGACGCGCCAGTCGGGAGATAGGCGCCGGATTGCCCAGGCCCACCATCCATCGTACCAAGCGCCGCCGCAAATGCTGCCGCCGATGCAAACCGATCCGCGGGGAGCTTGGCGAGCGCCTTGAGGACGGTGTGCTCCACCGCTGGCGACACCGTATCGCGGGTGGTGCGGATCGGCGCCGGCTTGTCGGTCATCACCTTGGCGACGATCGCCTGCACACTCGAGCCCGTGAACGGCGGATCTCCGGTGAGCATCTCGTAGGTGACCGCGCCGAGCGCGTAGATGTCGCTCCGCGCATCGACGGAACGTTCACCCATCGCCTGCTCGGGGCTCATGTATTGGGGCGTGCCGAGACTGAGACCCGTCTGCGTCATCCGCTGGCCACCGGCGGTCTGCACCGCCAGCGCGATCCCGAAGTCGGCCACCAGTGCGTGGCCTCCTTGCAGTAGAATGTTTTCCGGCTTGACGTCACGATGGATCACACCCAGGCCGTGCGCATAGTGCAACGCGTCGGCCACCTCGCGAGCGATCAGGATCGCATCGTCGACGGGGAGTTGCGTTTCACGCGTCAGCCGGTCGCGGAGTGTTTCGCCGGTGACCAGCGGCATGACATAGTAAAGCAAGCCGTCCGCGTTGCCGCTGTCGAGCAGTGGCAGGATGTGCGGATGTTGCAGCCGTGCCGTGGTGCGGATCTCACTCAAGAAGCGCTCGCCGCCGAGCGCCGCGCCGAGATCGGGGTGCAGCACCTTGATGGCGACGTCGCGGTCGTGCTTGAGGTCGTGCGCGAGGTAAACGGTGGCCATGCCGCCTTGGCCGAGCTCACGCTCGATGGTGTAGCGGTCGGCCAGCCCCTCGCTCAGCCGGTTCATGGCGTTACTCATCGCCGGGCCTTCAGCCGCGCCTCGAGATCACCGAGCCAGTTCTCCGCATAGATCACGCTGGCCGGCACGTCGCTCGAGAGCTCCCGGATCATGATGAAATGCTGTCCGTCCGGCGAGACGTCATACTGCTGCCGGTTTCGCGCCTCGCGATACCCGGCCAGCGGAAAGAGCGCCACCGGCGTACCGGCGAGAAAGGTCGAGCCGGGGGTGATCGGCACCGCCATGAGGTGGGTGGCGCCCTTGAAGAAGAGCTCGCGGCCGTCGGGCCGCCACCGGGGCTCGCTGCCAAAGTCGCGGGACACTAGGTGGGTCGAACCCGTCAACGGAAAAGGGGTGACATAGACCTGCTTCCGTCCGGTGCGCTCCGACGTGTAGGCCAGCCAGTGCCCGTCTGGCGAGATGGACAGGTGAGAGGCAGCATACTGATCGACCACCAGGGGGACCAGGCTCGTGTCCCCGGTGAGCCGTCTTGCGCGCATGTGGCCGTCATCGGAGCGGACAGCCAGCCATTGCCCGTCCGGCGAGAGCTGTGCCTCCCACAGTCCATACTTCGCATCCATCAGCAGGGTGGGAACTGCGCTGCCGTCAACCGGCGCTTCAAACACGTCGTACCCGCCCTGTGTTGCGCCCAGCCGATTGGAAAGAAACACGACCGACTTGCCATCGGGTGACCAGGTGGGTCGCCAGTTGACCGACCCGCTGTCGGTCAGCTTCTGGCGCGTCCCGTCACTCCGCCTGATCCAGAGCTGCGTCGTGGCGTCCCGCACACTCACCGCCAGCGCCTCGCCATCCGGCGACAGCGCAGGGTACTGGAAGTCAGCCCGCCATCCCGAATCGAGCGACTCCGCCTTGCCGGTGCGCGACACCCACATCAGCTCAGAACTCGCACTCGTCCCTGCATTGGCAGCGTAGAGGATCGTTCCGGAGCTGGAGATGGCGAAGCTGCCCGGCAGGACATCCTCGAGTACGGGCACCGGGCTCGATGTGACCAACAATCGTTTGAGATCAAATTCCGCAGCAAAGAGAGCGCCGACCCGGTCGGTGTACAGCAGGTGCCCGGTGGGAGAGTACCAGGCACCGAAGGCGTTTGGGACCAGCGCCCGGCCGCTGTCGGCGGCCAGATCGTAGACGTAGACCGACGATTCCACCGCGCAGTTGCCCGGGCAGCTGACATACAACACCGCCCGATGGCCCGGTAGCGCGGAAAGCAGGCCGGAGTTGTCGACGCTGTGGGCCCATCCCTTCCCGAGCGCCCGGCTGGGGCCGCCAGCCTCGGAGACACTGCGCAACGTCGAGCCATTGCCGACGTACACAACGGTTCCGTCATCGAGCCAGACGGCCGAGGGGTAAATGACATTGCCGTCGCTCGCCAGCGTGATCGGGGCACCACCCTCCACCGGCACCTTTCGAATCTGGCCGTTGGCTGTCAGGAAACCGACCCAGCGACCGTCGGGTGAGAAGAAGGGGGAGAGCCCGCCCTCGGTGCCGGTGAGGGGGCGGCCATCTGGCTCGCCGCGAAGCTTTCGCATCAATGGCGCGGAGTCGCTGACCGGGTCGCAGTAGACAACGCTCGATCCGTCCGGCGCGATGGCGGCCTGCGTGACGACACGAGAGACGCCCGGTGCGAACATCGAGCCGAGCGAGCGATGCCACAGCGTCACGCGCTGGCGGCTCACGGGGGAGTGGGGAGCAGGACGAAGCCACGACGCCAGTACTCCGGCCATCAGCAGGACACTCATCGCCAGTGCACCGACGAGCCAGCGTCGCGGCACCATCGCGGCCGATGACCGGGTGAGGGTCTGGGCGGGACTCCTCGCGCTCGTGAATCGCGAATCCTCGATCGCCTGCGCGAAGGCGGCCGTCGAGGCGAAGCGATCGGCGGGCAGCTTTTCGAGCGCGGTGAAGACCGCGGCCTCGACATGGGGCGGCACGGTCTTGCGCTGGGTGGTGAGCGGGCGCGGCTCCTCGGTCATCACGCGGGCAATGATGGCCTGTGCGGTGGGGCCGCTGAACGGTGGCTCGCCCACCAGCATTTCGTAGGTGATACAGCCCAGCGCATACACGTCGCTCCGGGCGGTGATCTCGCGCTCACCCATCGCTTGCTCGGGACTCATGTAGTGCGGGGTGCCGAGGGACATGCCGGTCTCGGTCATCCGGGTGCCGGCGCCGCTGCTGGCGGCGAGAGCGATGCCGAAGTCGGCGACCATCGCGCTGCCGTCGTGCAACAGGATGTTCTCGGGCGTGATGTCACGGTGGATCACACCGTGACGGTGGGCATAGTGCAGCGCAGCGGCCACCTCCGTGGCAATCCGCACCGCATCGCTGATCGGCAACTGTTTCTCGCGCATCAACCGGTCGCGGAGCGACTCGCCCTCGACATAGGGCATCACGTACCAGAGCATGCCGCCGGTGTCGCCCGAATCGATCAATGCGAGGATGTGCGGGTGCTGCAGGTTGGCCGTGGTGCGGATCTCGGCGAGGAACCGCTCGGCGCCGATCACCGCGGCAAGCTCAGGTCGCAGGACCTTGATGGCCACCTTGCGGTGATGCTTCAGGTCCTCCGCAAGGTAGACCGTCGCCATGCCGCCCGCGCCGAGTTCCCGATCCAGGACGTAACGGTCGGCGAGGGCGGTGCGGAGCGCTTCAAGGCTCACGGCAGTCTCGTATCGTGAAGGCGGATCGGGGTGGTTCGGAGACGGCGCTGTCCACCAAGCTAACGGCCGAACCCTCACCGCGGGGCAGGGACCACGTCCACGGTAACAACCTCAAGACCGGTGCGGTGATGGAATATCCGGGTGCCCGCTCGGCCGCTGGTCTCCCGGATGGTGAGCGCATCGTGGTCCTCATTGAACTCGGCCAGTCTGGGGTCCAACCGAGGCGACGGCACGGCGACCGGCGGCGGAACTCACGACCCGGCGACCGTGATCACGGCTGCTGCTTGGCGCGGAGGTCGGCGAACCAGTTGTCCACCTGGACCAGGCGCGGGCGATTGGTGATATCGGCCGCGACGGCGTCGAGATACACGAAGCGACCAGCGCGGGTGACCTCGAACGACTGGTGATAGCCGATGTAGTTGGTGGGCCGTGCATCGAAGAGCGACGTGACCCCGGCGACATTGAAGGTGGGGGTGGCCGCGACCGCGGCGGCCATCATGCGCATCGCGGGACTCAGGAAATACAGGGTCCTACCATCCGGCGCCCATACCGGCGACGCGCCGCCACCGTTGGAGACCTGCGACTTGCCCGATTCGGGCTCGGGAAACGGCCGCACGTAGACCTCATTGGCGCCCGATTCATTCGAGACGTAGGCCACCCACCGCCCGTCGGGCGAGAATGTCGGCTGGATCTCGCCGAAATCGCTCGTCGCCACCGGGATGACAGTGGTGTCCCCGTCGGTGCGCACCGCGTAGATGTCGCCGCTGCCGCGGGCGCCGTTGTCGGTGCGGACCAGCAGCCAACGCCCATCCGGCGACCAGGCGACCTCTTGGAGGGGGCGGTCGAGCTTCGCCATGAGGTGATCGGCCCCGCCGCCATCGGCGGCCCGTGCATAGATGTTGCCACCTGCTCCGCTGTCGCGCACGAAGGCGACCTGCCGCCCGTCGGGAGACCACACCGGACGCCGGTCGCGGCCACTGAACGTGAAGCGACTGAACGGCCCGCGGTCGAGCTGCTTCACCCAGATGTCGAGGCCGCTGTTCCCCGTGGTCACGCCCACCGCCACGCGACGGCCGTCGGGTGACAGCGCAAACGAGTTGAAGTTGCCACTCCACGACGAGTCGGGCACGGTCACGGCCCCGCGCGCATCGGCGAACTGCAGCGTCGATTCGAGCGTGGTCGCCCCGCCCACCGCGTAGACCAGCCGGCCCGACGGTGACCACGCGAGCAACGGACGATTCGCCGTCTGGGCCACGCCTTGGAGCACTGGCACCGCAGGGCCCTTCACGGTGAGGCGCGCCAGGTCGAAGGGCGCCACCAGCGCCACGCCGTCCCGGCGGGTGTAGAGCAGGTAACCGGTGGGGAGGTACCACCCCATCGTGCCCTCGGCCACAAGCAGCTTCTCCTGGCCGCTGCGAAGGTCGAGCACGTGCAAGGCCTGCACCACGCAATTGGAGGCACATTCGGTGAAGAGCACCCCGCGCCCACCGGGCAGCGGGGTCGGCAGCAGTGCGGCGTCGCCGTGCATGACGCTATCCGGGAGCGCGACTCGCGGATCTGCGCCGCCCTCGCTGATACGGCGCAGGCCGAGGAGCGAGGCGGCGGTGAACACCAGGGTGCCATCATCGAGCCATGCCAGGCCGTAGCCGGTGCCGGCGGAATCGGCGAGCGTGATGCTGGCCCCGCCATCGACGGGCACCTTGCGAACGCGACCCTCGGCCACATACGCCAGCCACCGGCCATCGGGCGAGAACACGGGGGAGCTGGCGTGCTCGGTGCCCGCGATCGGCGTGGCGTCGAGTGCATCCCGCCGCTTCATCCAGAGCCGCGACAGCGTGTCGCCGATGAACACCAGCCGCGATCCATCGGGGGACAGCGCCATCGGCGGCCCGGCCTGCTGGGCGGTCTGGAGGTTGGTGCTGTCGCCCAATGTGACGTATTGGCGTGTGACTTGCTGCGAGCCGGCCGTACGGACGTGCGACCAGCTCCACGCCCCGAAGGCGATCGCCAGCAGTGCCACCGCCGCCGCCGCCTGGAAGCGGTGGCGCCACGCCGTGACAGTGCCCGCCGCCGCTCCAGTACGCGCAGCGGTGGTGATGCGGGAGGAGAACGTCATCCCCACGCCACCGAGCGCGGCCGCGAACTCTGCCGCCGTCGCGAAGCGATCGGCCGGCAACTTTTCGAGTGCGCGCAACACCGCCGCCTCGACATGCTCCGGCACCGCCTTCCGTTGCGCACTGAGCGAACGCGGTTCCTCCGTAATCAGTCGTGCAACAATCGCCTGCACGCTCGGCCCAGTGAACGGCGCCTCACCCACCAGCATTTCGTAGGTGACCGCGCCGAGCGCGTAGACATCACTGCGCGCGTCGATGTGCTTCTCGCCCATCGCCTGCTCGGGACTCATGTACTGCGGGGTGCCGAGGGAGAGGCCCGTCTGCGTCATGCGCTGACCGCCGGCACTCTGCACGGCGAGGGCGATGCCGAAATCTGCGACCAGCGCATGCCCACCCTGGAGCAGGATGTTCTCGGGTTTGATGTCGCGATGGATCACGCCGAGCCCGTGTGCATACCCGAGCGCGTCGGCGACTTCGCGGGCGGTGCGGATCGCTTCCTCAATCGGCAGCTGGCGATCGCGCTCGAGCCGCGCACGCAGGGTCTCGCCGGTGACCAGCGGCATCACGTAGTAGAGCAACCCGTCGGCCTCACCGCTGTCCAGAAGCGGCAGGATGTGCGGATGTTGCAGCCGTGCCGTGGTGCGGATTTCACTGAGGAAGCGCTCGCCGCCGAGTGCTGCGCCGAGGTCGGGGTGGAGCACCTTGATCGCGACTTGGCGATCGTGCTTGAGGTCGTGCGCCAGATAGACCGTGGCCATGCCGCCTTGGCCGAGCTCGCGCTCGAGGGTGTAGCTACGGCTTAGGGCTGCGATCAGGCGTTCGATTTCAATCGTCACGATGCACCCTCACCGTCGGCAACTTCATCGGCATCGAGCATCTCGCGGATGACGATCACATCCTGTCGATCTTGGGGTCGGTCAGATGCGATCTTGGAACGAAGGATGTCGCGGAGTGAAGCGGCGAAAAGCGGTGCGCCGTGGAGCTCAAACTCCACGGCCCCGGACCGGAGATCGTCATAGCCGTCGGTGCCGGCCGGTCGAAAAATCAGATCAATTCTGCCAGCGCTCGACACCAAGTTCCAGAGTTCCGCCCGCGCCAAGGTCGCTGCCGAGCAGTCGAAGGGCAGACCCTCAGGCACCGACTCGGTGAAGACGCGTGCTTCTAAGACCCGCAACGCCGCGGCGAGCCGTTCCAGGTTGGCGGTACTCCGCTCCGGTGTCAGGTCGGCATCGGCGGTGAGTCGCGGAAAGCCCTGGAGCCGCGCAGCAAGCGCACCAATCAGGACGAACTCCACACGATGCGCCGCCAGCGTCGCAAAGAGCTTTTCCGGATCGAAGGGCGCCGGACTAGACACGCTGAACCACGGAGGTGAGCCGACTGTAGTTGGCCACTTCCTGGAGGCATGCCTCCGGAGAAAGCCTCCGGATCCGTGCAACGTCGAAGAGCATATGGGAACCCGTGACAGGGCGCGGTGCAATTTGGGGATCGAGTGCGAATCCCGCCGCCCCAACGAGACGCGTGAGTGTCTCCCAGGTGGGCGATGTCTCCCCCAACTCGATCCGCGCGACCACGGACTGGCTGGTATGGGCGCGCTCTGCCAGCGCCCGCTGACTGAGGGCGGTGCGGGCGCGGACGTCCCGCAGGATCGAGGCAGGATCAATTGTCATGTCAGATGATAGCCTTTAAGCTATCGGACGTCAAACTGCCATCTGGATTCACTTGTTCGCTGCGTCCACGGCCCGCTTCATCAGCGCCACCCAGTTAGGGATGACGCGGAAATAGCCGGGACTCACCTGCTCGGGACCCTGGACATAGATGATGGCGCCATCATGAGTCAGGACATTGGACCAGCCGGAAGTATCCGAGAAGCGTGGGTCGCGGGCCCAGAGCACTGGCGCGCCGCTTGGTTCACCGGTCGCGGGATTCACGGTGCTGATATACCAGGCGGCGCCCTGCCGGTAGAGGACCGTGGCGGGAGAAAGCCACAGCGGTTCGGCCCCCTCCGAGGCGATCTGCCATTGACGTCCCGTCCTCGCGAAAGTGGTGACCATGATCCGGCTCCCTTCCGCGGTTTGGTACACCACAAGTTCCTTGTTCGCCGAGACGCTGGGGAAGCGGGCACCCGTCAGCACCGTATCCATGTCGGGCACCGCGCTGCGCGGGTTGAATCGCGCGACGGTCGATCGGTTCCAATCCTGTGCGATCGCCGTCGTGTCGTCCAGGTAACCCACCGGATCAAAATTCTGTCCCTCATCGCGGAATCGAGCCAGGGTGTCCGGCGACGCACCTGAGCCGGGCGATCCGCGCAACATCGACCACTGTTCGCCCGTGCGTGCCGCGAAGAGCATCGACTGGCCGTCGGGGCTCCACATCGGATGCCGGATGGCCTCGGCGCGTTGCCACACCGTGTGCTGGCCGGTGCGCAGGTCGTAGAGGCGCAGTTCGTTCAACCCGATGCCCTGCACGACGGCTGCGAGCCACCGCCCATCGCGACTCAAGTCGTAGCGCTGAAAATTTGCCGGCTCGATCGGAAGGCCGACGGGGACGCTGCCTTTTCCCCGACGCACGAGCCGTCCGATGGTAGCGTCGACCCCTGGTGCGTAGATCAACGTGCCGTTGGCGGCGATATCAAGCTGGGCCTGGCCAAGCGCCTCGCGCCGAATTCCCGATACCAGCGGGACGGCGCGACCGGCAAGATGGGTCTTGGGATCGTACCGTGCTGCGGAGAGCACCCCATCGGGGCTGAAGAAGACGAGGTAGCGCCCCTCGAGGAGCCGGAAATCGGAGCCGGCGACAGGACTACCCGTCGTCCCATCGCCCTGGACCGCACGCACCATGTGGGCGGCGCGCGTCTCCAGATTGATCGTCCGGGCCAACCCGTTGAACGAACAAAGCAGCTCCCCCAGGCTTGGGGCCCATATCCCGAGCGGACAGCGAGGGATTGCCCGTTCGCGAGGTTCCCCTCCTCCAGGATTGATCCACAGCGCACGATCGCCATCGGAACCGAGCGCAAGGATTTCGGTCGGCGAGAGCCACCCCAGCATCCCGCTGTTGAGGATCGGCGCCAGCGGGCGTGGTGCCCCACTAGAAAGCGACACCACCATCACCTGATTCGTACCGAAGTAGGCCACTTGTGAACCGTCGGGCGAAATGCGCGGTGTGCTCGCGCCGGCGGTGCCCGGAATCGGGTGTGCGTCGTCGGTCCGCAGGCTCCGGTACCAGAGCGAGGCCACGGAGTCCGCATTGAGTGCGACATATACGGTGAAGTCACCTCGAGCGGAGATGCTGAGACTGCGCCCGATGGCGCCGTAGGCACTGACGCGCGACGTGCCATT
>JBBSPX010000070.1:0-13737 GCA_038258395.1 Gemmatimonadales bacterium | reverse complement strand
GGGCGAGGTGCTGATGTATGGTGATGACCTGATCGATGCCTTCTACTCCTCCACCTGTGGCGGGCATACCGAGGACGGCAGCGCGGTCTTCGCCGGTGCGAACCGACCTTACTTGCAGGCACGTCCTGACCTCGATCCGAGCGGCCGCGCGTGGTGCGCCATCTCGCCGCGCTTCCGGTGGAATCGGCGCTGGACCGGTCGAGAGCTCGAAACGGTGCTCCGCCGCACGCTGGCGGCCGAGGGGCTCTCCACGACCAGAGCAACGGACCTGCGCGAGGTGCGGGTGCTGAGTCGGACGCCGGCCGGACGTATTGCATCGTTGGAGTTGGTGGGTCTGCAGGGCCGGACTACGGTCCGGGGCGCCGCGATCCGGCGCGTGCTCGCGCCTCCGGCAGGCGGGATCCTCGAGAGTACCGACTTCACGGTGCGGATCGGGCGAACGGGCGGGCGGATCGAACGGCTCGACATCGATGGTCAGGGGTTCGGGCATGGTGTCGGCCTCTGCCAATGGGGGGCGATCGGCCGGGCGAGGGCTGGGCAGGGCTACGGAGAGATCCTGTTGAGCTACTTTCCGGGCACCGACCTTCGACGCATCTATTGAGCGCCATACGGGAGAGCCGATGACCGAACGCCTTCGTCTGGGCATTGTGGGAGCAGGAGCGATCGTGCAGGTCGGCCATCTACCGGCCCTTCGGAAGATCAAGGAAATCGAGGTCGTCGGTGTGTGCGACAACGACATGGTCAAGGCACGTGCGCTCGCGGACCGGTTCGACATTCCCGATGTCTATCCCGACTTGGCAGAACTGGTGGAGCTGGGTGGTCTGGATGCGTTGCTCGTCTGCACACCCAATCACCTGCATGAGTCACACGTCCTCTCCGGCCTGAGCGCCGGGCTCCACGTGCTCTCCGAACGGCCTCTGGCGCTGACCCCGAGTGGGGTCCAGAAGATCACCCGCGCGCAGCAGAAGCGGGATCGCGTGGTGATGACCGGTGCCAACCATCGTTATCGCCCTGATGTCCAGACCATTCGCTCGTTCATCCAGAGTGGCGAACTCGGCGACCTCGAATCGATCCGTGCCTGGTGGTTCCTCTCGCGCGTTGGTCGCGGCTCGCTCGGCTGGCGGCAGCGCCGGGCGCAGGCCGGGGGGGGGGCAATGTTCGATCTGGGACATGCGCTCATTGACATGACGCTCTGGCTGGCCGGGTTTCCGACGGTCGAGCGTGTGAGCGCGGTCTTCCCGGAGAAGGGGAAGGGCGTCGAGCCCAGTGGGACGGCGATGCTGGCACTCAAGGGAGGCAGCGCGATCCATCTCGACGCCTCATGGCGGTTTGTGGGACCGGGTGAGCGGTTCGGACTCTCGCTCCGTTCGTCGCGCGGTTCCGCGCGCATTGCCCCACTGGCGGTCTGGCGCGAGTTCCACGGCGTCGCGCAGGATGTCTCGACCGCGGGCGCCAGCTCGCGCGAGACGCCATTCCTGCTCGGGGTGCGTGCCCAGTGGGCACACTTCGTTGCGGCGGTGCGCGGGGATGCCACGGCGCCATCGCTCGAGGAGCAACTGATCGGCATGCAGGTGATGAACGCGATCTACCAGTCGGCCGAGGCGGGCAAGGAAATCGCGCTGTGAGGTTGAGGGTACAACCGCTGCTGCTCGCCGTTGCGATCGCCTGCCTGCCGCTCGCTGCCGTCGTGGCCCAGGCGCCGGTTGATCGGTATCAGGTCCTCTTGATGACGATGGGACCCGGCGCATCCGTGTACGAACGATTCGGGCACAACGCGATCGTGATCCGTGACACGGTGGCAAGGCGGGACTGGGTCTACAACTACGGCTCGTTCGACTTCGCCGCGCCCGGGTTCATCGGTCGATTCATCGAGGGTCGGCCGCGTTACTGGCTCGCGGTCGACGATTGGGAGCACACGCTCGAGTTGTACACCTATTTCCAGCGGCGTGTCGAGGTGCAGGAGTTGGCCCTGCGTCCCGAGCAGAAGGCGGAGCTCGCGTTTCGGCTCTCGGTCAACGCCCAGCCGGAGAACCGCGAATATCTCTACGACTACTTTCGCGACAACTGCTCGACCCGTGTCCGCGACATCCTCGACCAGATTCTCGGCGGCACGCTTGGCAAGGCGACACACGGGGTGCCGGGTGAGGGGACGCTGCGATTCCACATGGCCCGGTCGCTCACCAACGATGTCGCGATGTATCTGGGCATCCTGACCGCGATGGGCCCGACGGCCGACCAGCCACTGGATCAATGGGACGAAATGTTCCTGCCGGAGAAGGTGCAGGCGCGTGTCCGAGAACTGCGCGTCCCCGATGCGACGGGGCGGATGGTTCCGCTGGTCACGCGCGAGGCGACGGTCGTCGATGTGGTTGTGTACCATGTCGAGGCCACACCGCCGTATTGGGCGCTCCGGTTCTTCGGCGTGGGCGTGTTGTTGGCTGCGTTGATCATGACGGGAGCGAGGGCCGGTGGACCAGGACTCTTCGGCCGCATTATGGCCGGGATCTGGGCCGTGGTGGCCGGCCTGGCCGGCGTGGTGCTGCTCTACCTCTGGTTGGGCACCAATCATGTCGCCACGGCCAACAACTGGAACCTGCTGACCCTCTCGCCACTCAGTCTGCTGCTGCCAGTCGCGCTGATTTGGCGGAGGCGGTCACGATGGGCGGAAGTGGTTGCGACCGTCGTCGGGGCGCTGGCGTTGGTCGGGCTGGTCATGGCTCACCTGCCCAGGATCACTCATCAGGTGAACCTGGAACCCGCGATGCTCACATTCCCGCCGACGTTTGCCGCGGCCGTGGTCGCCTGGCTCCTCAGCCGCCGACGCGCGACAGTGCCGCCGTTGCCTCGCTAAAGCCCGGTGAGGCACTGGCGGCCTCGCGGTAGGCCGCGGCGGCCTTGGTGCGGTCGCCGGCGGCCTCGAATCCCAGGCCACGGCCGTAGGCAATCAACGCCGAGACCGGAATACCACCCGCGATTGGGCGGCTTGATTTGGCGCCAATCTGTGGCTCGGCCGCCAAGCGGGTGGTGAGTGCCACGATGGCGTCGGCCAACTGGTCCCTGCTCGCGATCGCTGGGTCGCCGCGCACGACGGCGATCGGCTTGCCGGTGGCGGCATCGATGATCCGGGCCTCGACCTTGATGTCTCCGTACTGATCGAGCAGGGATCCCACCACCAAATACTTTGCTCCGGCCGCCGTCGCTGCCGCTCTGGCGGCGCTCAGGTCGACGCGGCCCGGCCGGGTCCCAGCAGTGGGTTCGACCGAGACCGGGGCTCCAGAGGCGCCCAGTCCGGAGCGGACCAGATCGGTCAGCGCCCGGCCGATCGCCTGGTATTCGTCCCGGGTCAGGCCGACCGAGCCATCGGTCTCAAATCCGCCGATCGCAATCCCGGACTGGCCGACCAGGGCCGCGGGGGTGCCGATGGCGAGGAACGCGAGGATGGAGAGGGTCGTACGCATGGCCACTCCTGGATCGGGGAACGCTGCACCTCTGGAGACGTCTGGACCCTGACATCTTGGACGATCCGAGTCAGGGCCCTTGGATGAGAGGGTCCCAGTACGATATATTGCCGGGCTATCGTGGCTCCGCAACGGGGCTACGGCGAATGCTGAGGAGAGATCCATCATGAAGCCGAATGTCCATCCCCTGTATCAGGTCACCAAGGCGCACTGCCAGTGCGGCAACAAGTTCGAGACGCGGAGCACCGTCCCGGAGATCTCGGTCGAAGTCTGCGGCCAGTGCCATCCATACTATACCGGCAAGCAGCGGTTGATCGACACTGCCGGTCGGATTGATCGTTTCCGTCGGAAGTACGCCGCCACGGATTCGACCGCCAGCTGAACGATGGATCACCGACTCCGCCAGGCGCTCGCGCGGGCGGAGGAGGTCACCCGCGCGTTGGCCGATCCCGCCGTCGCGTCGGACCCCTCCAAGATTCAATCTCTCGGCCGCGAGCACGCCCGGTTCCAACCGATCGTGCGCGCGGCCGATGCGTTGCAGCGGCTCGAGCAGGAGCTCGCCGGCGCGGTGGAGTTGAGCCAGGGCGCTGAGCCCGAACTCGCCGCCATGGCCACCGATGAGGTCGGCCCGCTCCGTGAACAGGTCGACCAGCTCACGGCAGAGCTCGCCGACCTGCTCGTCCCGCGCGATCCACACGACGACCGCGACGCCATTCTCGAGATTCGGGCCGGCACTGGCGGCGATGAGGCGGGCCTCTTCGCCGCCGAACTGCTTCGGATGTACACCCGGTTCGCCGAGCGTCGTGGTCTCAGGGTCGAGGGGATCTCCGAGACCGAGGGCAATGTCGGCGGGATCCGGGAGGCGATCGTCGCCATTCGTGGCCCCGAGGCCTTTGGGCTGCTGCGCCGCGAGGCCGGAGTCCACCGAGTCCAGCGTGTGCCAGCTACCGAACAGCAGGGACGGATCCACACGTCGGCGGCCTCGGTGGCGGTCCTCCCGGAAGCGGAGGAGGTCGACGTCAAGATCGATCAACAGGATCTGCGGATCGACGTCTTCCGCTCATCGGGACCGGGTGGCCAGAGCGTGAACACCACCGATTCTGCGGTGCGGATCACGCATTTGCCAACCGGGTTGGTGGTCTCGCAGCAGGACCAGAAATCGCAGCTGCAGAACAAGCTCAAGGCGATGGAAGTGCTCCGGGCACGGTTGCTCGACCGGATGATCGCGATCGCCGAGGCCTCACGTTCTGCGTCACGGAAGCAGATGGTGGGTGATGGCGATCGCTCCGCCAAGATCCGGACCTACAACTTTCCGCAGAGTCGGATCACGGACCACAGGATCGGGCTCTCGCTGCACAACCTGTCGGATGTGCTCGACGGGAAGATCGACGAGCTCGTGGTGGCACTGCGACGGGCGTCTCGGGAGGAGTCACAGGATGGCTGAGCTCACGATGCTGGCGCGCGGCGACCTGACCCGCGAGGCGACGATGATGCTGCAGGCAGCGGGGATTCCCGACGCCCGCCGTGAGGCGAGCCGCCTGTGGCGTGACCTGCTCACTCCGACGGATGAGGCACCGAGCCAGGGGGGGGGCGGACTCGCGGCGCGGTACCTGGCGTGCGTGCGGCGTCGCGCCCTGGGCGAGCCGCTGGCGTATGTCACCGGGTGGACCGGATTTCGGCACCTCGTGCTGGCCACCGATCGTCGGGCGCTGATCCCGCGGCCTGAGACCGAGGGGCTGATCCCATTGGCGATGCACAAGGTGGCGGCAGGGACTGTGGTCGACATTGGAACCGGGACCGGCGCCATCGCGTTGTCCCTGGCACACGAAGGCACCTACGACCGGGTGATCGGGGTCGATTGCTCGCGTCCGGCGCTCGCGTTGGCACGGCAGAATGCCGGACGGTGCGGGCTCAATTTGCGTCTCGTGGCAGGCGACCTCACATCGGCACTCGGTGATGGCATGGTCGACCTGCTCGTCTCGAATCCGCCCTACCTTGCCGCGGAGGAGATGGAGGACCTGGATCGGTCGGTCCGCGACTGGGAGCCGGCAACGGCGCTCGCCGGTGGCGCCGATGGATTGGAGCCGTACCGCCGACTCTTCGCCGATGCACCGCGCGTGCTCCGGCCTGGCGGTTGGATCGCACTGGAGATCGACGCTCGACGTCCGGAGGAGACGGCCGCACTTGCGGTGGGGACCGGGTGGCATGACGTCACCATTCACGATGACCTGTTTGGCCGTGCACGCTACCTGCTGGCACGGCGGGAGACCACGCAATGATCGACGAGAAGGCAGTTGACCTCGGCCGCATGCTCGGCCAGTCGAATGAATATCAGGCGCTCCGGCGTGCGGAGCAGGCGATGCGCGACGACACCGCCGCGCAACAGAAGCTCGAGGCGATCTCGCGCCTGACGCAGGAGTTTGATGCGTTGATGGCGAAGGGTGAGCAGCCGACCGAAGCGCAGGCCACCGAGTACGAGACCACCCTCGGCGAATTCGAGGCGTCACCGGCCGGGCAAGCGTACCTCGTTGCTCGCACAAATGTCGACAAGCTGATGCAGCGGGTGAACAAGGCGATCGGTGACGGCATCGAGCGCGGCGCCACCAGCGGGATCATCACGCTCTGATGGCGCGCGGCTGCTTCGTGGTGCTCGAGGGGCCCGAGGGGGCCGGCAAGAGCACCATCACGGCCGGCATGGCGGCTCGGCTCCGATCACAGGGCGTGGAGCCGTTGCTGGTCCGTGAACCTGGTGGCACCGATGTGGCCGAGGCGCTCCGACATCAATTGCTCGATGCCGAGCGGACATTCTCGCCCGAGGCTGAGCTGTTGTACATGGTGACGGCCCGGGCCGACCTGGTGGCTCGACGCATCCGGCCGGCACTCGATGACGGATTGGTGGTGATCTCTGACCGATATGATCTGTCGACCTTCGCTTACCAGGGTGCCGGGCGCGGGGTGCCGCTGGAGCAGGTCGCCTGGATCAATAGTGCGGCCACCGGGGGACTGACTCCCGACGTGACATTGGTGCTCGATCTGGTTCCGGCGGTCGGGCGAGCCCGCCAGGCGTCGGCCGGGAAGGGCGCCGACCGGATGGAGCGCGAGAGTCTCGAGTTCCACGAGCGCATCGCCGCGGCATACCGTGCGGCAGAAGGCCCGGGGGTGCACCATCTGGACGCGAGTGCGTCTCCGGAGACAGTACTGAATGAGGCATGGCGCGCAGTGGTGCGCGCCTTTCCCGATACGGTCCGGCCATGGCCGGAGGAGCAGTTGGCATGACAGATGGAACCAGGACGTCGACCCCACATCGCTGGTGGATGGTTGCACTCATTGCGGTGATCTCATTCGGCAGCGGAGGCTGGCTGCTGCACGGGACATCCGCGGATCCCGAGATGACCCCGGAACAGCTATTCGAGCAGGTGCTTGGTGCCGTCCGGACCTACTACGTCGACTCGATGCCGACCGACACGCTGCTTCACAAGGCGACCATGGGCATGCTCGAGCAGCTTGGCGATCCCTATTCGACGCTGCTCGAGGGTGAAGACTTCAGTCAGTTGACGGAGCAGACCACCGGCAACTACGGCGGCCTCGGGATCCAGATCGATGTGCGCGACGGCTGGATCACCGTGGTGGCGCCGCTGCCGCAGACGCCGGCAGAGCGCGCCGGTATCGAGGCGGGCGACCAGATCGTCACGGTGTCGGGGAAGTCGACCCAGGGAGTGAGCCAGGACGACGCGCTCAAGATCCTTCGTGGCGCACCCGGCACCGACGCCGTGATCCAGGTCCGGCGTCCGGGGTTCCCGGCATTGTTGCCGTTCACCATCACGCGTGAGACGATCCACAACAAGTCGGTGCAGCCCGGTGTCCTGGTGACCCCGACCATCGGCATGGTCAGGCTCACCCCGGTCAGCGAGACATCGGCCGAGGAGCTCAAGGACGAGGTGAACCGGCTGCGGCGGCAGGGGATGACGGAGCTGATCCTCGATCTGCGTGGCAATCCTGGCGGCCTGCTTGATCAGGGCGTGGCGGTATCGGATCTCTTCCTCGACAAGGGGCAGCAGATCGTCTCGACGCGCGGCCGCGCGGAAGGGACCTCGATGTCGTTCGCGGGCACGACCGACCAGGTCTGGCAGGAGATGCCGGTGGTGGTCCTGGCGAACGAGTGGTCGGCCTCGGCGGCCGAGATCATCGCGGGCGCACTGCAGGACAACGATCGCGCCGTGGTGGTTGGTGTGCCGACCTTCGGCAAGGGGTTGGTGCAGTCACTCTTCCGTCTCGGGTCGACGCGGGCCCTCAAGCTGACCACGGCGCGCTGGTTCACGCCGAGCGGCCGGAGCATCCAGCGTGACGTGAAGAACGAGGAGGCGCAGGTGCTGGCGGTGCAGGCGCTTGCAGCCGGCAACGACAGCACCGCGCTCGATTCGCTGCCGCAGCACAAGACGATCAGCGGGCGGATCGTGCACGGTGGGGGGGGGATCGTTCCCGACCGGATTGTGCGGCTGGATACGCTGACCGATGGCGAGCGCGCCTTTGCCCGGGCCGTTGCCGGCAACATTGCCGCCTATCGCGATGCCCTGGTGGCGGTGGCACTGGACGCGAAGGAGCGGAAGACCGTGACCAGCGAGGCGTTCACGGTCACCGATGCGATGCGGCAGGCGGTCTGGGACAAGCTCGCGGCCAAGGGCGTGATTTTGGGTGAGGCGGAGAAGACCGGCGGCGCGTCGCTGGTGGACGACCAGCTGGCATATCAAGTCGCGCGATATGTCTTTGGCCGTGACCTCGAACTCAAGCGGGCAGCGACCGATGACCGTCAGGTGCAGGAAGCCATCCGGCTCCTCACCGTGGGCACCACGCCGCAGACATTGATGGCAGAGATCGTCGGGAAGTGACCGCACCGGCAGTCACGGTGGTGGGCGCGGGGCGCGTCGGGCTAACGCTCGCACGCGCCCTCGTGGCATGCGGGTTCGAGGTGACGGTGCTCGGCCGCGAGGATCGCGATTGGGCACCTGGCATTGCGGCGGCGTCGATCGTGCTGGTGGCGGTCCCCGACGACGCGTTGGAGGCGGTTGCCGATCGGCTCCTCGCGTCCGGTGCCATCACGGCGGCGCATGTCGTGTTGCACACGGCCGGGTCACGCGATCGTGGTGCGCTGGCAGCGCTGGATGACACCGGGGCGGCGCTGGGGTCGTTGCATCCGTTGCAGAGCTTCAGTGACGCTGCTGGCAGCTCGGAACTGTTGCGTGGTTGTCCCGCGATCGTCGAGGGCGACGCGCGTGCAGTCGCGGCGGCCGAGCGGTTGGCGCATCGGTTGGAGATGGCGCCGGTGCTGCGGGTGAGTGCGGAGGGAAAGGCGCGGTACCACGTCGCGGCGGTACTGGTCTCGAACTATCTGGTGGTGTTGGCCGACATGGCGACGCGCCTGGCGATGGAGGCAGGGCTCGAGGTCCATGCTTCGTTGTTTGAACCGCTGATGCGGCGGACAGTGGCGGCGCTTGGTTCGGGTGATCCGGCGAGCGTGCTGACCGGGCCGATTCGGCGCGGTGACGCGGCGACGGTGGCGCGACATATTGCCGCGCTCGACGGCGAGGCGTTGGAAGTGTATCGGGTCCTGGGACGGGCGGCGCTTGGTCTTGCGGCGCGCGCGGGACTGGACGACACGGCGGTGGAGCGGGTGCGCGGGGTGCTGGGGTAGGACCTACTCCTGCTGGTCGATCACCCGGACACCCTTGGGCACGCTGAATTCGAACGTGCTAGCCGGAATCGTCGAGTTGGTGCGGATCCGCGACAGCGTCAGGTGCCTGATAAAGAGCTTCTCGTCGATGTCGAACTTGCGGGGCAGGGAACTCTCCCGATCGATCCAGAGCGTGGCCCGCCGGAACGGCATCGTCGGCGCGAGCGGCTCAAGCAACAAGACATCGGCCTTGGCACCATCGACCTGATCCTCGCGAACGTAGCTCACCCGGTACTTCTCCAGAGGCCGTTCGAGGAACCACCCCAGCAGGTCGTATTCGTACACCGGCCCGGCCGGCATCGGCAAGCGCATGACTTGGCCGGGGCTCTCCGACGGGTTGTAGAACCAGGCGTGCTGCCCATCGAGCACGAACGCCGTCTCCTTCGGATCGCTGAAGCGCATCGCGAAACGATTGCCCATCTGATAGAGCGTGCCGCGCGCCTCCGCCTGATCAATCCGCGGATCCTCGAGCTTCTGACGGAACTCCGCCCGGAACGAGGTGAGCGTCTGATACACGCGCGCCGCGCGAGTGATGACGCTCTCCGCCGCCGGCGGGGACTGCGCACCCTGCGCCTGCACGCCAGCCGGAATGAGCAGGGCCAGCACGAGGAACGCGCGCCACATGATCACGCGGCAGCTCCCGCATGGGTCACGACCCCGCGACCGATCACCTCGGCGATCGCGGTGATCTCGCGCATGGTGCGCTCGAACTGCTCGGGGTAGAGTGACTGCGCGCCATCGGAGAGCGCCCGCTCCGGATTCGGATGCATCTCGATCAGGAGACCATCGGCCCCGGCCGCGATCGCGGCGCGAGCCATCGGCGGGACGAGATCCCGATGCCCCGTGCCATGACTCGGATCGGCGACGATCGGCAGGTGCGAGAGGCCATGCACGACGGCGATCGCCGCGAGGTCGAAGAGATTCCGCGTGGTGGTGTCGAACGAGCGCACGCCGCGCTCGCAGAGGATCACGTTCGGATTCCCCTCCGCCAGGATGTATTCCGCCGAAAGGAGTAGCTCGGGGATGGTGGCGGAGAGGCCGCGCTTGAGGAGCACCGGCTTCTGCAACTTGCCGCATTCCTTGAGCAGCGAGTAGTTCTGCATGTTGCGGGCGCCGATCTGGATGATGTCGGCCGTCCCCGCGACGAGCTCGAGCTGATTCGGATCCATCGCTTCGGTGACGATCAGCAGGCCTGTCTCGCGACGCGCCATCGCGAGGAGTTCGAGGCCTTCCCGGCCCATCCCCTGAAAGGCGTACGGCGAGGAGCGTGGCTTGAAGGCCCCGGCCCGGAGCACGGTGGCGCCCGCCGCCTTGACCTGGCGCGCGGCAGTCAGGATCTGCTCCTCGCTCTCGACCGAGCACGGCCCCGCCATCACCACGACTTCACGACCACCGACACACGAGCCATCGGGGAGATCGACCCGGGTCGGCTCCGCCTTCCACTCGCGTGAGACCTGCTTGTAGGGCTTCGAGACGTGGATGACCTCTGCCACGCCCGAGAGGCCATCGAATCGGGTCCCGTCGACGCGACCGTCGTTGCCGACAAGGCCGACGGTGGTCCGCTGGCGCCCCGGCATCGGCCGAGACTCGTAGCCCATGGTTTCGATGATCTCGACAACGGTGCGGATTTCCGCCTCGCTGGCGCCCTGTTTCATCACGATCAGCATCAGAGTAGTCCCGTCAGTACGTGGTCAGGCAGCGCCGGAATGTTCCCCGAGCCGGACGCCAACAATCGTGGAGACGCCTGGGTCCTGCATGGTGACACCATAGACGTTGTCGGCGGACTGCATGGTCCGCGGATTGTGCGTGATCACGATGAATTGGGTCTGCGCCTTGAACTCGTCGAGGAGCCGGAGGAAACGGCCGACATTGGCGTCGTCGAGCGGTGCGTCGACCTCGTCCATGAGGCAGAACGGACTCGGCTTGGTCAGGTAGATCGAGAAGAGCAGCGACGACGCCACCAGCGTCCGTTCACCGGACGACAGCAGGTGGATCCGCTGGGTCCGCTTGCCGCGCGGGGCGGCATGGATCTCGATCTCCGACTCGAGTGGATCATCGGGATCGGTCAGCGTGAGGTCGCACTCGCCGCCACCGAACAGCGTCTGGAATACATTGGTGAAGTTGGTCCGGACGGCAGTAAACGTCTCGAGGAACAGCGCCTTGGCGGTGCCATCGATCTCGCGGATTGCCTGCAGCAACGTCTGCCGCGCCGCGACGAGGTCGTCACGCTGCGTCGTCAGGAAGTCGGCTCGCTTCGATTCCTCGGCGTGCTCCTCCATCGCAAGCGGATTGACGATACCAATCGCCTCGAGTGCGGTGGTGATCCGCTCGGACTCGTCCTGCAGTGTCTCCAGATCGGCATCGACGTCGGGAGCGAGTGCCACAAGATCGTCGAACGGCTGCTTCCACTCAGTCTCGACCCGCTCCACGACACGTCGCCGCTCCGCCTTCGCCTCGGTGAAGGAGATGGCGAGTCCGTGATGTTCTTCGCTCCGGGCCTCGAGTTCGTGGCGCGTCGTGTTGACCATCGACTCGGCGGCATGCAACCGCTGCTGGGCCGCCTGCAAGGTGCCGCTCGCCTCACCCGCGGCGGTCTCGAGTGCGACCAAAGCCGCCGCACGCTCATCTCGACCACTCTGCCACTGCACGCGCTCGGAGTCGAGCGCCGAGGCGTCGTGCTCGAGCTTCTCGATCTCCTGGATGCGGGTCGCCTCGGTCTGATCGGCCTCGGCGATGATCCGTGTGGCGCGTTCGATCGTGGCGGCCGCTGCCCTGAGACGTGCCGCAATGTGGGCTTCTTGCACCTGCCACTCGCTCCGCGCCTCGCGTGCCCGCTCCTGTTCCGCCTCGACCTCGGTGAGCGCGGTCCGAGCGCCGCCGAGCGTGTCGTCGAGTTCGGTCCGCTGACGGCCGCCTTGATCGAGGAGCGTGACGACTTCCTCGTGACGCCCGGCGGCCGCGGCCTGGCGCTCGGTGAGACGAGCCAGCTGCGCCTCGAGTTCACCGAGTTCGCGGTCGAGATTCGCGAGGCGTCGGGTGAGGTCCTCACGCGCTGCGACCGACTGCCGTTCCTGTTCGCGCAGGGCGGCCGCATGTTGCTCCGTCTGGCTGGCCTCCTGCTCCATCGCCGCGAGGTCACGTGCCGTCGCGCTGCGCAGCTCGTCGGCGGTGGCGACGGCGGCGGTGGTTCGAGAGATGCTCTTGCCCAGTTCCTTCAGCTCGGCGCGACGCCGAAGCGGACCGGTGGTGGCGCCCGGCCCAGTGAGCCAGATCGATCCATTGGCGCGACGAACGCCGCGGCCGATGTCGAGTGGGGTTGTCCCACCGATAATCGCGGCGACCCACGGTTCCGCGACCGGTTCGACCATGAGGCGGGCGTCGATTGCGCCAGTTCCAGCCTGCGGTCCGGGATGCACCGGGAGCAGGATCAGGGTGCCAGGCTGTTCGGCCTGATGCCACTCCTGGATCCGGGCGACGGTCGCCTCGTCCTTGACCAGGATGGCATGAATGAATTCACCGAGGATCTGCTCGGCCAGTGCGGCCTCCTCGCCGTCGACGGTGATCACATCGGCAAGTGTGCCAATGACGCCGTCGCCGAACTCAGCGCCTCGCGCGAGCAGGGCGGCCGCAGCGGGTGCGACGCCGACGCGATCTCGCTCCAGTGCCTCGAGGGCGGTCTGGCGTGCGGAAAGGGTCGCGAGTTCTTCTTCGAGGGCACGACGCGCGGCGACCTCGCGCGCCTCGCGGTCGCGCGTCTCCCGAAGCTTGAGGCGTGCCTGCTCGGCCGCGGTTGCACCATGACGCGCGTCGTTGCCGTGACGCTCGGCGACCGCGCGTGCTTCGACCAGTCGCTCGGTCGTGGACGTGCGGTCGTCCTGCAACTGCGCCTGGTGCGCGAGTTCGTCGGTGCTCCGCGCCTGCAACGAGGCGAGTTCGCCATCGAGCGCGGTGCGTTCGCCCTCGAGCTGCCGGTGCCGCTCGGCGTGCTGCTGCAACTCCTGCTCGGTCCTGCGGACCAGGTCACGCGATGCGGCGACGCGCTCGCGCCCCTCTTGCTCGACCGCGTTCCGGCCCGCGAGCTCGGTCTGAATCCGCCTGGACTCGACCTCGGCGGCCTGTTGGTCGATGGTTGCCGTCTCGAGATCCTGACGCGCCTGCTGGCGGCGCTGCTGCAAGTTCTCGCGTTCGGCGATCGCACGCTGCCGGCGTTCGGCGGCGTTGGCGATGCGTTCGGCGGCGACGGCGAGATCGCCCTCGAGCTTGCCGAGTTCGAGACGCGCAGCGGCGAGATCCTCGACGACCGCTGTCCGATGACGCGCGGCTTGATCGCGACCCGTTGCTGCCGCCTCGCGTTCGGACTCCGTCGTCTCGAGTTGCGGGCGGAGGGCAGGGAGGGCCGCGGTCAGATCGGTGTGCCGCTGTTCCCAACTGACGGCATCGGCCGCCAACTGCACCAACTGTCGCTGTGCGAGGGCGATCGTGACGGCGAAGCGCTCCTCGGAGAGTGCCTTGTGGCGCTCGGCCTTCCCTTTTTGCCGTGCGAGGGAACGG
>JBBSPX010000069.1:0-13864 GCA_038258395.1 Gemmatimonadales bacterium | reverse complement strand
GGCTCGACCTTGTAGCGAGCCACGCCTTCGGGCGTTGATGTGTGGGTGAGGGGATTGAGCATCTGGAAAAGCATCATCGCGCGGTCGCCGTCGCCGAGCTCCGCCGTTGCCATGACGGCCCAGAGCGCGGCGTGGGTGTACTGGGCGCCGTTCTCCCGTACGCCAGGCAGGTAGCCCTTGATGTACCCCGGATCGAGCTCGCCACTGTCGAACGGCGGCGTGAGGAGGCGAATGAGGCGAAGTTCCTCACTGACCAAACGCTCCTGCACTGCCGCCATGGCGGTGGCTTGTCGGTCGGGACGTCCGGCACGGGAGAGGACGCTCCAGCTCTGGGCGATGGAATCGATCTGGCAGGCGATCCCATCGGCCGTGCCCAGCGGGGTCCCGTCGTCGAAGTACGCGCGTCGATACCACCCTCCGTCCCAACCCGCATGCTCCGCTGCCTCGCGATAGCGGCTGGCGTGTTCCGCGCCCCACGCCATGCTCCCGCCAGCGCCTTGGCGCTCCGCCAGCGCCCCGTACCGCGTCAGGGTATCGATCAGGAACCAGGCGAGCCAGACGCTCTCACCTTTTCCGTCGATTCCGATTCTCGAGAAGCCGTCGTTCCAGTCTCCCGATCCGATCAACGGCAGGTCATGCGCGCCGTGTGTGCAGGCGCGCCGGAGCGCTCGCACGCAGTGCTGGTGTACCGAGCCGCGTTCGTCGGCGATGCGTGGCAGGTCGTAGATCTCGTGTTCATCGGGGCGCAACTCGCGCATCTCGATGAAGGACACCTCTTCGTCGAGGATCGAGCTGTCCCCCGTCAGGCGCACGTAATGCTCAACGACATAGGGCAACCAGACGAGGTCATCGGAGAACCGCGTGCGGACGCCCCGTCCCGTGTGGGGATGCCACCAGTGCTGGACATCGCCCTCGACAAACTGCCTGGACGCCGCGCGAAGGATGTGCTCGCGCGCGATTCCCGGTTCGGCGTGCACGAAGGCCATCACATCCTGCAGCTGATCGCGGAATCCATAGGCACCGCTCGACTGATACAGCCCCGTCCGGGCCCACATCCGGCTCGAGAGTGCCTGGTAGAAGAGCCACCGATTGAGCAGGGCGTCCAACGCGGGATCGGGCGTCTGCACCTGGATCGTGCCGAGTCGGACATCCCATGCCTGTTGGGCGGCCTCCTGCGCCAAGGCGGCCGATGCGACATCGCGGTATCGCGCGATCAGCTCCAGCGCGGCAAGGCGCCCGGGCGCGGCGCCGAGCAGGACCACCAGCTCATGCGTGGCCCCAGGAGCCAGCTCCAGGATCGACATCACGGCGGCGCACGGATCGAGTCCGATGCCGGTGCGCCCCCCCAGCCGGTCGCGGCGAAGGGCGGCCGGATCGGCGAGGCTACCGTGGCGGCCGAGGAACTCACGCCGGTCGGCGGTATGCGACTGGACCGGTTCGCTCGTGGCGAGGAACGCGACACGCTCGTTGAAGTCCGGGGCGAAGAGATTGCGGGCAAGGAGCGCACCAGTCTCCGGCTCGAATTCGGTCTCGATATGCCCCCGGCTGGCTTCCCGACGCACGCCGAGGGTCCATTCGGCGTAGGCCGTGACACGGATCTGTCGCGGATGATCTGACCGGTTCTCCAGCGTGAGTCGCGCCACCTTGACGGCATCCTCGGTGGCCATGCCATAGCGGATGACGCTCCGGATGCCTTGGTGTTCGTGTGCATAAGTCGAGACGCCCGGGCCATGCTCGACCTCGTATTCCCCGCCCCCCCCCATCGGTCCGGGCGTGACACTCCACGCGGTACCGCTGGCATCGTCGCGCAAGTAGATCGCGTCCGAGACTTCGTCGCTCACGGGGTCATTCCGCCAAGGGGTGAGCCGAAAGAAGTAGGCGTTCTCGGCCCAGGTGCACCCGGAGCCCCGTTCGGTCATCAGGCAGCCACCGACGGGATTGGCAATCACATTCGCCCATGGCGCTGGCGGCAGATGACCGGACTCGACGCGGAGCCGATAATTGCCCTGCTCGGTGAGCCCGCCGTAGCCGTTCCCTTCGGTGAGATCAGGCGACCCAGTGGGTGCTCGGGACGGTGTCGGACGGGCCTGGATCCGGCGTTCGATATAGTGTGGCCGAAGCGGGTCGCGCGTCGTGTCAGCACGGCGCGTCGGGCCGACAGGGACCACGGCGTCGAGCGATCGACCATCGCACGCGACGTGCAGGTTGGCGATCGCACGCAGGGTCTGGAGGTCCTCGGGCTCGAGGCTATCCCGTCGTCGGAGGTAGACGCCACCCGCCACATCAATGGCCTGGGCGTTGCCCGTCACTTGCATCTCGTGCTCGATGGCGGTGCGCAGGGCTTGCAGATAGTCGTGCGGTTCGCCGATGAGGACGACCAGGTCGACCACGAGCGCGTGTCGGCGCCAATAGCGGTGCGCGGCGAAGAGGCCCCGGAGCGTCGCCAAACCGGCCGAGTCATCGATCGTCGCCAGCAGGATCGGCTGGTCACCGGAGATCCCGTGGCGCCAGAGCCTGGCCTGAGCACCACCGGGCGAGTCGGGAATGGCGACACCCGGATCGACATCGGGCGGCCCGAACAGGAGATGCCCGGCGATATCCTGGAATGCGGCAGCCTCCTGACTGGTGACCTTCCACTCTCGCAAGTCAATCTGCGTGGCCATCCAGGAGAGCTCGAGGGCACGTTGAGCCGCGAGCGGGCCACGATACCGATCCGCCAGTTCAAAGGCGGCCTCCCGGGAGTCGGCGACGAGCGTCGTGAATGCCACCGACGCTGACGCGCCGGCGTCGATCCGGATGCGCACGCGCAGGGCGCCCACCGGGTCGAGGACCGCGCCGGTCGTGCCGGAGAGTGGACCCGTCTCGTCGAGCGCGGCCGGTCGGCGCGTACTGCGGCCCCGTCCCACGAACTGTGCCCGATCGGTTTCGCAGCTCACGTCGCCGAGCCGTTCCGGTCCGGTGGCCACGACATGCACGTACCACGGCGCGGGTTCGTCTCCGGCGCGCGGACGGCGCCGCGCGGTGATCGCCGAACACCACGCGTGCCATTCGGTTTCCACGAACAGGTTGGCAAATGCCGGGTGTGCCGCGTCGGCCCCGGTTGAGCCCATCACGATCTCCGCGTAGCTCGTCAGCTCGATCTCGCGCGCCTCGGGCCCATGGTTGGTCACGGTGATGCGGCGGACCTCGGCGGCATCGGATTGGACCACGACGATCTCGGTCCGGGTCTCGACCGGCCCGTCGATCCGATGCAGCGTCACTGCATCGGCCGCGAGGTGCGCGTGATACTCGTCGGCCACGGCGCCGACCGGCTGGAATCCGGCCGACCAGCACCGCCCCGTCCCCAAGTCCGTCAGGTAGCAGAACTGGCCGCGATCGTCGGTGGTGCCATCGGCCCGCCACCGGGTGACGTCGAGGCCGGCGTGCCGACTGTATCCCCCCCCTGCATGGGTCACCATCACCGCGTAGGAGAGGTCTCCGAGCAAGCCGATGCGCGGCAGGGCCGCCTCGGCGCCCATCACCATGCGAACCACCGCGGGGGAGCCCTGCTCTCGTGGCGGAGGGCCTGAGGCGACGGGTGTGGCGAGGACCTGCGCCACGAGACTGCGCGGGACTCGCTCCTGCAGCAGCAGCTCGGCGGCGCGTGCGGTCGGGACGCGGAGGAAACGCTCCGGCCAGCGGCTGACGCCGAGTGCATTGGCAAACGCCACCAGGCTCATCCCGACATGATGCGCCATCACCGTCTCGACCACCGCGAACGCGCGATCCGGATCGGGACGGGAGTAGTCGAGCGCATCCCAGAAGCCGTGCGGTCCGAGTGCGCCGAGTCGTTCAAGGGCCTCGAGGTTCTCGAACGCCTCAGCCGGCGCGACCATGGCGGCCAGCGCGGAAGCATACGGCGCGATCACCAAGTCCCGGTCGAGGCCCCGACGGAGCCCCGTGCCCGGCACGCCGAATGCGCGGTACTGGTACGTGAGTTGCTGGTCACGCAGGTTGTACGCGCTCTCGCTCACCCCCCAGGGCACGTCGCGCCGATGCCCGTACGCCACCTGACTCGCCACCGCGGCGCGATCGGTCTGGCCGAGGAGCGACTCGGCGTAGGCGGGCATGACGAGGAGCGGCATCAGGTACTCGAACATGCTACCGCTCCACGAGGCCAGCATCGGCCGACCATCGGCCCGCACGATCAGACGACCCAGACGGAACCATGCATCGACCGGGACATCGCCCTTGGCGATGGCCACATACACCGCCAGGCGCGCCTCGGACGCAAGGAGGTCGTACGACGACGCGTCCGCTGTGTGGGATTCGGGATGGTAGCCGATGGTGAAGAGCTGGGTCGCGGGGTCGTACAGGAAGGCAAAGTCCATGTCGTGCACGAACCGCTCCGCCCGCGCCGCGAGGCTCGCGAGACGCCCTTCGTCTCCGCTGTGGACAACGCCGGCGGCCCGCTCGTATTCCCGGCAGGCCTCGGCGAACGCGAGCAGGTGGCCGGCGAGGTTGCCGCTGTCCACGGTCGAGATGTAGGGTGGATCCAGGACCCGTCCGTCCTCGAGATTGTACCAGTTGTGGAAGTGACCCCGGTAGCGCGCCAGGGTATCGAGCGTGGCGAACGTCCGCTCGAGCCGCTCGACCATCTCGGGTCGAGACAGCACCCCGAGGTCGACGGCACTCACGGTCGCGAGGAGCTGCAATCCGATATTGGTCGGCGACGTGCGCATGGCGACCGTTTCGACGGGCTTCGCCTGCACGTTGTCGGGCGCGAGCCACCGAGTCGCCGCGGTCACGTACTCGTCGAAGAAGCGCCAATGGGTCTCGGCATAGCGCCGTGCGGCGTCCCGATGGGCGACGCTCAGCCGGCGCGGCGTCCCCACGCGACCCAATCGCGTGACGACGAGCGGCCCGGTCAGCCAGAGCAGCGTCAAGGGCCAGATCGCGAGGAGCTGCGGCCAGACGGCCCGTAATCCCCCCCCCACTTCCGCCGCACTCCGACCGTCCAGGATCGTCATGCCGATGGCGGCAACCACCACCGCCACGAGCGACGGCCCCATCTGGCGCCAGGCGGCCTCGCTCGTGTTCCGGATGGCGCGCTCGACGCGTGCCGCAGCGTGCCATTCGAGTAGGTGACGACGCGAGACACCGAGTCGCCAGAGGGTCCGCACGATGGCGTCGAGCGAGAGCCATGCCTGATGGGGAAGCACCACGATCGCGAGCCCGATCTGCTGTCCCGCCCGGACCGCGTCGTCGCGGAGCGCCCCGTAGTACGCGCGCCACGACCGATCCCGTGGCGGCCGCACAAAGGCCAGGAGAATCGGGACGATGCGTGGCGCCACGATGGCGCCGATCCCGAGAAGCGTCCAGCGGACCGAGGAGCCCGCGAGCAGCGACCAGCCGGCGATGATCAGGGCGAGCTGGGCGGGTTCGACCGTGCTGCGTCGCAGGTTGTCGAGCACCTTCCAGCGTGACACCAGGGGGAGTCGATTCGGTTCAGGGCCGGACGGTCCCGGCACGCGCCGACCGAGCCAGGGCAGCAACTGCCAGTCACCTCGCACCCAGCGATGCTTCCGGCGTGCGTGGGCGAGGTAGGTGGTCGGGTAGTCGTCGTAGAGCACGATGTCGGTCGCCAGACCGGCTCGCACGTAGTTGCCCTCGATGAGGTCATGCGACAGGAGCGTATTTTCGGGAAAGCGCCCGCGCGTCGCTAGCCGAAACGCGGCCACATCAATGATGCCCTTCCCGGTGAAGCTTCCCTCCCCGAAGAGGTCCTGGTAGAAATCGGAGACCGCGGTCGTATAGGGATCGATCCCCGGCAGCCCGGAATGAATCGCCGCGAACGCGGACCGTCGCGCGCTCACGAGTTTGACGGCGATGCGGGGCTGGATGATGCCGAAACCGGCGACGATCCGACCAGCTGCGGGATCGTGGACGGCTCGGTTCAGCGGATGCGCGATCGTCCCCACCAAAGCGCGCGCCTCGCCAAGTGGCATCTGCGTATCGGCATCCAGGGTGATGACATACCGCACCTGATCGAAGCCGACCGTCCCGCCGGCAACCAACGTGAACGCACCGCTGTCCTGCCCGGCGAGCAGTTCGAGGAACTCTTCCAGCTTGCCCCGCTTCCGTTCCCAACCCATCCAGACGCCCTCGCCTGGATTCCAGCGACGCGGGCGGTGGAGGAGCCGAAACGGCGGTTGGGCGCCCGTGCCGTACCGCAGGTTGAGCTCGGTCACCCCGCGTGCCGCCTGCTCGAGGACCGCAGCATCGCCGGGCAGGTGCTCCTGCTCGGCATCGAGGTGATCGCCAAGCAGCGCGAAGACCAGCGCCGGATCACGGTTGGCGAGGAAAAGGACCTCCAGTTCCTCCAACGCGGTGCTCACGTCGTCGACATCGCCCAGAAGGGTCGGCACGACGACCGCCGTCCGGCAGTCGTCCGGGATGCCGCGTTCGACAAAATCCATGGCGGGCAGGGTGCGCGGCGGCATGGTCGAGGTGATCAGCTGGTTGACCACCGTGATCCCGATGTCCCACGCCGGCAGGAGTGCGAACACCAGGATACCCGGCCATGCCACTCGCGTGACCTCCCCCCCCGCCAGCATGCCGAGCGCCCCGAGTGCCAGCAGGGTGAGGAGCACCAGACCACCGACGAGCACCACATTGGGTCGCGCCCGCAACGCACGCAGAAAGCTCTCGTGCCAGGTGGGTGTGGCACCACAGGCGCATTCGAGTTCCAGGAGTCCGGCGTCGATCAGGAAGTAGCCGACGTGTCGGCGCCGCGCCGCGTCAAGCGCCCCGGCGTGCGGGCGCGCCGCCAACGCGATGGCACACTCGGCCACGTGCTGCTCGGACGTCCCGGACCGGCGGGCGAGCCGTTCGATCGCATGCCGATACCGATCCCGAGTCGCAAACGTCATCTCCAGGTAATGCCCGGAAGGATCGCCGGCCAATACCGTCTCGACCACGCTCTGGCGCTCCACGAAGGTCCGCCAGTCGCGCCGACCAATGGTCCGAAGGCTCATGATGCTGTTCGCCGTCATGATCTGCGTGTGCGCCACCCGTTCGTTGGCCTGCGCGGCGAGGGCATCACTCGCGAGCCCCTCGGCCGACAACCAGTGTTCGAGGTGCGCCAGCGCATCCGCACGTTCCGGCCGACCGCGCAGCTCGGCGTGGAGGCGGGCCAGAAAGCCGGCGCTCACATGGTGACCCGTTCCCACGAAGCCACCAAGCACCGCGTGAGCGTCCCCCCGCCGTGGATCGGAGGCGGCTTCGAGGCGGTGGGCGGCCGCATCGGCGGCGGCGAGTTCATCCAGACGATGAAGCGTTCGCCGGGTCATGCGCCGCAGGCTCTCGATCAGCCCGAGGCGCAGCATCGCCGGCATCGCCCATAGTTCGCCGAGCGTGAGCGGGGTGATCTCCTGGAATGCCGCCACAAAGTGATCGACATTCTCGAGCACCACTCGGCCCTCGCTGTGCGAGATCACCGCGATCGCGATCTCGTAGATGCGCGGATACCCTCGCAGCGGTCCGTTCGCGAGTTCGGGCAGTTCACGGTAGAAGGTGCGCGGCAATGCATCGCGGACCTCCTGGATGTGTTCCTGCACCAGATGAAAATTATCGAGCAGCCAGTCAGCCGACGGATCCCGATCGGCGTCGGTCCGCGGTTCCGCGATCAGGCGAGCCTCGGCCTCGGTGAGGATCCGTCGACTGTTCTCGAGTCGATGCAGCAAACGCGCTCGTGGGTCCAGACGTTGCGGCTTGCCCACGACCTGTTCGGCCGCGATGGTGCGCGCGCGCTCCGCGAGGCGATCGGCGCCGAGCAGGGTGCCGTGGATCGGTCCGGTGAGCAGATCCTCCGGTCGATCACGGGCACGCACCAGGTGATCGAGGATCCAGGATCGAAGTGGTCTCACGACCCCGCCCTGAGGGACAACGGGGCTGGGACATCCCAAGCGGATCTACGCGCACGTCGGAGCGCCGATCCAGCCCGCGCGAGACGCATCGGAGCGCGGCGCATCATGCGGGAGGTCGTCGCGGCGGTTCGAGCACGACGGCGGCCGTCATCGTGCCGGTGACATTGAGGGTGGTGCGAAACATGTCGGGGATCGTGTCGACGCCCAGCAGGATCCCGATCCCTTCGACCGGTAGGCCGACCGAGAGCAGGACCGGCGCCATGATCAGGATCGACCCGCCCGGAATACCGGGGACGCTGAAGCTCAGGATCACAGAGGTCAGCCCGACGGTCACGAGTTGTGCCGAACCGAGTTCGACCCCATAGAGCCGGGCGATGAACAACACGCCGGCCGGCAGCGCGACCGCCCCACCCAGCCGGTACAACGACGCGCTGAAGGGCAGGAAGAAACCGGTGGCACGTTCGCCGAGTCCGAGTCCGCGGGCGCCGTCGATCAATGCCGGGAGGGCCGCGAGCGAGGATCTCGCCGATACCGCAATGCTTTGGCCAGGTCCGAGTGCCCGGGCGAAGTCGCGGAGCGCAACGCCCCGGAGCACGGCCAGCGGGTAGAGCAACAGCATCACCAGCAGTGAGAGAACCGCCGTCATCACGACATAGATCGCGACGGCACCGAGTGCGGTGGTTCCAAGCCGAAGCGCCAGCGGAACCGCGAGTGCGAAGACACCGATCGGCGCCAGGTTCAGGATCCAGCGCACGAGGACGAGGGTCACGGCCCCGACCGCTTCCGCCGCATGTCCGAGGCGCGCCCGCATCACTGGCTCCAACCGCGTTGCCGCGGACGCAAACATCAAGGTTGCCACGATAATGGGGAGCATTGCGCCGCTCGCTGCGGTCGCAATCAGGTTGTTCGGCATCAGCGAGACGACCCAGTCGCGGAAGCCCGGGAGGTCGGCACTCGGCGCGGTGCTCGCGGCACGAAGTTGCGCCGCGGTCTCGGGGTCGATCGTGACGAATCCGAGAATGGTCGGCGCGATGAGCAACGTGATTACTGCCACGACCATGAGGCTCGCCACGAAGAAGCCCATTCCGCGCAGCCCGAGGCTGCCGAGTCCCTCTCCACCCGCACTCACCCCGGTGAAGAGCAAGGTGACCACGAGGGGCAGGACGGTGAGCTGCAGGGCCCGTGTCCAGACGGTCCCGATTGGCGCGATCCAGGTGGCCAGCACCTGCCACGAGTCGGGGAGCACGCTGGCGAGAGCGATCCCGAATCCGAGACCGAGACCGAGGCCCAGTAGCACACGAGTGGTGAGGGTCATGCCGACTCCGTAACGGGTGAGTGGAGAGAGAGGTAGCAAGGCCAGCGCGATCGCGCCATCTACGGTGCTCTCGGAACCAGCGAGAGCCGCTCGGCGAGCGCGAGCCGCAACGCGACGTCCTCACCGGCACCATCCCGCCAGACACCGGGCAGGCGGTCGAGCCCGTCCCGTGCTCCGACCAGCGCCCCGAGGACGGCTCCGACGGGTGAGGCGACCCCACCCAGCGCGACCATGTCGCGAAGGATCTCCTCCCCTCGCGGTCGATGATGCATCTGCCAGAGGAGCCACGGCGCCGCGGCTACCGCCGTGACGGTCGGCCCGCGGGGACTTGGCGGTGGTGTCCCGGGATCGCGCGGGACGCTCCGCATCGCCTCGTAGAACTCCTCCGGCGCGCCGTTGGTCCGCAGCATCGTCAGGACATCGCCGATAAAGTCACGCTGGCCCTCCAGGCAGCGGGCGGCCGTCATCACGACCGCGACCGCGGCAAGACCCGTCACCGGGTCGGGATCAAGCAGGCGCGCCGTATGGAAGGTCCCCGCCACCATCGATCCCGGGGAAGAGGCCGCCAGCGCCGCGGGAAGCGTCGCGGCGAGAATGACGGCGGTGCCGCCTTCGAGACGGTCGGTCGGGGCATCGAATTGCTGGAGATGCGCGAGCGCCTCGATCAGGACCGGATCGGCATCGAGTCCATCGGATCGCCACCAATTGATCCAGCGCGTGCTCAACCGCTGGAGATCGACCCCACCGGCGAGCAGCTCTTCGAGGAGGGCATCGGCGAGGGCGGTGCCCGCAGGACGACGCCCGGGCGGTGGGGCGAGGGGCAGCGGGTCGGCTTCGAGCGCTCGCGCCACGGTGGCAGGATCCTGCATGTCGGCGGTTCGCGCGGCCAGCGCGCTGCCGATGACCGCTCCGGCCAGGAAGCCCGCCCGGCGTTGGTCGGTCGAGAGGTCAGCTTCGGGATTCATGGCCGCAAGGGAACGACAGTCCGGGCTCGGTCGCAAGGGGGAGGCCCCCGTGTATCTTGCAGAGGCGCATCACACACGCCCTGTTGACCGTTTGCATTAGCGAAGGATTTCACGTGGCCAGCGACACCTTGACCGTCACCGACAACCGGACCGGGAAGCAGTACGAAGTCCCGATCACCGACGATACCATCCGGGCGATTGACCTCCGGCAAATCAAGGTCAAGGATGATGACTTCGGGATGATGACCTATGACCCGGCGTTCATGAACACGGCCGCGTGCCGGAGCGACATCACGTTCATCGACGGCGACAAGGGGATCCTGCGCTACCGCGGCTACCCGATCGACCAATTGGCCGAGCGGAGCAGCTTTCTCGAGGTCGCGTACCTGCTGGGCGGAGGCGAACTGCCCACTGCGCCGCAACTCGATAAGTGGACCGAAGACATCCGCTACCACACGTATGTGCATACGAACATCATGAAGTTTCTCGAGGGATTCCGCTACGACGCACACCCGATGGGGATGCTCCTCGGTGTGGTCGGTGGGCTCTCGACGTTCTACCCCGACGCCAAGGACATCCACGATCCGGCGAATCGGTACATCCAGCGCGTCCGCCTCATGGCCAAGCTGCCGACGCTCGCGGCATTCTGCTTCCGGCATGCACGCGGCCTGCCCTACGAGTTTCCGCGGAACGACCTCGACTACATCGGCAATTTCGTCAACATGACCTTCAGCATCGGTGGGCAGCATGAACCGAATCCGGTGCTCCAGCGCGCGCTCGAGATCCTCTTGATCCTCCATGCGGACCACGAGCAGAATTGTTCGACCAGCGCGGTCCGCGCGGTCGGGTCGTCAGGGGTGGATCCGTTTTCGGCGGTGTCGGCGGGGATCGCAGCCCTCTACGGCCCGCTGCATGGCGGTGCCAACGAGGCCGTCCTCAAGATGCTCAATGAGATCCAGACCAAGGCGCAGATCCCGGCATTCATCGAACGGGTGAAGCAGGGTGAAGGACGTCTGATGGGCTTCGGCCACCGGGTCTACAAGTCGTATGATCCGCGCGCCAAACTCATCAAGCGGACGGCCGACGAGGTCTTCGCGCAGACCGGCCTCAATCCCAAACTCGAGATCGCACTCGAGCTCGAGCGGATCGCCCTCGAGGATGACTACTTCGTCTCCCGGAAGCTGTATCCGAATGTCGACTTCTATTCGGGCCTGATTTATCAGGCGATGGGATACCCCACCGATTTCTTCACGGTGCTCTTCGCGCTCGGGCGCCTGCCCGGTTGGCTCGCGCAATGGGAGGAGATGATCACCGACAAGGAGCAGAAGATCGCGCGCCCACGTCAGGTGTATACAGGTCCGGGTGAACGCGACTTTGTGGCGATGGTGAAGCGGTAGCACCAAGCGAGAAGCGAGAAGTGAGAAGTAAGATCAGCACCTTCTCACCTCTCACCTCTCACTGCCGTCCCCGCTACCCCTCCCCCTCCAGATAGGTGTACCCCTCCAGCCCCGCCACGAAATCGGCGATGAAGCCATTCGCATCCTGGCGCGTGATGCCCTGGGCGCGTGCCACCTTGCGCCGGAAGGTCGCCAGCAGATCCGACGCGTGGAACTGCACATACGTCAGTACCTCCGTGACCGTATCGCCATGCACCAGGTCGGTGACCTCGTACCCCTCGTCGGTCGTCCGTACATGGACGGCGTTGGTATCGCCGAACAGGTTGTGCAAGTCACCCAGGATCTCCTGATACGCCCCGGTCAGGAAGATGCCCAGCACATACGGCTCGTCCTCGCGCCACGGGTGAAGTTCCAGTGATGGCTTGCCTCCCTGCCCTCCCGTGAAATGATCGATCACACCGTCCGAATCACAGGTGACATCCTGGATCGTGCCGCGGCGTGACGGCACCTCACCGAGCCGGTGAATCGGCATGATCGGGAAGAGCTGATCGATCGCCCAGTTGTCGGGGAGCGACTGGAAGAGCGAGAAGTTGCAGAAGTAGCGGTCGACCAGCGTGCTCTCGAGGTGCGCCACCAGCTCGGGGTACGACACCCGGTTGTCCCCGACCGCCGCGGCCAGCCCATTGAGCGTCATCACGTAGAGCTGCTCGGCCTCGGCACGCTCCCGGAGCGTGAAGATACCGTTGCCGAAATACTCCTGCGCACGTTCCTTGGCGAAGACGGCATCGTGGAACGTCTCCTCGATCCGGTCAACGCCGATCGCCGCGAGATTCTCCTGCATCTCCAGGAGCAGCGGGTTGGCGTCCTCGTCGAGGGCGACCTGGTGCGGCGCCTGCAGCGACTCGCAGTCGATCACATTGATCAGCAGCATGGCGTGATGCGCGGTGATCGCCCGGCCGGACTCGCTGATCAGGTTCGGCATCGGCACCTCCTCGTTCCGACAGATGCCACCAATCGTGTAGACCACATCGTTGGCATACTCACGCATGGTGTAGTTCATCGACGCCGGGCCAACGGTACGCGAGCCGTCATAGTCGACACCAAGCCCCCCACCGACATCGACGGTCTCGATGTTGAACCCCATCTTCCGGAGCTCGACGTAGTAGCGTCCACACTCGGCAAGTCCCGCCTTCACGAACCGGATGTCGGTGATCTGACTGCCGAGGTGGAAGTGCACCAGCTTGAGGATGTCCTGGCGACCCTCGGCCGTGAGGCGGTCGAGGAGCTGGATCAACTCGACGGGCGAGAGCCCGAACTTCGACTTCTCGCCGCCACTTTTCGCCCACCGCCCGGACCCCTCGGTCGAGAGCTTGATCCGCACACCGACCGTCGGCGTGACCCCCATCTCCTCGGCGACGCGCAGCAGCACATCGAGTTCGTTCACCTGCTCGAGCACGATAACCACCCGATGGCCGAGCTGCTGCCCGATCAGGGCGAGGCGCATGAACTCCTCGTCCTTGTAGCCATTGCAGATCAGGGTGTGCCCGACGGACTCATTGAGCCCGAGGACCGCCATCAACTCGGGCTTCGACCCGCACTCGAGCCCGACACCGAACGGCGTGCCGAACTCCACGATCTCCTGCACCACATGACGCTGCTGATTCACCTTGATCGGGTAGACGGTGGAGTACTCGCCCTCGTAGCCGAACTCCTCGATCGCATTCCGGAACCGACTGGCAAGTTCGGCAATCCGGCTCCGCAGGATGTCACTGAAGCGCACCAGCAGCGGCAGGTCGACTCCCTGCTCGCGGAGGTCCATCGCCACCTGGTAGAGGTCGATGCCATTCGATACTTCGCCGTCGGGATGCACCGTCACATGGCCACCCGCGTTGATCCGGAAGTAGCCCAGCCCCCAGCCACCCATGTTGTACAGTCGTTCGGCATCCTGGATCGTCCAGTCGGACGCCGAAGCGAGCGGCGGCTGCTGCACTGGGACGGTGCGAGTGGTCATCGATCGGCTCCATCGGTACGGGGAGAGGGCAGGCGACAAGTGTAATGTTCACAGGCGGCGAGGAACAGCGCCGGCACGCTCACTCGTGGCACCGCCCGATCGGGGGAGACGATCCATCAGTCATCGAGGCCACGGCGCGGACCCTCCATGGCCACGCCGTGCGACACCGGCGCCGGGTGGCACGGCCGATGAAGTGGTCGTTCACCGTGCTCCGTGTTCGCGGCACCGCCGTCAAGATCCACGCAACCCTCATTCTGCTGCTCGGATGG
>JBBSPX010000068.1:0-13955 GCA_038258395.1 Gemmatimonadales bacterium | reverse complement strand
GCAGTGAGGCGGCGGAGAGTGGACTGTCAGGCTCCGCCGCCTCACTGCGTTCGGCGTGACAGGGTAGCCGAGTGTTGGTGCGCCTTGCCGCCCGACCGTACGGTCGCGCCTAAGTTTCGTCATGCGTCTCACTTGCCAGCCCCAACGCCCGCAGGACCGCCCCCGCCTTCGCGGTGGTCTCCCGGACCTCCATCTCCGGCACCGAGTCGGCGACGACACCGGCACCCGCCTGCACCGACGCCCTGCCCTCGCTGAACACCGCAGTCCGGATCGCGATCGCGGTGTCGAGCGTCCTGGCTCCGTAGCCCACATAGCCCACCGCGCCGGCATACGGTCCGCGACGGGTGCGCTCGAGACTGTCGATGATCTGCATCGCGCGAACCTTGGGCGCACCACTCAGCGTCCCGGCCGGAAATGCCGCGGCGAAAGCGTCGAGCGCATCGAGCCCGCTCCGCAATTGCCCACGCACCTCACTCACCAGATGCATCACGTGCGAGTAGCGCTCGGTGACCATCTGTGCCACGACCTTGACGCTCCCCCATTCACTCACCCGACCAACATCGTTGCGGCCCAAGTCCACCAGCATCACATGCTCGGCGAGCTCCTTCGGGTCGGCACGCAGCTCGGCCTCGAGTGCCAGATCCTGCTCGGGCGTGGCGCCGCGCGGACGCGTGCCCGCAATCGGACGGACGGTCACCTCGTCCTGCTCGAGCCGCACCAGGACCTCGGGTGACGCGCCAACCAGCGTGAGCGGGCCCAACCGGAGGAAGTAGCAGTACGGCGCCGGGTTGAGCGCGCGCAGCCAGCGATAGGTGAGCCATGCGTCGGGCGCGGGTTCGACATCGAGCCGGCGCGAGAGCACGATCTGGAACGCATCACCCGCCGCGATGTGCTCCTGGCACACCGCGACATCACGCCGGAAATCGTCGTCGGGATACGGCGACGTCGTCCCTGCGATACGATCGCTGGTGTCATCGAACGCGAGGGGCGTGAGTTGTATCGGGGCATGCAGTCGCGCGATCCACTCGTCCGCGCGCGCCTCAGCATCGGCGATCCGCGCGAGTAGCGCTGGATCGTCGAGCGAAGGATCGACCACGACATTCGCGATCACCGTGGCGCGGTGGAACAAGTGATCGAGCACCAGCAGCGTGTCGACCACCATCGCGACCGCATCGGGGTGACCACGGTCGTCGACCGGCGGGTTCGGCAGCGACTCGATCGAGCGCACCACATCGTAGCCCCAGAAGCCGACCGCGCCGCCGGTGAACCGCGGCAGCCCATCAAGCTCCGCACTCGTCGTGTTGCGGAGCAGGGCACCCAGGTGCGCGAGCGGGTCGGTGTCGGCATCCTCGACATCCCAGCCGTCAGCACACTGACGCTCCACCAACCTATCTCGGTATCGGAACACCGCCGTCGGCTCGGTCGCCATGAAGGTGAACCGTGCCCAGCGTTCCCCCCCCTCAAGCGACTCCAGCAAAAAGCCGTACTCGCCGCGGTGGATCTTGGCAAACGCACTCACCGGTGTGTCGCCATCGAGCACCACGCTCCGGGTGAGCGGTACGCGCGCGTGTCCGGCCGCGATCGCCTCGCGGCAGCGGGTAAGCAGTGCGGAGCTCATCGCGGCGCCGCGACCAGGTACTGACCCGCCGCTGCCGCCGGAGCGCGGACCATATCGGCCGCGGGGCGCGTGGTCTCCTCGAAGTCGAGCTTGCCCTCGGCGGTGACCATCCCGATCCCCAGCGCCGCCTCGTAGAAGCTGCGGCCGAGATAGTGCTGCTCGATGCCGGCGGGAGCCTGGAAGTGGATCGCGTAGCTGAAGGTGAGATGGGCGCCCTTGGGCCACGCCGGGCTCGCGGTCGCCGTGATGCCGTATTGACCGGGCGACTGGACCAGCTGGATGGTGGTCTCGCCGGTTGCGGTCGAGTCCGCCGGAATCGTGAGCGTCATGAAGACCGCGTTGTCGGGCGGCACATGGCGCATCACAATCGTCCGGCCCATGCGCGTCTCGTACGTCACGCTGGTGTCGGTCGGGGCCACCCCTGCCTGCTCGAGCACCAGCACCTGGGTCATCGCCAGCGGCGGGCCGTCCCGAAGCAACGCGGCCCGATCGGCGCCAGTGTTGTTGAATTGCTGGCGACCGCCACAACCACTCGCCAGCATCAGCAGCGCGAGCCCTATCTTCCAGCCATGTCGATTGCTGTGCGTTTCTGCCTGTGTCTTCTCGCCCTCACGGCCCAGCCGCTGGCTGCGCAGTGGCAGACGGGCACCGGCGTCCCGTTGCTCGAGGCTGCGGTGCAGGCTCGTGCCACCCGCGACAGCGCCCGCGGTCTCGCCGGTTGGAAGGCGACGGCCCATGGGACGGTCAGGTTCGCGCTGGTGATAGATCACGACGGGACGCCAATCGAGCGAGAGGTACGGACAGACGAGCTTCGGGTGGAAGTGTACGGTGAGGCACCGAATCGGAGCAAGCAACGGATCGTGGCCTGGCGAGATTCAGTCCAGTTCCCCAATGCCCTCCGATACCACCGCGACCATCTTGGCATCGTCGCCAGCGACTTTGGGCCAGTCATCCGACTCGGCGACGGCGACGAGGTCCACGACGTCCCGCATCCCCTCTCCGCCCAAGGGCTCCGATTCTACCAATTCGCGCTCGGCGACACCGTCACGGTCCAGGGCCCGCGCGGCCTGACCCGGGTGGTCGCGGTCGAGGTGCGGCCAATCAGCGCCGATAGCGCCGGCGCCGTGGGGACGCTCTATCTCGATGCCGATCGCGCCACGCTGGTCCGCTTCCGATTCACCTTCACGAGCCCCAGCTACCGGGATGCGACCGTCGAGGGGATCGCGGTGGAGCTGGAGAACGCGCTGATCGACGGCGCGACGTGGCTGCCCTGGCGACAGTCGATCGTCATTCGACGAGCGGACCCCATGTTCGGCTCGCCACTCGGCTCCTCGCTCCGCGCCGATTGGGAGATTGCGGACTACGAGCTCGGCCTGCGACTGCCGTCGACCACCTTCGCCGGAGCGGCGATCTCCGGCCCGACGAAGCCGGGATTTGGGATCTGGGATCATCCGTTCCGGGTCGGTCCAACTGGCGCGGCGGTCGATATCGACGAGATCACCGCGCATGCCCGCCAGATGCTCATCGGCGGCCGCCTCAGTGGCATCCCCGCCGTCCGCGTGCTCGGCGTCGATGGCATCAGTGGGCTCGTCCGCGTCGACCGAGTCCAGGGCGTGCGCCTCGCCGCCGGCGCCGAGTGGCAGCTGTCGGCGCGCCAACAACTCACCGTGAACGGAGGCATCGGGACGTCAGGCGGGATCGTCACCGGCGGCTTATCGCTCGAACCCGTCGCCAGTGGCACCGGCTGGCATCTGCAAGTCGATCGCGCGGTGATCGATCTCGATGATGCACCGCGGCGCTCCAGGCTTGCCAATTCGCTCGCCACCGCCGTGAGCGGCAACGACATCGGCGATTGGCGTCTCCGCGAACGCGTTCGGCTCGGGCTCAGCATGCGCGCAGGGCCGGCGCAGATCAGTCTCGATGCTGCCGCCGAGCGTCACGGTTCGCTCGTGAGCCGCTTCAGCGCACTGAATGGGACGCGACATCCCAACTCCGCGCTCGGCTACGGCGATGTCGGCGTCATCTCCGCGGGCCTCGCGCTCGGCGGGTGGGCGGTGGCGGTCGAACATGGCGCAGGTGACGCCAAGTGGACCCGTGCCACGCTGACCGGCGCGACGTCGTTGCCGCTCGGCTTCGAGGGGAGCGTTCGGGGTGGCACCGGGAGCGTGTGGCTCCCGACCGGTCGGGCGTTCGCGCTCGGTGGCATCGGGACACTGCCGGGTATCGACGACCGGAGCATGTGGGGTCGGGAGATGTGGCTCACGGAGCTCAGTCGACCGATTCCGCTCGCGGTCCAGATGCCTGGCGTCCCGCGATCGGCCCTCCCTATGTCTCTGGTGAGCGAGATCACCCCATTCGTGGCGTTCGGTGGGGTCAGCGGGCGATTGCGCGACAATCTGGGCTGGGATCGGGCGCGGCACGGGACCGTCCTCGGGATCAGGATGAGCCTCGGCGACCCGATTGCACGCGTCACAATAGGATGGCACCCGGCGAGTGGCGGGGTGCTGGTCGCGGTGGACGCGCACCCCCTCTGGTGGCCACTCCTATGAGGTGGTCCGGGTGGCTCGTGCCACTGCAATCCTCTACCTTACTGGTGATGAATCTGACCGGCGACCCCCGATCCGGAGTCCCCTGCTGATGACCGGAATCAACGACGAATGGCTCGTGGCACTTGCCGCTCCCCTCCTCCCCGAGGGGGCGATTGCCGCGCTCAAGAGCGCCGATCGGTCTGAGCCGTCGCTCTGGGAGCGGATCCTGGTCGACGAGCTGATGCCCGAGGCCGAGCTGCTGTCATTGATCGCGGGCCGCTGCCGGTTGCCGATTGCCGATCTGACCACCGTGTCGCCGATCGCGCGCGATGCGCTGCCCGAGTCACTCGCTCGCCGCTACAACGTCGTCCCGATTCGGGCGACCGATACCTATCTCGAAGTCGGCACTGCGAATCCGTTCGATGTCGGCGCCGAGCAGTCGTTGGCATTCGCGACCGGTCGCGAGGTGCGGATGCAACTCGCCTCGCCGGGTGCGATCCGCGAGCGACTCGACGAGCTGTATGGTGTGCCGGTCAGCGATGGTGTCTCGAAGCTGATCGAGGGGATGGAGGGTCTCGAGGTCGAGGCGCTCAAGGACGAGGTCGAGGAGTTCGGCGACGATCTCGCGCAGGAAGCGGCGTCGCGACCGATCATCAAGTTGGTCGACGTGCTGCTCGCCGATGGCATCAGCTCCAGGGCCAGCGACATCCACATCGAGTCGGGCGAGACCTCGGTCATCGTGCGCTACCGAATCGATGGCGTGCTCAGGCAGGCGATGACCATCCCGCGGAAGGCCGGCATCCCGCTCGTCTCGCGCATCAAGATCATTTCTGGGATGGACATCGCCGATCGCTTGCGGCCGCAGGACGGTCGGGCGCGCGTCGCGGTCAACGGCAAGCCGGTCGATCTCCGGATCTCGACGCTGCCCGCCTCGCACGGCGAGAAGGTCGTCATCCGAATCCTCGACACCCAGCAGACGACGCTCAAGCTCGATGCGCTGGGACTGTACGAGGACGACCAGGCGATGATCACCGAGATGCTCAACAACAAGGAGGGCGTCATCCTCTGCACCGGGCCGACCGGTTCGGGCAAGACGACGACGCTCTACTCGTGCATCCGGGAGATCCAGGCCGAGGGGATCAACATCGTCACGGTCGAGGATCCGGTCGAGTATCGGTTGGGCAAGAACATCGTGCAGGTGCAGGTGAGTGAGCGGCAGGGGCTCACGTTTGCCACGGCGTTGCGGTCGATCCTGCGTCAGGATCCTGATATTGTGCTGATCGGTGAGATCCGCGATATCGAGACCGCGCAAATCGCGGTGCAGGCGTCGCTGACGGGTCACCTCGTACTCTCGACGCTGCACACCAACGATGCACCGAACACCGTCACTCGTCTGGTCGACATGGGGATGGAGCCGTTCAAGATCGGCGCCGCGCTCCGCGGGGTGATTGCCCAGCGACTGATGCGCCATCTCTGCCAGAACTGTCGCACCGAGCAGGACATGGCGGAGCTGCCGAACCGGATCAAGCCGTTCATTCCGACCGGTGTCTCGCTCTGGAAGGCGACTGGGTGCAACAAGTGCAGCAACACGGGCTATCGAGGTCGATTCTCGATTGTCGAGGTGCTGCGCGTGACGCCGGAGATCGAGCGCCTCGTCGGCGCCAACTCTCCCGCCGACCGACTCGGTGCCGCCGCGCGCGAGGAAGGCATGCGGACGCTGTTCGAGTGCGGGCTGCGACATGTGCTCGATGGACACTCGTCGGTCGACGAGTTGTTGCGCGTCACCGACGTGCCGGCGGCGGGATCGGTGAAGGTGCATCAGAACGTGATCCCGAGTTCGCCGGGATTGGCCAACACGCTCAGCATGCCGACGTCGGGGTTCATCCATCCGCATCCGGAGGAATTGCTCGAGGGGCTCGAGCTGCTCGACGACGGGAACAGTGGCGAGCACAAGCTGCCTGGCGAGCCGAAGGCGATGATCCTGTTGGTCGAGGACGAGGACACCTTGCGCCGCGTGATGCGTGACCTGCTGGAGCAGGAGGGATACGCGGTCTGCGAGGCGAGTGATGGCGCGGAGGCGTTGGAGCAGGTCGATCGTCATGCGCCGGATCTGGTGTTGCTTGATTTGAACTTGCCGAATGTCGATGGCTACACCGTGTTGGCGCAGCTTCGGTCGCGCCCAGCCACGCGTTCGTTGCCGGTGGTCGTGCTCTCGGCGCGCGGTGACGAAGACAACGAGGTGCGCGTGCTCCGGTTGGGTGCCACCGATTTCCTCACCAAGCCATTCCGTCCGCGGGCACTCTCCGCGCGTCTCGAGGCGACACTCCAGCGCTTCCGGAAGTGATCGCGACGCGATGACCAGCGTGGCCGTCACCCTCGTCGATGTATGTGTGCTCAGGGGGCGGGGTGCGTCACTCGAAGTCTTGCTGCTTCGCCGCGCGGCCGATGCCATCAGGCCCGGCTCGTGGGAGGGCGTCCACGGCAAGATCGAATCCGGCGAGACGCCCGTGCAGGCCGCCCAGCGCGAGATGCAGGAAGAGACGGGCCTCACGCCCACTGCGTGGTACAATCTCTCCAGGGTCGAGATGTTCTATCAGGCCGCCGTCGACGAGGTGGCACTCATTCCCGTCTTCGCCGCGTTCGTCGCCGACGGCAGCGATCCGATTCTCTCAGAGGAGCACGACACCTGGGTGTGGCAGGCGCCGCAGATGGCGATGCGTTGCTGCACCTGGCCCCGGTTCAGTCGCACGATCGAGGACGCGGTGCGGTTGCTGGGCAATGGGGATGCGGGTGTAGTGGATGGGGTGTTGCGGGTGTGACCCCGACAGGCTGTTGTCACCTCGAGTGAAACGAGGGGGCTGAGCCCGGCCTTCGTACCATCTCCTCGGCTCCGCCGCCTCACTCCGTTCGGCGTGACAGGCTGTTGTCACCCGGAGTGAAACGAGGGGGCTGAGCCATTCGTTCGTACCATACCCTCGGCTTTGCCGCCTCACTCCGTTCGGCGTGACATACATCTCACCGCTTCACCACCACCAACCGCGCCGTCTCACTGGCCGTGGCGCCCGCGCCGACCACCGTCACACGCAGCCGATAGCGCCCGGGCTTGAGGTTCGCGAGTCCGACGGTGCGTTGCACCTCCCGGAACGCCGACTCAGCCGGTTCATCGAATTGCAGCGTGAGCGACGAGTTGTCGGGTGAATCGGTGTCGAAGAACTCGAGTGTCGTCCGGTAACTGGTGCCGACCTGCTGTCCCATCACCTGATAGTAGAGCGCGGCCTCGCCCTTCTCGGTGAATGCACCGAGTGGGTTGAGCGGCACCAGCACACTCCCGGATCGCCACGCGATGCCGCTTGACTGCCGACCGAGCACCACGGAACTGATATCGAGCGATCCGTTGTGGCTGGGCACGCCGATACCAGGCAGGGTCGCGACCGCGCCACGACCATCGGATTGGGTGAGCAGGAGCGAACCGCGGTACGTGCCGGCTGCAACCGGCAGTTCGAGTGATCCGGTGAGGAACTGTCCCTTGGCGAGCGGTGCGGGGACGGCGAAGCGCCGCAGCGTATCGACGTCGATGCGGGTGCCATCGGCGGAGAGGAGCGACAGCACCATCCGCACTGAGTAGACCGTGCGGCCGGCGGCCGCAGATGGTGTGGTCCACTCGAGTTGGTCGGCTGGTAGTGCGAACGCGGCAAGGGCCACCGGGCGGCGGCCCGATGTCAGGCCGTACAGTTGCACGATCGGGGCGACGGGCGCGGAGAAGTCGCGCGGGTTGGCGTCGGTGGTGGTGGCGCGGGCGATCTGGGCGGTGCCTTCACGCACGATGTGGTCGACCGAGCCGGGATTGAGGCGACCATTTTCGGTCCGTGAGCTTGCGAGCGCGTCCACGCTGGTGTCCTGCCACAGGTGTGTCGAGCAGAGCGAGCATTCGATGCCGCAGAACTGATCCCGGAACCGACCAGCCACATCGATCAATGTGGGCACCAGCCGCGACGCACCGACCTGACCATCGAAGTTCTCCTCGCGGAACTGGAGCACCAGCCGCGGCGTGATGTTGTCGTAGGCCCAGACCTGAAGCGCCTCGCCACCCGCCGACGACACGATCTGGGTCGGCTTGCCGTAGCGGATCCAGACGATCCCCCTGTCATCGAGGACTTCCTGTGTCGTCCGGAATGCCCGGAACGGGCCACCGAGGCCCATTGCTTGGAATTGACCTGTCAGGAGTCGTGCGTCGGTGACCGGCGTCTCATTGCCCGCCTTGCCTTCAACGATCTCGATCGCCAGTCCCTCGTTTCCCATCATACGGCGTTCAAGGAGAAGGTCTTGGAAGGTGTCGATGCCGCCGGTCGTACTCGATGACATCTGTCGCCCCGACGGCGGCAGCGAGAGCGTGAAGTCCTTCCACGCCGCCTCGATCCGGCGATAGTGCTCCACCAGCCGCGTGCCATCCGGCCAGCCCCCCGCAATGTCGCGACCGGCCCAGAACTGGCGGAGCCACCCCGGCCTCTCGCTCGGCGGCAGTGAATCCCACGTCGTGAGTTCGCCCGGTTCGGCGACCCACGAGAGTTCGCGTCGGTAGGCTGCCTGACCCGCATCGGTTGTGGTCGCCGCATGGGCGAGCAGCACGCTCGCGCCCTCCTCAGCGCGTCCGCTCGCATAGAGGTCACGCACCAACTCAGTTGCAACCGATGCGCTGTCGAGGACACCGCTGTCGAGTGTCCGTTGCCACAAGACTGCCGCCGAGTCGCGGCTGCCGGCGACGCGTTCAACGCGGGCCGCGCCGGCGAGTGCGGCCGGGCCGAGGAGTGGCCTGATGCGGCGGAGCATGGCGAGTCGGCCGCGCAGTTGCGAGGCGCCTTCGCGCGGGATCGGGATCAGGGCGAGTGCGGTGGCGGCATCGGTGTTCGTGCTGTCGAGCTCGAGTGAACGGACCAGTGCGTGTCCAGCGCCGGATTCCCACGACATCCCCAGCACCTGGAGCGGACCGGCCTTGGCGGTGACACCGGCGCGTGCGAGTGCGAGCCGGGCCATGCCCAGAGCGTACCATCCGGCGGCCCACTTTGGCTCGTCGTCGACGACCTGACGCAGCTCGTGTTCGGCCTCGATGGCGGTATCGCGATCATCCGAGAAGTCTGCGCGCTTGGTCGCGACGGCGCCTTGGCAGAGATGGAGCATCGCGCCGTGGTACGGCGTGCAGCGGGAGGCTGCTGGCATCTGGTCGGCGGTTGTCACGAGTGCGAGTTCGCCGAACAGCGAATCGATCGTGGCGTGCTGGGCGGGGGACTGCGCGCCGAGCGCGGGTGCGGCGAGGAGGAGTGCGGCGATCAACTGGCGCGGCATGGGGACGCCACCTTTCGGAACTGCGAGCGGGCTGGCGGGACCAATGAAGTGTAACGGAGTGGATTCGCATCGTCGCTGGGGGTAGGGCGCGACTGTAAAGTCGCGCTCTGGATCTGCGGCTGTTGTCACCTCGTCCGTTCCAAATTCAGGCGCATCGCCGCGCGCGCGGTCTCGAGGTAGGGGGCATCCACCGTGCGGCGGCCGTCGTGACGGAGCCATTCGAGCACCGGGGCGAGGTGGAACAGCGCGATACGTCCGTCGTGGATCGGGAGCGGGAACGAATCGGTGGTCTCGATCACCATCCGGGCTCGTTGCCGACTCACGCCGAGGACGTCGGCGATGTCGGCGACGCCGACATGGTCTGGCGCGACCTCGATCAGACGTGCGCTGGGAATCGCACGCTCGACATCGGCCACCGCGGAGCGGATCGCCTTCGCAGCAGAGGTGGCTGCCCTGGTGAACTCGAGCGCAACCCGGCCGAGTCGACCGATCCCGATCGTGGCGTCATCACAGTCGGCCGCGTCGAGTGCCTCCAGCCACGCCTCAGGATCGGGGCTGTCATAGGGCAGCCGGAACCTGAGCAGGAACTCGTAATCAGTGGCCACCGCTCGTGCGCGCTTGCCGCGAAGTTGCTGCGTCATCATCTCTCCCGATCGATTCCCCGACACCGGTCCACCACTCGGCGCAATTGCCGGGCGTGGTTGGTGACGCACTCATGGAAAGCGTCTCGAAGGAAGGTGTCGGGGAAGAGCAAGAGTTGTCAAGTGACAATAGCACCGTATGGTGGCCTGGTCGAGTGCCTGCCGGGGCGGTCGAGGGGTTCTACGGCTCTCCCTACGACGTGTGAGAGGAGCTTTCACGGCGACTTGTCATCCCGAGCGGAATGATCCGCAGGATCATGAAGTCGAGGGATCTGCACGTCCGTCGAACAAGTGAAGATCCCTCGACTCCGCGCCCGTTGGGCGCTCCGCTCGGGATGACAGCTCGGCGTGACAAGCTGTTGTCTCCCTGAGGGAAGCGAAGGGGCTGAGCTTGGCCTTCGTACCATTCCCTCGGCTTCGCCGCCTCACTCCGTTCGGCGTGACAAGCTGTTGTCACCCCGAGTGGAGCGAGGGGACGGAGTGTGGTGCCTCAGCGGTATCTAGACCAAATCGGTGGAGTTTCGGAGTCCAGCCCCCTCGCTTCGCTCGGGGTGACAGGCGCACCTCCCCCACCAGCATTGCGCCCCGGCAGGCCGATCTGCTATCCTCACGGTCGATGACCCGGCTCGCCTTGCTCCTCGTCATGGCCATCTCCCAGGCCCAACCGCTCGCGGCAGCGTTGCTCTGCGAGCAGCACCACGCCGCCATGCCGGCCTCGTGCATGGGCGACATGTCCGATCATCAGGACTCCCCCATCTCGCACCACGCGCCGGCCGATCACGATTGCGCCGCGATGGCCGCCTGCTCAGTCGCCGCACCGGCGATCCTGACCCGCGTCGCCACCACCACCGCGATTGCCGGCGAGTTCCAGCTGCAGATCCTCACACCGACCAAGGTCCCGCCCGCGGCGCTCGTTGCCCCGCCGTTCCACCCACCCAAAGCCTGACCTCACTCCAGCACATCCACTGAACGGTTGCCCCGCAGGTCGGGGCGACTTCACGTGTTGCATCGCGGAGACGACTCCGCGGGACTGAGGTCATGACTACATCCAGGATCACCCTCCGCATGGGGGCGATGCTCCTGTGCCTCGCCGGGACACATTCCCTGGCGGCACAGGCGCCAGCAGCCGCGGCACCGACTCTCGACACCTTCCTGACAGAGGTGCTCGGCGCGAACCCGAAACTTCGGGCCGCAACCGATCGCGCCAACGCCGTCACGATCGAGGCGACCGCCAGCGGGGCACTCCCCGATCCGCGCCTGATGCTGGGCGTCGCCAACCTGCCCATCGCGACACCCGGCTTCGGTGAGATGATGACGATGAAGCAGGTCGGCCTCTCCCAGCGCATACCATTCCCGGGCAAGCGCGGGCTCGAGCGTCAGGCCGCCGACCATATGGCGACCGCAGGCGGCGCGGTGCTCGCCGGCGTCCGCCTCGAGATCGTCCGCATGGTCACCACCCGCTGGGCCGACCTCGCGCTCCTCGATGCTCGGCTCGAGATCCTGCATCGCCGCCGCGACCTGCTGCTCACCGTCCGTGACGCCGCAGAGAGCGCGTACCGTGCCGGCACGGTCGGGCAGGACGCGGTCTGGCAGAGTCGAGTCGAGCTGTCGCGCCTGGCACTCGAGGCGACCGCACTCGTGCAAGATCGACTCGGCGCGGTCGCCGCCCTCAACGCGCTCCGCGATCGCCCCGCCGATACACCGATCGGCACGGCTGCGATTCCCGATGCGTTCTCGCACGCCGCCCTCGATACGGCCGTCGCTTTGCAGTTCGACAACGATTCACTCGGTGCAGCGCTGCAGGACGGTGCAATGCCGTCCGTCGCAACGCTGATGGAGTGGGCTGCATTGTCGAATGCCGACATCGCCGCACACGTCGCCCGGATCGCGGCGCAGGGCGCGCTGGTCGACCTGGCACGGAAGGCGGCGCAACCCGATCTCGAATTCTCGCTGATGTACGGACAGCGCGATAGCCGCTCCGACTTCGTGTCGGCGTCGGTCGCAATACCGCTCGCGCTGCGCCGCGGCCGCGTGCAGGATCGACGCGCAGAGGCCGGCGCACTCGAACTCGAGGCTCGGCACGCCGAACACGAACAGATGGTCCACGACATCGAGGCGCGCATCGTGACCCTGCGTGCCGATGCCATGGCCGCGCGCACCGCGTTGGCGATCCTGACGCGCGTGATTCTCCCGGAGGGGCGCGCCACACTCGACGCCGCACTCGCAGGTCTCGCGGCAGGACGGACGGCATTCAGCGGTGTGCTCACCGCCGAGCAGGCGTTGTATGCCGACCAGGTCCGTGCCGCCGAACAATTGACCGCGTACATGACGGCGGTCGCCAACCTCGAGGCCCTCGTGGGTCGGGAGATGCTGTGATGACCATCACGAACACGCGCCAGCGACGCTGGTGGCCGTACGCCGTTGGCGTCGTCTGCTTGGCACTGATCGCAGTCTTTTGGCTGCGACGCTCCGGCACCGACACCGCAGCCGCGCCGGGAACGATGGCCGACATGCCGGAGATGGCGGGCATGGCCGGCATGGCGATGGGCAGCCCGGAGGATGGTGTTCGGCTGAGCGCCGAGCAGCTGCGGACGTTCGGCGTCACCTTCGACACCGTTGGCACGCGGATGCTTGCCGACACCGTACGCGCGGTCGGTGTGGTGCGCTGGGACGAGACACGCGTGCGTCAGGTCACGACACGGGTGACGGGCTATGTCGAGCAACTGCGCGCGGCGTCGACCGGCCAACGGGTGTCACGCGGTGACACGCTCCTCTCGCTCTACGCACCCGAGGTCGTGGCCGCCCTCGAGGAACTCCGAACGGCAGCGGCACTCGATACCGGTGCGACATCGCGTGGCCTCCCCGGGATCCCTGGGTCGCGGACCGCTCTCGTCGCGTCGGCGCGCGACCGGCTGTTGCGCTGGGATGTGCCGAGCACGGTGATCGATCGCGTGCTCGGCGGCGGCCGCGAGGTGCCCCGCACACTGCCGCTCCTCGCCCCGAGTTCAGGGATCATCATCGACAAGGCCGTCGAGTTGGGGCAGGCGGTCCAGCCAGGAGCCCGTCTCTACACGATCGTCGATCCCGCCGTGGTCTGGGTCGATGCCGAATTCCGGGAAGCGGACGCGGGCGCCATCAAGGTCGGCAGCACCGCCGCCATCACGTTCACCGGTGGAGAATCACCGCCGCGGGTCGGGCGCTTGTCGTTCGTCTACCCAACCATCGACCCGACCACCCGCACCCTCCGGGCGCGGATCGTGTTGGAGAACCCCGGTGCCACGCTGCAGGACGGTCGCTTCGCGGAGATCCGTGTCATGGCCCCGCCGCGCTCGAGCCTGAGTGTGCCAACGTCGGCGATCATCGCGACCGGCACCGGCTACCTCGTGTTCCGAGACGCCGGTGATGGGCACCTCATGCCCGTCGAGGTGCAGGTCGGCCCCGTCATCGGTGCATTCACCGCGATCCGATCAGGCCTCAATACCGGTGACCGCGTTGTGACCAGCGCTCAGTACCTGCTCGAAGCCGAGTCCAATCTCGGCGCCGTGATGCGCTCGATGCTCGGCCAGATGGGTCCCGGTGCAATGGCACCAATGGCACCGATGGCTCCGGCACCAGGGACGCCTGCCGATACATCGGACGCCACGATGCCGGACATGCCAGGGATGAAGATGCCCGGAGGCACACCATGATCCTGGCACGCATCATCGATTGGTCGATCCGCCACCGGCTGTTCGCTCTCGGCAGCGTCATCGCCCTGGCACTCGGCGGCGGCGTCGCGATGCTGAATACGCCGGTCGACGCGATTCCCGATCTCTCGGATGTCCAGGT
>JBBSPX010000067.1:0-14120 GCA_038258395.1 Gemmatimonadales bacterium | reverse complement strand
GCTCACGGCGAGAAGGATCGAGGGACGCCCATGCTGAGCGACGGTGTGGGCACCATAGGGTGAACGAGCTGCCCCTCGACCCGAAATCTTACGACGACCAGCCATCCTTGCTACCTCCGTGCTAGAGATACAAGGGTGACAGGCGCTCGGCACTGAGGGCGGGCCTGCCCCGCCCGCCGCGCGTCAGCGCGGGGCGGCGGGGTAAACCCGCCTTGCTCCGTGAGGATCTCCGATCAGCTAGCTGCGCCGCGCATCCGCGGGGAGCAAGGAGGCTTCAGCCTCCCTTAATGCCGAGCCCGGGTGATGTTCCGCGAGCGAGCGAAGCGAGATGCGGAACCACCCGTGGGCTCGGAATCACGTCGACCCCACCCAGCTCTTCCTCGGCGAGTGCGCGATGGGCCTCGAAGACCATTTCTACTGCCTCACGAAGATTGGTACGAGCCTCCTCGAGAGTTGCCCCTTGGGTATTGGCCCCGGGAAGTTCCTCGACGAACCCAAGGTATCCTTCGGAAACCTTCTGAAAGACGGCTGTGAGCCGCATGCGGACCCCCAATCAGGTACTACAATCTACCGGTGTGAAACCCCATGGGACTCCTGACCTTCAGCCTCAACATCACCCTCGACGGCTGCGTCGACCACCGCGAGGGCATCGCCGACGACGAGACCCACGCATTCTTCACCCGTCTCATGGACGAGGCAGGGGCGATGCTCTGGGGCCGCACCACCTACGAGATGATGGAGAGCTATTGGCCGGCGGTCGCCCGCGGCGCCGTCGACGCCCCACCGGCGATCCGCGAGTGGGCGGTCAAGCTGGAGACCAAGCCGAAGTACGTCGTGTCGTCGACCCGAACGGACTACACCTGGACGAACAGCCACCATCTCGCCGGCGATTTGTACACCAACGTGCAGCAACTCAAGGACGCCACCCCCGCCGGCGTGCTCCTCGGCAGCGGCACACTCGCCACAGCACTCGACCGGCTGGACCTGATCGACGAGTACCGGTTCCTGCTCCACCCGAGGATCGCCGGTCACGGCCCGACCCTGTACCAGCACGGCCTGCCCAGCACGCGGCGGCTCGAGTTGGTCTCGTCGACGCCGCTCCGGAATGGCGCGGTCGCGCTGCACTATCGGCGAGCGAGCGAGCCTCGACGAAACGAGCCCATGGGCTGAAGCCTGCGCTCGGCACTGAGGGTGGGTAAACCCGCCTTACTCCGTCATCATCCCCCACCGGCTCGCGGTGCCACGCCTTCTCGCGAAGCAAGGGCGCCGCGCCTGGTCATGCACGAACGCTATCTTTCCAAGGAGACCCTCGAGGCCGTCGCAGCAGTCGAGCGCGCGCACAACCACGCACGACACGGAGGACTGACCCAATGAAATTGCACATGACATGGCTGGCCGGCGCGACCTTGGGTGTGGTGGCCGCAGCCATCGGCGTGGGTCGGCTGTCCACGGGTCCCGCCGAAGTGAATGCCAGCCAACGGTCCGCCAACGGGACACTGGTCTCGACCGTCGACATGAGCGCCAACCGAGCAGCGCACACGGCGACCGCGCTGAACGACGGCCGCGTGCTGGTAGCGGGTGGATTCGTGGAGAAGGGCTCTCCCAACGGGGCGGAACTCTACGACGCCGACGCGGGCCGGTTCGTACCGTTGCCGCCGATGGTCATGACACGCCACAGCCATACCGCGACACTCCTCCCCAGTGGAAAGGTGCTGATCGTGGGGGGCTATGGCGAGGGATCGACGACGCTCGCTGCGGCCGAGCTGTTTGACCCGACCACGAAGACCTTCAGTCCGACCGGTTCGCTTGGTGCCCCGCGGGCCGACCACGTCGCCGTGCTTCTCGAGAACGGCATGGTGCTGATCGCTGGGGGGCTGGGCACGGGTTGGACGTATCTGGCGAGTGCGGAACTCTATGATCCTGCGACCGGCCAATTCTCACCGACGGGAAACATGACGGCCGCGCGCGAAAGCCACACGGCCGTCCGACTCCTCGATGGGCGGGTGCTCATCGCCGGCGGGCACCATGGCCCGAGGGCGAACCTGCAGTTGCTCACCTCGGCGGAGACGTACGATCCGGCCACCGGCATGTTCCACCGTGTCGGTGACATGCAGGTGCGACGCCACAAGCACGATGCGGTCGTCCTGCCGGATGGTCACGTCCTGGTGACCGGCGGCTCGGACGAACGGGACGACAAGGGCGCGTACCGGTCTTCCGAACTGTTCGATCCGGCGACGGACACGTTCGCGGTCGGCCCTCGAATGGAACGCGCCCGATACAAACATGCCAACAGCAGCGTGGTGCTTCCGAATGGGCTTGTGCTCATCGGCGGGGGTGCCCCCGAGGCCGAGACGTTTGATCCGCGGAGTGGCCGGTTTGCGGTGGTCGACGGGTCGCCACGAATGGCCGGTCAGTTCGCCGCGGTCGCCCCATTGCCGGCCGGAGGTGCACTGATCACCGGAGGCTACGGCAATGGCGGCGGACCGAGATCGTCCGCGTGGCGCTACCGTCCCTGAGGGCGACACGACTGGCGGCCAACGCTCACGGTGGTGGCCGCGGCGATCCTTGCCATCGAGAGCCTCGTGTTCATCGGTGTCCACCTCAAGTACAACGAGATGGGGTCCATCGTCATGAGCATCGTGTTGGGCGTCATCATGGCGATCATCGCGTACGGCAGGATGTTCTTGGCGCCGATCCTTCCCGGCCGGTGACACGCGCGTCCACCGCGTCCTGCTGCGGGTCCTCCCTACCGGCTCCAGAGATGCTATGAACAGCGCTGCATGCGCCATCAACGGGCGCGAGTGAGCCATCAACGACCCGGAGAGGGCCTTCTCCGCTTTTTTCACCGCCTTCAACGCCACTCGAAGTACCTTCCTCGCTTTTTTCGGAACCGTCAACGCCTCGTCGACCACCTTCAACGCTCCCCGAGGGAGCTTCAACGACGCTCGGACGACCTCCAACGGAACGCTGAGGACCATCAACAGCACTCGGAGTGCCATCAACAACGCATCGACGATCAGCCTGCAGCATCACCCTCCCACCAGTGCGTCGACGCGAACCTAACCGCGGTCAAAAGGCCGCGGATCGGCCGCCCGCCTGACCACACCTCGGGCACGCTTCCATATTGCATCCATAACGCATCCATGGAGACACAATGGCCACCCTCACGATCAAGAACCTGCCCGATCCACTCTACGCGCGACTCAAGGCCCGGGCCGCGGAGCATCGGCGCAGTATCAATAGCGAGGCAATACTTGCGGTGGAACGCGCCCTCACCGAGGAGCGCGCCGGCGATCCCGCGAACCTGCTGGCCAAGTTGCGCCGCAGTCGGGTCCGGCTCACGGGTATCCATCTGACCGACAAGGAACTCCGCGCTGCGCGAGAGTCCGGCCGAGCATGATCGTGGCCGACGAGAACCTGCTCGCCTACCTGGTCATGCCGGGCGACCGCACCGACGATGCCGTGGCCGTGCTGGCCAAGGATCCCACGTGGGTGGCGCCGACCCTCTGGCGCAGCGAGCTCCGCAGCGTGGTGCACAAGTACATCACGCGAGGCGACCTGACGATCTCACGAGCCGCCAGATTACTCGATCAGGTGGATGAGGTGCTCGACGGTCGCGAGGGCGATGTCGACAGCCAAGAGGTGCTCACGCTGGCGTCTCGTTCAGGCTGCACGACCTACGACTGCGAGTACGTCGCGTTGGCCAGCGCGCTCGGCGTCCCGCTCATCACGACGCATCGCGCGATCCTCAAGGCGTTCCCCGAGCGGGCGATGACACCCGTGGCGTTCGTGGCCGAGTAGGCGACGGATGCCGGTCCAGAGATCACCTCACCCCATCCGACGCGCTCCAAGCCACCTCACAATCACTCGGCACGCCGGAGCCGTTCCCCACGTCACCGTGACCCGGGCATCGAGCACCTCGGCCCGGAACCGGCCCTCGACCGCAAGGTGATAGTCGGTCCCGTCGACCTGCACCGTCCGCTCGCCCATCCGGAAGCTGCCGTCGTCTTCCAGCCTGCCACCGTACGTTGTCCCGCCATGCCGCAAGAGCACGACGCTCGGCGACGCGCCAACGGTCACCTCCGTCTCCGCGTCCTCCGTGCCGAGCGGACAGTTCCCCTCGACACGCGTGACCTTGGTGTCGTAGAGGCCGACGACGCGGTATACGGCGGCCAACGCATCCAGGCGTCGGTTCAACTCGCGTTGTGCGTACCAGCGGCCAGCCGCGATGACGCCGACGCGATCCTTGAGCGCGGCGAGTCCATGTCGCGGGTCGGCGCCCAGCAACAACAGATCGGCATCATGGCCAACCCTTACCGCACCGCGATGACTCGCCGCACCAGTCGCCGCGGCGGCATTGACGGTCGCCATCGTGAGCACGTCCTGGTCGGACACGCCGGCGGCACTCAAGAGCAGCAGCTCGTCATGCAGGGCGAATCCCGGCACGAGCGTGGCGATCGGCGCGTCCGATCCGACCAGCACGGTGACGCCTGCACGCCGCAGCGCGGGCAGCAGTTGTTCTTGAAAGAATGCCGTCGTGCGCAGGTACCGGGCGACCTCCCTCGGCTGTCCGGAGCGCGCGGCGGCGGTCTGGTCCCAGCCCCATTGGGCACGGGTGGCAGGATTGACGTAGCGCATCTCCGGTCGAGCCTGCACTGATGGCCAGTCGGTGGCCTGCGCGAGCGCGGAGGCGTAGACCGTCAATGTCGGCGTCACGGTGACACCGGCGGCCGCGATTGCGTGGGCGATGCTGTCGAGCCCCGTCACGCTCCGACCATCATCGAAGTACGGCAGCAGTTCCTCGAGGTGTTCGATCTCGTCCTGGCCACCGGGCGCGAGAACCGTGGCCAGCCCGACGGGTGTCGGCACGTGACCGGCGACCCGCATGCCAAGCCGGTGCGCCGCGGCGGTGACGGCGCGATAGGCCACCGGCGAGATGTCGTCGTACACCTTGATGAGATCATAGCCGGCGTCCGCTTCGCGATGCACTTCGGCTTCCGCGGCGGCGGCATCGCGCAACACGGTGTTGGTGCTTCGCATCGGCGGATCGCCATCGAGGATCGGGCCCGAGGTCACCAGTCGCGGACCGGCTATGGTGCCCGCTGCCAGGCTGTCGCGCCAGGCAAGGTGCATCGCGTAGCCGGAGAGATTCCGGATGGTGGTGATGCCGTTGGCCAAGTAGAGCAGGAACTCATCGCGATCGAAAACGTGCACGTGCATGTCGGTGAGTCCGGCCATCAGGAAGCGGCCGGACCCTGGAATGCGGACGGCACTGCCGGGAACCGCCGTGCTGGCGGCGGGGCCGACGGCGGTGATCATGCCATCGGTGACCACCACCGTCTGGTGCAGCAGAGCTGGCTCATTCGGTCGGACGATCACGGTGACGTCGACGATCGCCAGCGTGCCCGATCCGGTGTCCGGGAGCTGCGTGATTGGACTGGGAGTGCTCGGCACTGCGGGATGCGGGCAGGCGGCCGCGCCGGCGGAGGCCAGGAAAATGGCGGCCAGCACCCTGAGGCGCGCGGCTGGCCAGCGGGTCGGCACGCTCACAGCGGAATGATCAGGCATGGATGGAATAGAACCCGACCGCGCCGCCGGTATATGCGGAAATGGTTCGGCGGGGATGGGGGAGGCCTCGAACAGAGAAGTGGGGCTCGAGTGGGGCGACGATTAACTCAATGGGATTACCCATTATGGGTTGCATTCACCCGCCAGCGGTTCTATTCTCTCAGGAGGCAGTTTCCCCACGCCCGTACTCGCGACACTGGAGGGCGACATGGCAGTCATCGAGGAAGTGGACGTCAAGAAGGACAGTCGGAACCGCATTACCCTGCCGGCGGGATTGTCGGCGGAGCACTGGCGGTTGCGGCGCTTCGCTGACGGCCATATCGAACTGCAACCAATGCTGCTCGTCGAGGCGACGGTTTCCGAGAACACACTGCGCGACATTGATTCGGCGATGCGGAATCTCGGTAAGGGGAAGACCGGCAAACCGCTCGACATTGCTGCACTGAATAGACTGGCTGGCGACCTCGAGGCTATCGACGACGCCCCGAGCACTCGGCGGACCAAGCATCGGAAGAGCTGAATGCGCGGGTGATCGGAGGGAGGATGCGCTTCACGGTGGTGCCCGGGGTTCCGGGTATGCAATCGGAGTTCGATCGCCTTGAGCGCGGCACCAGGGAGCAGACGCTCGACGCAGATGATTGCGCCCTCGCTCGGAAACTGTTCAAGGCGGCCGCCCTCCTCGCCGACGACCCCTTCCATCCGGGGCTGCAGAGCCATGAGATCACCGCGTTATCACGCCGCTATAGCACGGGTCGCGCGAGCACGAAGGTCTTCCAGTCATACCTCGAGAACAACACGCCGGCTGCAGGGCGCCTGTTCTGGACGTACGGTCCCGGAAGAGGCACGATCACCTTGCTCGGCTTGGAGCCTCACCCCAACCACAGCAAGAAGCGTGGCTACGCCAAAGTCTCGCTCTCCGACCTGCCGCCGCTGGTAATGGAGACCAACGAGCCGGTCGGGAAGCGAGCCGCTGAGGGGAGCACGAAGAGGAGGCGGTAGTGGGTCAATTGGGCTCACTCCCACGGAATCCGATAGCGACTCACCACCATGTCGCCATCGGGCGTCCGCCGAGACATCCAGACCTGGTCCTTCGCGAACGACGTCCCCCCAATCCCGGGTGGCAGTTCGAGCTCACCGACGAACGCGCCGTCACTGGTGAAGCCGAGATACCGCGCACGCTCGATATATGGCACGTCGGGGATCATCAATGGGTTCGGTTCCTTCGGCGGTAGGACGATCCGGATCGACTCACTCGTCCGCCGGAGCCAGATGCGGCCACTCACGTCCACGATCAGACCCGACACTTCCTGCTTCGACACCGGGATCGTAGGACGCCCATCCGGGAAGTCAGCGGCGCCGTACGTCATGTACCAGTCGTACTGCTTCTCATACGCGTCGAGTTCGTCGGCGAGATACCGGGCCGGCGGCCGGCTCCCTTCGACACGAGCTGCAATCACGCGACCGGAACCATCCTGCGCACCGATGGCAATGCCGAGCCGATCGGACAGCGCCGTCACGAGTCGTCCGTCCGGCAGCACCGACCAGAATGCCCGCGGCGCGAACGGATCAGCCGGGATGGCCGGGTACGAGAGCGGCGGTGCGAAGAGCGTGTCGAGCATCTCACCTTCGGCGGCCAGATGAACCATCACCGACACCTGACCCGTCGCCAATGGCATAACACCTGGCACGTGGAACGAACCATCTCCATGCACCACGATGCCGCCGCCGATTCCGTACAGCTGCGGGATGCGTACTTCGTTGAGCGGCGTTCCGGTTGCATCGTAGCGATTGACGCGCGCCTGTCGCCAGTCCTGCAACAGGATGCTACCGTCCTCTGTCTCCACCAGTCCACCCGCGAGCTCGGCGTATTCACCCGGTCCCGCCCCGTCGCGGCCGATCTTGGCGACCAGTTCTCCGTCTGATGAGAATCGCAGCAGACTCGGGCCGCTCTCCCACTTCCGGTCGAACACCAGCACGCCGCCGTCGGCCGTTGCGGCGATCGAGAGGATCTGACCGAACGGTTGATCAAGCGTCACGTCGCTCACCAGCGGTGTCACCGTGTCGAGCGCCGCCGGCCGGTGAGTCGTGATCAGCGCCGTGTCGCCATGCTGGGTCGTGTCGGCGGCGATGGAAGCGTCCCGCTCGGTTGACGGGCCCACGCAGGCGGTGAGGAGGCCGAAGGAGAGGGCAGCGAGGAGCGGATAGCTCGTCGGACGGAATCTCACTTCCCCACCGGCTTCCACAACACAATCGATACATTCGCTGACGCCTGACCACGTATCGACACGCCACACCCGTCCCCTGTCCCAAGGATGGGTGGGAGGTTGGAATCGACAACCCATGCGCCACCCGGTGGCGGATCGGCACGGAGCACGACCGAGGAATCGGCCTCCCAGTAAGTGCCGGTTGCGACTGGAATCATGATGCCATCGCCGACAGCGAACACATCGGCCACAAGCGGTACCTGACCCCACCACAACTTGATGTCCGCAGGGGTCCGGGGTTCGGAATCCGGGACCTGCGGAGTGCGGTACCCCGGAATCGGTACCACCGCTGCATGCAGCGCGCCGCTCGCGGAGTCGTCGTCCAATCTCAGAGAATAGACGCTGTCGATGAGCGGCGTCGTCAGGTAGACATCCTTGCCATGAATGGCCATGCTCACCCGCGCTTGCATGTGCCACAGCGGATGGTCCGGACTGCTCGCTGGTCGTTGCGGTAGCACGAACGTTCGGCGGACCAGCAGACTGTCGTCGGCTGAAAGGACAACCAACTCCTGGGTCGCACCGTCGCCGCGAGTCCCGACTACTGCGATCAGGCTGTCGTCCGCGACCGCATAGTCCCAGATGACCTCCAACCGCGGCCAGAGTTCGAGCGATTTCCGGAACCTCCCGTCGAGTCCATAGAAATTGATTCGGCCAGTCGAGACATCGAGCACCGCGATGGCGTCGTCGCCAAAGAACCGGGGGTGCATCGGCAGTTGGAGCTCACCCGGCCCGGACCCCTTGTGGCCGACAACGGACCAGACGCCGTGGTCCCAAAACTGGATTACGCCATCGGCGATATCGGCGACCAACAACTGACCCGGCCGACAGTCTGCGCCACCCGCCCGGAAGATCATGGGCGCACCGCCCTGCCCCGGTGTGATCGTCTCAGTCACCTCCGCGATCTCGCCGGGAGCCACGGGAAGTGCGCTTCTATCGTCCGGGGTGCAGCCCGCGAAAACGAGGCAGGTCGCGACAAGGAAGATGCGATAAGGCAGGTCGGCCGTTCGTGCGGTCAGAACGAGGGGGACAGTGGCCATCAAGTAGCTCCGTGGCTTTCGCAGAGATCCCGCGGCCTTACGGCCGCGGCTGGAGATGACTCATCGCGCCACCGACACCTTGTCGAGCAGGGAATCGGTTCTGAGCGGCGCCGCCGCGAGTTCGATTGCCTGCGAGATAATGGTGTCGGGGGCGGGGAAGTATCAAGGTGGTGTCACCTTGGAGGCCCCGCCGCCCTGCGGGGGCGGGGCGGGTCTCTACCCCTTCCGCGACTCCGCGAATTCGCGGAACGCCGCCTCTTGCTCGGCCGACATCTTCTCGGGGATCTTCACGTCGATCGTCACGATCTGGTCGCCCGTCTGGCCACCCTTGGTGAGCCCCTGACTCCGCACCCGGAACTTCTTGCCCGGCTGCGTCCCGGCGGGAACCTTGAGCTTCACCTTGCTGCCGTGGATCGTCTTCACCTGCACCGTCGTCCCGAGCACCGCTTGCGTGAGTGCCACCGGGATAGCGCAGTGAATGTCGAGCCCATCGCGGCGGAAGAACCGATCCGGCTCCACCTGGAAGGTCACCAGCACATCGCTCGGGCTGCCACCCGCCGACCGACGAGGGCCCTGCCCCTTGAGACGCACCTTGGTGCCCGTATCCGTCGCGGGGGGCACGGTGATGAGCAACTCCTTCCGGGTCCGCTGCTCGCCACTGCCGTTGCACTGCGGACACGGCACCGACGGCACCGTGCCGCGCCCGCGACAGACGGGGCACGGCCGGTTGACCGCGAAGCCGCCCTGCCCGAACGAGATCGTGCCGCGACCGTTGCATTCGCCACAGACCTGCATCGTGGCCCCCGGCGCACCACCGCTGCCACCGCAGGTGCTGCACGCATCGGTCATCATCAGCGTGACCGGGACCTTGCCGCCAACCGCTGCCGTCCGGAACGGCACCGTGACCGACACCTCCGCGTGTTCCGGTTGTGCCTGCTGCTGCGCTTCCTCACGACGCTTCCCGAAGATCGACGAGAAGATGTCGCCCAACCCGAACGACCCGATGTCGTTGAACTCGAACCCCTCGTCTGGCGCGCTGCGCGCCCTCCCCCCCCCTGCAGGACGGGACGTGCGCATCGTGTCGAAGGCGCCGAGCCGACGCATGCGATCGTACTTGGTGCGCTTGTCCTCGTCGGAGAGCACGCCGTGCGCCTCGGAAATCTCCTTGAAGCGCTCGCCGGCCTTCGGGTTGTTCGGGTTCGCATCGGGATGATGCTGCTTGGCCAGCTTGCGGTAGGCCTTCTTGATCTCCGCCGCGGTGGCCTTCTCCGACACGCCCAGGACCTGGTAGAAGTCCTGTGAGGCCACTTAGAGTGACCCGTCGATCGACCAGACCTGCACCTTGGCATGGCGGATCACCGTGCCACGGAAGGCGTAGCCGAACTGGAAGGTCGACTTGACGATGTCGTCGAGCGCCGGATCGTCCGGCGTCGCGATCGCGACCGCATCCTGCTCGTTCGGATCGAACTTCGTGCCGGTCGGATCGAGGCGCGTGAGTCCACCGGCCTCCAGTTCCTTGCCGAACTTCTTGACGATCAGGTCGAGCGCGGCACGGTAGGCGGCGTAGTCGGTCGTCTCGGGATCGCTCGCCATCAGACGGTCGAGGTCATCGAGCACCTCGGGCAACCGGCTCGCGAAGGCACTCGCACCGCGATCGAACGACTCGGTCTTCTCCCTGGTGGTCCGCCGCCGATAATTGTCGTACTCCGCGGCCAGCCGCAGGAAGCGATCCTCGGCCTCCTCGATCGCCCGACCAGCCTGAGCGGCCGGGACGCTGTCGGTCGCCTCCCAATCCTCGTCGAGGTGGTGCACCGACGGCGCCTCAGGCACACCGTCGGCCTGGGGCTCATGGAAGTCGGGTGTGGCAGGCTTTGGGGTCCCATGGGACGCGTGCTTCGGCTTCTTGGAATGCAAGGCGGCTCTCTCCGGGGCTCAGGTCTGCCTCAAAACAAGGCAACCACCGTGCCGATGGGAAGGGACATTCTGGCAGGAATCGTCCGGGACTCGGCGGAACCCGCGATTCTGGCGCCGCCATGATTGGCGGACCGCCTGCCAACGCGTCAGAGGTCGCGCAGCTGCTGGTAGAGGCCGAGCAGCGCCGCGTGCGACGCCCGGATGCGGATCTGCTCCCGATCGCCGGGTATCTGGACTCGGCGGCTATTGGCCTCGCCCGCTATAACCCAGCCGAGGCAGACCGTCCCGACCGGCTTCTGCTCGCTGCCACCAGCCGGCCCAGCCACTCCGGTCACCGCCACCGCCACGCTCGACCCCAGCCGCCGGGAGGCTCCCAGCGCCATCGCCCGGGCGACCTCCTCCGAGACCGCGCCGTGGGTCTCGATCAACTCGGCCGCCACGCCCAGGAGTTCCGTCTTGGCGGCGTCGGCGTAGCTCACGACACCGCCCAGATAGACATCCGAACTGCCGGGGACGGCGGTGATCCTCGTCCCGATCATCCCGCCGGTACACGACTCCGCCGTCGCCATCGTGAGCCCCATCTCGCGCAATAGTTCCAGCAGCAGTTCCGCGAGGTCGGTTCGCTCGCGCGCGTAGATCCACTCACCAACCGCGCGTCGCACGATCTTTCCCGCACGGTCGAGCGCCACTTCTGCGTCGTGACCCGACAGCTCCCATGCGGTGAGTCGCAAATCGACGCCGGTCTGGTCGGGCAGGTAGGCGAGCGTCACCGGTAGCATCGACTCCTCGAGCGGCGCCAGCAGTTCACCGAGTCGCGACTCGGGAATCCCGGATGTCCGGAAGACCTGCGACCGGATCTCGAGCAATCCCAACCGTGCCTCCAGCCGCGGCATCACCTGTTCGGCGAGCAGCGATTCGAGTTCGATCGGCACACCGGGCAACAGGATCACCACACCGCGCGGCGTCTCGAGCCAGAGTCCCGGCGCCGATCCGCGTAGGTTGGGGAGCACGGTGCCACCCTGTGGCACCATCGCCTGCGAGCGATTGCTTTCGCTCAGCGTCCGATGGACGCGTGCCCATCGTGCGACGAGCTCATCCCACACTGCGGTGTTGAATTCTAGGGGACAGTCGAGCAATGCCGCCACGACATCGCGGGTGATGTCATCGCGTGTGGGCCCGAGTCCACCGGTCACCAGCACGAGTCCGGTGCGGTCGAGTGCTTCGCCGATCGCGCTCGTCATGTCCGCGGCGATGTCGCCGACGGTCGCGCGTCGGGACACGCGGATCCCGTGTGCGGCGAGCACGCGACCGGCGTGAGCGGCGTTGGTATCGACGGTGTCGCCGAGCAGGAGCTCGGTGCCGACCGTCACGATCTCGATGGAGGGGCGCGGTGTAGTCAGCGGAAGAGTCGGCGGTATTGGATCAGGTAGGTCACGAACGAATAGATCGTCAGGGTCACGGCGATGCCGAGCGTGGCGGCGACGAAGCCACCGTGGAATTGGTTCCACCAGGTGGCGAAGGTCGTGCCCTGCCAGCCGAGTGGCACGAGTGCGTCACGGAAGGCGAACCAGGCGAGTGTGCCGCCGATGAACACGTTCTGGAGTGACGCCTTCACCTTGCCGTCGTGGCCGGCGGCGATGATGACGCCCTTCCGGCCGGCGAAGTAGCGCAATGCCGTCATCGCGGCTTCGCGACCGATCAGCAGCACGCACGCCCAGAGTGGGATGCTGCCCCAGATCGGGATGTCGTACATCGTCTGACGTTGGCTGGTGATCCACCAGATCGGACCGAGCGTGGCGAGCAGCAGCAGCTTGTCGGCGAGCGGATCGAGGGTCTTGCCGATGTCGGTGATCAAGCCATCACGTCGTGCGATGCGGCCGTCGATCACATCGGTCACGGCGGCGATGACGAAGATCAGGAAGCAGGCCAGCTTGGGCCAGTAGCCCTCGATGAATGGCAGGAACGCCACGACCGGCGTGATCGCGATGCGCGCGACGGTGAGGGTGTTGGGGAGATTCCAGATCATGGTGAGCAGTGAGTCCTGAGTCCAGAGTCCCTATCCCAATGCCTTCAACACCTGCTTGCTGACGGCCTTCAGCGTATCGAACACGCCCTCGCCCTTCACGGCAATCGCCTCGAAGGTCGGCACGCGTTCGATCCAGACGCCGTCGACTTCGCGGACGAGGTATTCGCCGGGACGATACGGATCGGGTGTCGGCTTCTGACGCGCCTCCTCCTCGACCGGGAACCCGGGATTGAGTGCGGCATCGAGTTCGGCGATCGGTGCGGCGTTGGGCAGGTCGCGCTTGTTGTACTGAATCACGAACGGCATCTTCGGCAGGTCGTAGCCGTGCTGCGCCATGTTGTCGTACAGGTTCTGCATCGCCTCGAGATTCGCCTCCATGCGATCGATCTGCGAATCGGCGACGAACACCACGCCATCGACGCCCTTCAGGATCAGCTTGCGCGAGGCGTTGTAGTACACCTGACCCGGCACGGTGTAGAGATGGAAGCGGGTGCGGAATCCGCGGATGGTGCCGAGGTCGACCGGCAGGAAATCGAAGAAGAGGGTCCGTTCGGTCTCGGTGGCGAGCGAGATCAACTTGCCCTTGGACGAGGGCGCAACCTTCTCATAGACGTACTCGAGATTGGTCGTCTTGCCCCCGAGTCCGGGACCGTAGTAGACGATCTTGCAGTTGATCTCTCGCGACGCGTAGTTGATCAGCGACATGCGGGCTGGACCCTCAGATTCCGAAGAGTTTGTCGAGCTCGTCCGCGGCTTCGCCGAGGAACGCAGAGTCGACCTCTGACGCATCGTGCGTCGGGTCGCGATCGAACAAGGCCGTGAAGATCGTGGTGAGTTCGGCGACCGCCGCCTTCATCCGCAGCTTGACGAGCCCGAGTGTGGTGCGATTGTCGAACAGGACCACCAGGATCACGCGGCGCGCGATGTCGGCGAGATAGAGCGACTCCTTCTCCCCCTGATGGAACAGGGCGCCGAACTCGGGCTCGCCGAGCAGGCGGGCGAGCTGGTCGTTGGCGGAGAAGTCGGCGGCCGTGAGCGAGGCAAACGCGGTCGGATCGAAGGTCGGCGTCTCGCCGACGGTGATCAGCATCTGTCCGGCGCGATCGACCAGGAGTGCGGTGCGTCCCTGCGCGTCGCGCAGGAAATCCTGGAGCACACTGCGGATCGCATGAGAGTCTTCCTCGCGGAACGACCAGGACGTGGCGCGCGGGGCGGGGGGGCGCGTGGCCGTGCGGGGGGGGGGCGGGCGCGCGGCGCGCGGGCGCGGGGCGGGGGCGGGCGGGGCGCCACCGCGGCGTCGGGGTGGCGCGG
>JBBSPX010000066.1:0-14328 GCA_038258395.1 Gemmatimonadales bacterium | reverse complement strand
CGACGTGCCATTCACGTAGCTGATTTTGGCGCTGTCAGGGGTTGCGACATCGTAGATGATCGGTCCCGGATCGACGGGGTCGCGCAGGAGTGCCCAACCGGCCAGCGCGGCCAGACCGAACGTGGCCACCCCGAGTGCGGCACTCACTATCCGCCAGCGGCCTCCGGTCGAGGGGGCACGCTGTACTGAACGCGTGGAGGAACGGGTCGCCGTGCCCCCGGCGAGCGCGGCCGCGAATTCCGCTGCGCTGGCGAAGCGATCGGCGGGCAGCTTCTCGAGTGCCGTCATGACCGCGTCGTCGACTTGCTCCGGAATGCTTCGCCGCTGTCCTGCCAGGGCGCGCGGCTGCTCCGTCATGATCCGCGCCACGATCGCCTGCACACTCGGGCCCGTGAAGGGCGCTTCCCCCACCAGCATCTCGTATGTCACCGCGCCCAGCGCGTAGATGTCGCTGCGGGCGTCGATCTGCTTCTCCCCCATCGCCTGCTCGGGGCTCATGTACTGCGGCGTGCCGAGACTCAGGCCGGTTTGTGTCATCCGCGCACCACCGGCAGTTTGCACCGCGAGCGCGATGCCGAAGTCGGCGACAAGGGCGTGGCCGCCCTGCAGCAGGATGTTCTCCGGCTTGATGTCGCGGTGGATGATCCCGAGCGCATGCGCACTGCCGAGCGCATCGGCCACTTCGCGTGCAATGCGGACCGCATCGTCGATCGGCAGTTGACGCTCACGCTCGAGGCGCGCGCGCAGCGTTTCGCCGGTGACCAGCGGCATCACATAGTAGAGGAGGCCGTCGGCTTCGCCCGAATCGAGCAACGGCAAGATGTGCGGATGTTGCAGCCGTGCCGTGGTGCGGATTTCGGAGAGGAAGCGCTCGCCACCGAGCGCGGCGCCGAGGTCGGGGTGGAGCACCTTGATCGCGACATCACGGTCGTGCTTGATGTCGTGCGCGAGGTATACCGTCGCCATGCCGCCCTGACCGAGTTCGCGCTCGATGCGATAGCGGTCGGACAACGCGGCGGCGAGTCGAGACTGGGGGTCGGCCACCACGCTACCGCACCCACGGGATTGGGCCGATTACTTGTTCGGCACGGGCCGCGATGCGTTCCAGTTCGGCAAGCAACTCGGGCTCTTCCTTGAGGAGCGCCAGCGCCTCGAGGTCCGTCCAGATCTGTGGCCATGCCAGGACGCCGCGCTGCCGCAAGATCACGCCCTCCACATCGACCCAGTCCTGAGGCCGTGCGGCGAATGCCTTGTGTACGATCAGATCTTCCGCCGAGCAGGTGCGCAACTCGGCGCCCGGCACGAGCTCAGACTTGGAGGAACGCTGGATGGTCGCCGCCTCGAAGGGCATTGCGCCCAACGCGACATCGATGGCGAAACCATCGTCGGTGCGAAGCAACACCACGCGATGCCTGAGCCCGAACTCAAGCGCGTCAGGGATCCTGCTCTCGAACTCCGAGAGGAGTGCCTCGGCATATGCCGTCTCATTCCCGAAGCCGGTCAGCAACGTCAGATCGAGATCATTGGTGAGCCGTGGTGTACCCCAGCGGAAGTTCGCCACCCCGCCGATGAAACAGAACTGCCAGTCGTGACCTTCCAGAACCCTTTGTACGGCAGCACCGGCCTGCAGCAGGCCCTTCACGGCGTGCCAGCACGATGCAGGATCTCCTGCTGAGTCACCAAGCCGGACGACTGGGATTGGACACGCTGACGCGCTGCCACGATCGACGCCTCCTCAAGATCCTCGGCCACGCGGGCCAGATCGACCTCTCTGAGTTCGTCGAGTCGCACCCGCAGGAGGGCGGTCGCCGCCGACCTCCACTGGGCCAGCCACTCGGATTGTTGGGCAGGCGTGGGGCGAATGATCATGCGGGAAATCTAGTGCCCAGAGCGATGGGCATGGGAATCCGCCGTCGGAGGGACCGCAGGCTCGGGATGCAGCACCTTGATCGCGACATCAGGTTCGTGCTTGATGTGGTGGGCGAGATAGACCGTGGCCATGCCGCCCTGACCGAGTTCGCGCTCGAGGCGATAGCGGTCGGACCATGCGGCGGTGAGGCGCGTGAGTGGGCTGTCCGTCACGGGCCCTCCTTACCAATCTCTGCGAACCAGTTTTCCACCACAACGACCTGACTACCTCTCGCGTTGCCGGCGCGTTTGATCATCAGGAAACGCTGACCGTCACCCGTGACATCATAGTTCCGTCGTGACACCGACTGCCTCACAAATCCAGACGCGTCGAAAAGCGGCTGCTGACCCAGCAGCGCGAAGGTCGGCTCGGTTGTCACTTGCGCCGCAGTGAGTTGTGACTGCAAGTCGAAGAAGAACAGCTCATCTCCACGGGGCGACCAGCGTGGTGATGAGCCGCCCTGCGTGGAGATCTGATACTTGGTCGTGCCCGGATTCGGGAACGGGACGACATACACCTCGAGTCGGCCACTCTCATTCGAGACGTACGCCATCCAGCGGCCATCAGGAGAAAGTGTCGGCGAATACTCGATCCGACTCGAGGCAACGATCGGTGTAGCTGGACCGCCGACGGAGGGCCTGACGCCGAGGATGTCGCCTGAACCGGCCGCCGGGGTGGTCGTTCGGATGACAAGCCACCCGCCGGTAGGCGACCAGATTTGCTCCGAAATCGGTCGCTCCTCGTCGAGGACCAGGGTGGCCGTCGCACCTCCGGCGATCGGGCGAACCCAGACGTCGCCCACCGCGCCGGTTCCCGGTGCACCCGCGATGAAGCTGACCGACTTGCCATCTGCCGACCACGCCGGTTCGTCGTTGGTCTGGTTTCCCATCGACAACTTCATGGCGGCGCCACCTCCGATCCGCTTGATCCAGATGTCGGAGCGGTTCTCGTGATCCAGGGCCACCGCGAGGTACGTACCATCGGGCGAGAGGGCAGGGCTGTTGAGGGCGGCGTTCCAGGTGGAGTCGACCGGTTCCGATCGGCCGCTTCGTGTCACCCAGACCAGCTCTCGGCTCTCGCTCGCGTCGTCCACGGCATAGGCCAGTGTCCCCGATGCCGACACATCGAAATCCACCGGGCCCACCATCGTGGAGGGAAGCGCCGTTGTGACCATCGTTGGCGTGCCATCGAGGGTGAGCGCATCCTGATCGAATGGCACCGACCAGAGGGTGCCATCGGCGGTGGCATAAATGAGGTATCCGTTCTGCGCAGACTTGGCGCGGGTACCCTCGACCAGGATGGTAACATGGCCGTCGGGAACAGATGCGGCCGCGATCATCCGCTTGCCGTCGCCGTACTGGACCTGGAGCAAGATCGCCTTGCCATTCGGGAGGGCGTGAGGCAGCAGGTGCCCAACTTCGCCAGCGGCGGTGTCGACTCGAGTGAGCGGCACGATCGGCGCTCCCGGTCGCGCCTCCATCCGCCCGATGGAGAGCAAGCCGGCGCCATCATCCCGCATCCGATAGATGTACCCGTCGGGGCTCCACGACATCGCCTCTGGGCGGCTCACCGAGTCATCGAGGACCGTGGTGGGTCCGCCCGCCAGGTCGGCGACCATGATGCGGCCGGCCGAGAAGTAGCCGATGTGTGATCCGTCAGGCGAGAAGAACGGGCCCTGCGCGCGCTCGGTTGTTGGCATGGGCGTGAACGCGAGTTCATCCCGATGACGAACCAGAAGTGCGCCATTCGGGCCTCCGGTGTGCACGAGCACGTTGCCATCAGGAGAGATGGCGAGCTCTCCGGACCAGTCTCGGATCGAGGGCACCGCGCCGAGCGCGACCCGGTAGCGCACCACTGCCGGATCCGGCGCGGGGCGCAGCCAGCCCCACAACGCGGCGACCAGTGCGAGTACCGCGACAACAGCGGTCGGAGCGAGCAGTCGGTTATGTCGTTGGAATACAAGGCCGTCTGCACTCGCGGACCGGCCGATCGTTGTGGTGAATGCGGAGTTGTGGAGTGCCTCGCTGAATGCCTTGGCGCTTTCGAACCGATCCGCCGGGAGTTTCTGCAGCGCCACATGCACCGCGCTACTGACGTTTCCGGGGATCGTCCGCCGAAGTGACGACGCCTCAGCGGGTTCAACGGTCATCACTTTCGCCACGATCGCCTGCGCGGTGGGGCCGGTGAATGGCGGCTCGCCGGTGAGCATCTCGAATGTCACGCACCCCAGGGCATAGACATCGCTCCGCGCGGTGATCTCGCGCTCACCCATCGCCTGTTCGGGCGACATATAGTGCGGCGTGCCGAGCGACATGCCGGTCTCGGTCATCCGGGAGTTGGCGGTGCTCGCAGCGAGTGCAATCCCGAAGTCGGCGACCAGTGCGCTGCCGTCGTGCAGCAAGATGTTCTCGGGCTTGATGTCGCGGTGGATGACGCCGTGGCGGTGCGCGTAGTCGAGCGCGGCGGCGACTTCAGTGGCGATCCGGACCGCGTCGGCAATGGGCAATTGCTTCTCGCGGTCGAGTCGGTCGCGGAGCGACTCGCCGGTGACGTAGGGCATGACGTAGAAGAGGAGAGTCCTGAGTCCTGAGCCCTGAGTCCTCCCCGCCCCCGAGCCATGCGAGGGCGGCGGGGTCTCCTCACTTGCCCCCACATCGACGGTGCCGCTATCGAACAGCGGCAGGATATGAGGATGCTGCAGCGCCGCAGTGGTCTTGATCTCACTTAGGAAACGCTCGGCGCCGATCACCGCGGCGAGTTCGGGGCGCAGCACCTTGATCGCAACCTTGCGGTCGTGCTTGATGTCATGCGCGAGATAGACCGTGGCCATGCCGCCGGCGCCGAGCTCGCGGTCGATGCGGTAGCGGTCAGACAGCGCTGCGGTGAGGCGGTCGGGTGGTGGGCTCATCGATTCACCAGCACCGCAAACTCGTCGGAATGCTGCAGCCGTTCGTCGGCAGTGACGAGGGTGAGCTCGAGGACGCTGGCCGTTGCGGCAAGGAACCGGTCGGCCGGATCCTGATGCGGAAGTGTCAACCGCCGACTCACCATGGCGATCTCGTGGGTTAGCGGCGCCTCACGCCGAGGAATGGCCGCGACCATCTGCTGGACCCAGGCGGTGCTGGTGGTGCCCTTTGCCAGTGATAGCCGGCCCCGCTCGGCGAGGATGCACGCCTCCCACACGCTGACCGGCGAGAGCCAGAGCTCGTTGTCCGGCGATTGCAGCTCGGCGCGGACCGCCGGCGCGAGTCGCTCCGGTTCAAGCAATCCCCAGAGCCAAATGTGGGTGTCGAGCAGGAGTTTCACTTGCCGAGGACTTCCCAGTCAGCAGCGTCCGACGCCGGTGCGGTAAGGTCACCAGTGATGGTGGCACTTTCACGCATGGCGCCGAGCCACCCGGAACCCGTGCTCGCGAGCGATGGCGGGATCACTTCGGCGATCGGCTTGCCCCGTCGGGTAATGAGAATCGGAGTGCCAGTGCGGCGGACTCGCTCGAGCACAGCGAGGCAAGTGGCCTTGAATTCCGAGATGGCCATCGATTCGGTCGGTTTTATCAGCATAATCCATTATAACCATGGTCATCGTTCATGGTCAACCGTAGTATGCCTGGGCAAGGCCTAGCGAAGCCAGCCGCACCGCCCTTCGAAGGCAATAATTCATGTAATGACATACGTATTGACATTATTGCCGGCGGTCTACAGGTTGGGACATGGCGACCAAGTCCCAGCATGTGCAGATCCGTGTGACGCCCAGCCAGAAGGCCATCCTGCAGCGGCAGGCCGCTGACGCTGGGCACGATCTCTCCAGCTATGTTCTGGCCCGGCTGATCCCCGACCGACGGAACGCATTCGCCGAGTTGTTAAGTGCACTCGATGGGGGCGACCACCGTTTTGTGCTGGCCGGCCTCAACGACTTCCTCACCGACTGTCCGCCGGTGTTCTTCGGTGACGCGGTTGCCGAGGCGCCGATCGCCCACCTGGGTCCCTATTTGCAGAACTACGTCGCTGCGCTGGTGGAACAGGCTGCCGCCCTGAAGCGAGTCGCCGCCCCCACCTGGACTCGGCACGTTGCACCGCTTGAGGAACCTCATTTCATCACCCCGTTGGTGAGTCTGCGGCTGCACCTGCTGCGCTCTGCACCGGTTCCGTTCAAGCGTCGCAACATCTTTGTGGACAGTGCCATCGGGGCCAGGGTCTGACCATGCCGCACCCGACGCAGCTCACCAAGGCTGATATCCTCGCCCTCTTCGAACTCCTCGACGCGGAGCTCGCCACCACCGAGACCCACGCAGAGCTTTATCTCGTGGGAGGGGCGGTGATGTGTCTCACGATGAACACCAGGGCCGCAACTCACGATGTCGACGGTTGGTTCAAGCCGGCGTCGGAGGTCCGCGAAGCGGCGGTTCGGGTCGCGCACCGCGCCTCCCTCCCGGAGAACTGGTTGAACGACGCGGTGAAGGGATGGTTGAGCCCGCATGGGACGTTCGATTCCTACTTGGAACGGCCGCATCTCCAGATATTTGTGGCGCACCCGGAATACCTGCTGGCGATGAAGTGCATGGCGATGCGCCTGGGCGAGGAGTTCCACGACCTGGACGACGTGCGCTACTTGCTTCGATTCCTGAACCTCACCAGCGCGGCGGACGCTTTAGCCATCGTGACGCGGTACTTCGCCGAGTCCCAGATTCCGGTCAAGACACGACTCGCGTTGGAGGAATTGCTCTCGCCGACGTTGTAGCGAAACATGCGACGGCGTGGAGATTGTTCACCGATTCAGCTTCGTCAGAAGTTCGGAGAACCAGTTCTCGGCGTAGATCAGTTCACCCTCGGTGTCGGCAAGTTCACGAATCATCACGAAGTGCTTGTCGTCCGGGGCGACGTCGTATTGCTGTCGGTTTCGGGCGGAGCGATACCCGGTCACCGAAAACAATTCTCGCGGTGTACCGAGTGTCAATGTCGGACCGGGTGTGACATCCACCACCATGAACCGGGTGCCGCTCTTGTAAAACAGTTCTCGACCACTGTGGGCCCAGCGTGGTTCGATGCCGCCATCACGTGACACCGGACGGCTTGACTTCGCATCCGGAAAGGGCGCCACATAAATCTCACGCGCCCCGGATTGCGTGCCGGTGTAAGCCAGCCACTTACCGTCGGGCGAGAGGGCGATCTGCGTTGCCTGAAATTTCGGCGAAACTACCAAGGGAACCAGCGCGGTATCGCCCTGCAGAAGGCGGCCCCGAATATTGGAAGCTCCGGAGTCTTCATCAGCCCGGATCAGGAGCCACTTTCCGTCGCGTGAGTATTCGCCTTCCCACAACCCCCAGACGTGCTGGACCAACGTTGTGGGGGTGGAACTCCGGTCAACGGGGACCGAGTACAGGTCGAAATCGTTCCGGGTCTTGCCCCCCTTGCGCGCTCCGGAAAAGACAATCGACATGCCGTCCGGTGTCCACGCCGGGCGCCAGTTCACAACGCCATCCTGGGTCAGCTTCTGGCTCGTGCCATCAGTCCGTCTGACCCAAAGCTGAGTCGTTCCGTCATTCACACTGACGGCGAGCATCGTGCCGTCGGGTGAGAGCGCCGGGTAGCTGAAGTCCGCGCGCCAAGTGGAATCAAACGGGACGGCGCGGCCGTCCCGAGCGACCCACATCAGCTGCGACGGAGCGATCCCACCCTTCGTGACCGTATACAGCATGGTTCCCGACGGTGATAGCGCCACGCTCGTCGGCACCACGTCTGCGATCACCGGCACTGGGCCGGATGTGATCTTCATCGTCTTGAGGTCGAACGCCATCGCGTAGAGACCGCCAGCGCGGTCTGTATAGAGCAGGTGGCCCGTTGGTGCGTACCAGCCTCCGGCCGCCCCAGTCACCAGCAGGCGCGCGGTGTCCGCCGCAACGTCGTAGACATAGAGAGAAGACAAGATGGCGCAATTGCCCGGACACTCTGTAAACAGGAACCCGCGACTTCCCGGCAATGCCGCAATCTGGAGGATGTCACGCGACACTGCCACCGTATCCCGCCCCAAGGGTTCACCCCGCGCACCGGTGGTCCCCAGTCGGAGTAAGCCACGGGTACTTCCTAGGTAGAGAATCGAGCCATCATCCTGCCATGTGCTGCTGGTATACGTGATGTCGCCATCATCGGCGAGTGTGATCGAACCGCCGCCGTCGACGGGAACCTTTCGGAGCTTCCCATCAATCGCGCGATACCCGATCCAGCGTCCATCCGGGGAGAAAAATGGCGACACCGCTCCCTCAGTACCCTCCATAAGCGTACCGACCGCCTCGCGGCGGCGCTTGCGCATCAGGTGGAAGGTGCCGTTGCTCGAATCGGTGTAGACGATACTCGACCCGTCGGGAGCGATGGCAGCCTGATTCCCAATGCGAACCGCGCCGGGATCGAATGGCGATTCCATTGCGTGTTGCCACATCACGACCCGCTGGACATTGGCTGTGGCTTGCGGTGACGGGCGCAGCCACCCTGCAACGGCGGCGGCCAGCAGCACCGCCGAGAGCGCAAGCGCCGCGAGCAACGGACGGTTCGACACGAGCCTGCTGCGATCGGTCCGGGACCCTCCGCGTTGCATCCCCTGGCCGACGAACATCGGGTCGGCGAGGGCGTCGGCGAACGCCTTCGCGCTGCCGAATCGGTCCGCCGGCAGCTTCTGCAGTGCGGTGAGCACGGCTGCCTCGACATTCATCGGCACGGTACGGCGCTGCGCGCTGAGCGCTCGCGGACTCTCGGTCAGCACTCGCGCCACGATCGCTTGCGCGGTCGCACCGGTGAACGGTGGCTCCCCCGTCAGCATCTCGTAAGTCACGGCGCCGAGCGCGTACACGTCACTCCGTGCCGTGATCTCGCGCGCTCCCATCGCCTGTTCGGGACTCATGTACTGCGGCGTGCCAAGCGACATGCCGGTCTCTGTCATCCGAGTGCCGGCGCCGCTGCTCAGGGCTAGCGCGATGCCGAAGTCGGCCACCATCGCACTCCCGTCGTGCAGCAGGATATTATCGGGCTTGATATCGCGGTGAATCACGCCATGGCGGTGGGCGTAGCCGAGCGCCGATGCAACTTCGGTGGCGATGCGTATCGTTTCGGTGATCGGCAACTGCTTCTCGCGTGCGAGCAAGTCATGGAGTGACTCGCCCTCAACGAACGGCATCACGTAATACGCGGTGCCATGCACTTCGCCTGAATCGATCAAACCCAAGATGTGTGGGTGCTGCAGGGTAGCGATGGTCTTGATCTCGCGCAGGAACCTTTCTGCGCCAATCACCGCCGCGAGTTCCGGGCGCAACACCTTGATCGCAACATTGCGGTCGTGCTTGATGTCGTGAGCAAGGTAGACAGTGGCCATGCCACCGGCACCGAGCTCGCGCTCGAGGGTGTAGCGGTCTGACAACGCGGCGGCGAGGCGATCGATTGAGGCCGTCATTGAATGTCAGTCACGTCGCGAAGTGCATCTGCTGCATCAGCGCGATGAATCGCGGCTCCTTGCGCAGCGGGTCGTAAATCGGATCGATCTTCAGCATTACCAGTGACTGCGCATCGGCGGAGAACGCCTGCTCGAGGTAGTCCAGGGCTCGGGCCGTATTGCCCTGGCCCAGAAAGTAGATCGCTAGGTCGAACGGCGCACCGTCACCGCTCAACGACGCCCGTTTCAAATCTGTGAGCACCCCTTTGGCCTTGGTCAACTCGCCGGCCTTGCTGTATGTGTAGCCGAGCCATCCCAGAACAAACGAGGGTGCACCCATCCCACGGGCCTTCTCCAGCCATACCACCGCAGCAGGGTAGTTGCCCATTTGGAGATTGAGCCACCCCATTTGCGTCGCGGGGAAAAAGAGAGTCGGGTCGAGATCGACGGCGCGCTGAACCAACGCGGCTACCGCCGCCGTGTCGTGCCGGTAGGTCAACGGCGTGGCGACATCAACCAAGATCGAAGGTGAGAGCGGATCGAGCACCAGGGCCTTCTTCCCCTCGGCGATCGCCTCGTCGAAGCGCCCCAGAATTCCGAGCATCAGTCCCAATTGATCATGCGCGTAGGCGTAGCTGGAGTTCAGGGCGATGGCCCGACGTAACTCGCGCTCGCCCCCAGCCCAATCGTGCGCGAACCAGGCGAGGTAGGTGCCGAGGGAGGCGTGGCCCTCCGCCGCGTTGCTGTCGAGCTCTATCGCACGCGCCGCCGCCGCTCTGGCCTTGGGCCCGGCTTCCTTGGCACTTATGAAGCCCTCGCTGTACGCCGCCCAGACATAGGCATCGGAAAGGCCGGACCATGCCGGGGCAAAATCAGGGTTGAGTCGGACTGCCTCGTCAAACTGCGCGATGGCCTTCTCCAGATTTGTGTCGCTTGGGCGATTGAAAAAATAGCGCCCTTTGAGATACGCCTCATATACAGCCGGGGCGACGCTGGGTGCGGCAGCAAGGCGCGCCTTTTCTCCCGGTGTGAGCTGCGCATTGATCGCCTCGGCGATAGCGGAGGCGAGCTCAGCCTGCAGCGCCAGCACGTCGCTGGACTGTCGCTCGAAGGTCCGCGCCCACAGATGCTTGTCGGCTCGAGCGTCGATCAGCTGGGCACTGATCCGTACCTTGTCACCGGACCGTGTCACAGAGCCTTCCACAATCGCATCCACATCCAGCGCCTTCGCAATCTCGGGCGTCGACGGCCGCTTCTTTCCTCCAAACTGCATCGCCGAACCACGAGAGGTCACTCGCAGTGCACTGATCGTCGACAGGTCGGTCGTCAACTCGTCGGTCATTCCTTCGGCGAAGTAATCCTGCGTGGAATCGGCGGAGTAGTTGTCGAGTGGCAGGACCGCGATAGAGCGGATGGTGGCGACCTGGGCCCCGCCTGAGGCGGTGCCCCGGTGGCCGAGTAGATAGATCGCCGCTGCGCCGATGAGGAGCACTCCAGCGGCGACGCCGGCCCATTTCCGTGACGTGGGCCCCGCCGGGGCAACCGCGCCGGCCAATGGGGCCATCGGCGGGCCTCCCACCAGCGCCTCACTGAATTGGCGAGCGGTGGCGAAGCGGTCCACCGGTGCCTTGGCGAGCGCGCGCATGATCGCAGCTTCCATCGCCGGGGGCACGCTGTCACGCAGCACGCGAAGTGCCGTCGGCCGTTCGGTCATCAGCTTGGCGATCATCGCCTGGACGGAGGCACCGCTGAAGGGCGGCTCGCCGGCCAACATTTCGTACGTGACGGCTCCGAGGGCGTAGATGTCGCTGCGCGCATCCACATGACGGTCACCCGCGGCCTGCTCGGGACTCATGTAGCTCGGCGTGCCGAGTGAGAGCCCCGTCCCGGTCAATCGTTCGCCACCCGCTTCGCGCACGGCAAGGGCGATACCGAAATCGGTGAGGAACGCTTCGCCCTCGTGGAGCAGGATATTCTCGGGCTTGATGTCGCGATGGATCACGCCTTCGTGATGGGCATACTCGAGCGCAGAGGCGATCTGCCGGGCGATGCCGAGGGCTTCGTCGATGCTGAGCTGGCGCTCGCGATCGAGCTTGGCGCGGAGCGACTCACCGCGGACGAACGGCATGACATAGAACAGCGTGCCACCGGCCTCACCCGAATCGATCAGTGTCAGGATGTGGGGATGCGCGAGCCCGGCGGTGATCTTCACTTCGGCAAGGAAACGCTCACCACCGAGTGCGGCGCCCAGATCGGGGTGCAGTACCTTGATCGCGACATCACGATCGTGCCTCAGGTCGCGCGCGAGGTAGACGGTGGCCATGCCACCCGCACCGAGTTCGCGCTCAATCGTGTAGCGCTCCGCGAGGCTGGCGGTAAGGCGTTCGATGCTCAACGCTCGCTCCCAATGCCGACCATTCGAAATCCTTCGCGGTGCGCCGCCTCTTGCAGGTAGCCATCGAACGTCACGAATTCTCCGCGCGCAGGGGTTCCCGACCATTCCAGGCCGGCCGCCAGCTGAAGCGCATCAGCGCCACGGAGCGAATGGACCCTGAGTAGCCTGAGCGCCTGCTCGCGCACCCCGTCTCCGGGCAGGATCTCGTACCAACTTCGGCGAAGCAGGTCGAGCAAATCACGAGCGGCTTGCTCCTCCCCGTCGGTGAGCAGACCCTCGCGGTGCAGCCGCGCAATCGCCGAGCTGCACTCGATCGCCGAGCCCCACCAGACCATCATCTCGGCATCCTCGGCGCAGAGCGCTCGCGCCGCCTCGGAGCGGGGCTGCTGCAAACAGAGTGGGACGAGGGCCGAGGAATCCCAAAATCTCACAATCCCTCGCCGCGCTCTCCGAGCAGGACGGCCAGCGAGAGACCCTCGGGATCGAGAGGCCGACCACGGTCGAGAAAGTCGCTCGGGAGTGAGGCGGTGGGGGCCCGCAGCTGTCCACTGCGGAGTAGCAGCTCCCGCCGACTTCCTTCGAGGTCGTCATCCTGAACGGGGGTGAGCCGCGCAATGAGGCGGCCTCGGTCGGTCACCAATACCTCGTTCCCCTGACGGACAACGTCGAGAAAGGCGCTCAGCTTGGCCTTGAGCTCAGAGATCGATGCGGTCTTTATCATCTGACTATTATAGTCATTCCGTTGGTCGCGGTCAAAAGCGATCCTACGATGGCACCGTTCCGTCCGGCGTGAGCGAGTCGATCGCGCCAGGCAGGACTGCGGCGAGCTTGGTCGAGAGTTCCTGGGGGGTGATGCCGAGTTTGGCGGCGAGCTGGGTCACCATGTCGGGGCCGAGCGCGGCGTGCAACTGGTCGCCAGTCACCGGGTGATTCGCTCCCTTGCCGACCCACGACCGAACGGTGTCGCCCAATCCGCTCAATTCGAGCTGACTGACGATTCCCTGGATGCCACCGTGTTCCTCGATCATCTTGCCTACGACGCCGGCCATGCTGGCGCCAACGACACCACCGAGTACTCCATCGAACAGTCCCACGGTCACTCCTTGCAAGAGAATTGCTGTCGGATTCGGATTCTAGCATACCCCAGATCCTGCGTCACGTCGCCACGTCCCGCTCTGCTCCGTGTTCCACGACATAGAGCGCGCCCCCGATCATCGCGCCTGCCAGCATGTTTGCCAGCAGCACACGCTGCAAGCCGAGCACGTCGAGTGCAACCGGTGTGTTCCTGATCGAGCCGACGAGGTAGAGCAGGGCCGTACACACGACACCGGCGTAGATCGCGCCGATGCCGACACTCTTCCAGAATCGTGAGCCATCCACCACGAACGCCGCGCCCACCCCCACTGCCGCGAAAGTCAGCAGGTGGGCAATGGTGTACACAAGCAAATGAAGGAGGCTGGCGAAGTCCAAACTCAACCCGCTTGGTGCGCTCGAACCGGCGCCCGCACCGGCGAACCATGCCGACGTGAGTGCGGAGGGAACGGCGAGAGGGTGCAGGCGGATCGCGCCATCGATGAAGAAGATGAATGCGACGGCGACGGCTCCCATCAGCCCGCCCGCGGCACCACCCTCGGCGCGAAGCATGAAGCGCGTGCGCCGGGACGCCATGTTGCTATGGTGTGCCATTGACCACGTCGAGCTCCAGGTGCGAGGGATACTGACGGGTCCGATAGACCCGATGGGTCGCTGCCTTGTAGTCCTTGGCTTCCGCGTCGAAGATGTTCGGCACGAAGGTCTGCGGATTACGATCGTGGATCGGGAACCATGTGCTCTGCACCTGCACCATGATGCGGTGCCCGGGCTTGAAGGTGTACGCCTGCTGGTGCATGTCCACCGTGAACGCCGTCGTGACATTGGCGGGGATTGGCAGCGGGTTGTCCCAGCCCTTGTAGTAGCGACCCCGCATGATCTCGCCCCCCACCATGAGTTCGTAGCCGCCCATCCGCGGCCGTTCGGCGATCGAGTCCGGGTAGACGTCGATCAGCTTCACGACCCAGTCGGCGTCGGTCCCGGTGGTCGAGGCAAACAACTTGGCGGCAATCGATCCCGCGACCGTCACCTCCTCGGTGAGCGGTGGCGTCTGGTATACCAACACATCGGGGCGGCTGTCCACAAAGCGCTGGTCCTCGGTCATCCAATAGTCCCAGTCGGAGCCGCGCGGATCGTACGTCCACTCGATGGGGCGGTGCCGGTAGGGAACCGGGTGCGCCGGATCGCTCACGTACTGGTCGAAGCCACTGCCATCAGTAGGCGGATCGAATGAGAGTCCGCCGTCGGCCTGGAAGTAGAGATTCTGCTTCACCGCACCCGGCGCCGGCCAGGAGTCGTATGAGCGCCACTCCTGGGCGCCGGCATCGAAGACCCGTGCCTCGGGGAACTTGCCATCGCCCTTGTCCTTGAGCCAATACGCGAACCACGGTGCCTCGATGGTGCGGCGATAGGTCTCACCGGTGGCGCTGCCGAATCGCACGGCGCCGAGAGAATCACCCGCCTCGAGGAACCAGCCGCCGTGGTACCAGGGCCCAAGCACGAGGAAATTCTGGTGGCT